>JANYHK010000008.1 GCA_025359105.1 Myxococcales bacterium | reverse complement strand
TCACGACGTGGACGTGTCCCCGTTGCGGGCGCGCGTTCACGCGTTGCGTCGTACTCAGGCTCGCCGTCGACGCCGACACGCGTGTCGTCCCCGACTACCAGGAGAGCTGGCTTCGGCCGGAGCCTACCCTGCGCGACGACTGAGCCACTCGGTGACCTACTCCTCCTCGTCCGACGGCGGGAACCGGCTCTCCAGCCGCGCGCCCGCCCGCGGCAGCAGCAGGCGCACGATCGACCGCTCGAACTTGCGTTCGCGGACGTCCCACGCGGACATGTCCACGCGCATCCCCGCGTCGTCACCGAAGAGCAAGCGCACCTCGGGGCGCAGCGGATCGCGCGTGTTCACGCGGGTGACCATCGCCGGTTGCCCGTCCGTCAGCTCGACGACCATGCCCGGCGAGAAGATCCCGATCGCGCGCACGGCGACGTCGAGCCACGCCTTGTCGAAGTAGCGGCCGGCGAGCAGCGTCGCGGCGCGCACCGCGGCTTCCGGCGCGTCGGACTCCACCGCGTCGCCGAGGGGGATGCGCGTGCGCTCGATGTAGTTGGCTATCGACACGATGCGCGTGCCTTCGTGCGGGACCGAGCCTTCGATCGCCGGGTAGCCGCGGCCGTCGACGCCGCGGTGGTGGTCGAGCGCGGTGGCGACCCAGAGCGCCGGGCAGCCGGCGTCGAGGAGCGCGCGCGCGCCGAGGAGCGGGTGGTGACGGGCGTAGCGCTGGCCGCGCTCGTCGAGGAGCGGCTCGGGCACCCCCTGGAGCGCCTCGGGCAGGAGCAGCTCGCCGACGTCGTGCAGCAAGGCCGCGCAGGTGATCTCGACCGTAACGGCCTGCGAGAGGCGCCCCTCGCGCGCGATGGCCGCGCTCATCACGGCGACGTTGGTGGAGTGGCCGGCGAGATCGAGCGCGCCTTCGTCGAAGCGGCGCGTTCGGAGCACGAATTTACGGGCGTCGACGGACTCGACGATGGTGGCGGCGACGCCGCGGACGAACGCCTGATCGATGGGGCCGCGCGCGCGCATCTGGACGCCGACGTGCTCGAGGATCTTCACCACGAGCGGCTCGATCTCCCGACGCGAGGCCTCCTCGCGATCGTATTCCGAGCGATCGACGTCGCGGAGGGCGACGAAGCGGACGAGCACGTGGCCGAGGGTGCTCGTGATGCGCTCGCGGGCGGCGCGCGGATCGGCGGGATCGGTCGGGCCAGCGAGGCTCTCGGCGAGCGTCGTCACCTCGGCGATCTCGATCCCCTGGAGGAACACGAGGCACTCGATGCCGTGGCGCGTGAGCGCGTCGGGGAAGCCCGGCATGCGATCACGCAGCTCGGGCATCGGCCGATCGTTGATCATGAGCTCGCCCTCGACGAGGGCGACGACGATCTCGGAGAGCTTGCCGAGCGCGCGGCCGAACGTCGCCGTCGCCGCTTCGTCGGCGCGCTGGATGGTCGGGTGGCCCTCGGGGTACTGCGCGCGCGAGACGATGGACGTGAGCAGGCCGTGGAGAGCCTCTATCGCCTCGGCGACGTGGACGCGCCCGTCAGCCACGGCTCTCCTCCACGGCCTTTTCGCAGGCCTTTCGCACGCGCCAGGTCGGCGACTGGAGCGCGCGCTGGAACAATGCCGCGGCGCCTGGTGCCCGCGAGCGGCAGAGGCACGCCGCCGCACGTTCGCGTAGCTCCGACAGGAAGGGGCGCTCGAGGAGACCCCGCGGCTCGAGGAGGCGGTAGAGCGCGCTCGCCGCCTCGTCGCTCGTCGACTTGCCGAGCGCTTCGAGCGCGCGCCGGCGAAGATCGTCGGTCTGTGTGTCGTCGAGGATGCTGGCCTCGATCGAGTGCGCTGCGGCCGGGCCAAGCGCGACCTCGGCGAGACCGGTGAGCGCCGTGACGCGCACCTCGTCCGCGGTGTCGAGGAGCATGGTCGCGAGGATGTCCGCCGCGCGTGGGTCGGCCGGATGAGAGCGCATCGCGCGCGCCACTTCGAGGCGCACCTTGGGGTGCGGGTGCCGCGCGACGGCTTGAAGCTCGTGCACGTTCGCGCCGACGCGCGCCGCGAGCGTGACCATGTTGCGCACGACGTACCAGTCGGTGGCGGCGAAGCGTCGCTTCACGTGCGGGAGCACGGCGGGCCCGACGCCGGCGAGGACCTCCAGGAGCGCGCGGCGGAGCTTGCGGCTCGGCGTCTTCTCGAGGGCGACGAAGAGGAGGTCGGAGCGCGAGGGGGCGACGATGCGGAGGAACGGCGCGAGCTCGTCGAGGCGGTCCTCGTGGCGCTCGAGATCGGTGACGAGGAACGGCGCGGCCTCCCCGCGCGCGATGGCCGCGACGGCCCCCTGCGTGGCGGCGAGCCAGCGCGCGTCGTCCACCGCGATGAGCGCGTTCGCGATGGCGCCCGCGGCCGAGAGGCGTCCTACGCGCACGAGCGCGTTGGTGAGCCCTGGCGCCCGCGCGGCCACGTCCGCGAAGTCGACGAGGCGAGCGCTGAGACGCACGATGTCGCCGGCCACGCGGTGGTCGAGCAGATCGAGGCGCCCGCCCTCGAAGCCCTCGGCGCTCGGCGGCCGCCCCACCGGCTGCGCACGGAAGGCCGCGCGCTCGGCCTGGATGCGCGCCGCGATCTTCGTCAAGACGGCGCGCTCGAACCGGAACGCGTCCCCGTCGCGCGGCGGCTCGGCGAGCCCGGCCATGACGTCGTGCGTCGCCGGCTCGTCGAGCGGCAGGTCGTAGAGGAGGCGCGCGACCTTGCGCAGCACTTCGATGCGCGTCCCGGCGTCGGGGACGACGGCGCGCATCGCGAAGTAGAAGCGATCGAGGTGCGCCGCGTGGTAGCGCACGCTTGGCAGGCAGAGCTCGGCGAGCTCGTGCGGCGAGAACGAGGAGAGCACGTCGGAGAGCGGGCGCCGCGCGGTGGCATCGAGCGCCGCGAAGCCGAGGACGAGCCGATCGCGCGCCTCCGGTCCGAGCGCGCGGATCACGCGGCGCACCTTCGGCTTCAGGGCGCCGCCGCGCTTCTCCTCGGTCTCCTCGACCAGATCGGCGAACCCCGCGAGCACCTGCCCCAGCGCGCGCTGCGGCTCCGCTTGCTCGAACATGCGCGCCAGGAGCTTCGGCTCGTCGAGCAGCTCGATCAGATCGCCCGGGTCCACGGCGCTGCGGCGATCCTCGACGCCGCGGAGGAGCGCGAGGAAGAGATCGCGCAAGCGGCGGATCCTGCGGTCCTCGGCGCGCTCCTGATCGAGCACGTCGTGCGCGAGCTCCTCCACCTGAACACGCACGACGCCGCGCTGCACGGTGAGCGCGCGTAGACCGCCGGCCGCGAAGATGTCGTTCACCGGCAACGCCGCCACCGAGATGAAGGCCGTCAGCTCCTCGAGCGTCACGCCTCCCACGAAGCGCAGGAGCACGACGCCGCGCTCGTGGAAGTACGGCGCCATCTTGCTCTTGAGGCCGGGGTTGATCGCGTGAACCGTTCCAACGGTGAGCGCGTCCTTGAAGACGCCGAGGGTGACCGTCCCCGCGCCGCGCAGGGCCAGGCTCAGCCCTTCGTGCGCCTTCGTACCCGTGACCATCGCCACCGGGTGGCTCACCGAGTACTGCGCGGACCGCCCCATCCACTGCCACAGATCGAGCACCCATTGCTCGTCAGGGGGCGGCGCATGGCTGGCCATCGCACCCGATTATACATGCAACTCCGGGGTCAGGGGCTCTGCCACTCGAGCCGATAGACCCCTTGATGCGCGTGAAGACCGCGGAAAATGGCCACGGTCGTCGCGTCCGAGGCGAGGCCGCTCGCGCCGAGCCTGAAGGCGCCACCGTCGCCGGCGCCGTTCGCGGAGAGGCTCGCAAAGTCGCTCACGGCGTCGAACCAGCGCGCCGGCTCGACGCGAAGCACGAGGGTGCCGCCCGGCTGCGTGGTGAAGGTCGCGGGGATGTCCGTGACCTGGCGGATCGCGAGGAGCGGCGACTCGCCGGGGGTCGCGGCGCTTGCCGGCGCGAGCCAGCTCGCGTCGATCGCGAGCGTCCCGGCGAAGGGGACGACGACGCCGGCGCGCGTGGCGGTTCCGGCGACGTCGAGGATCGTGGTGCTGTCGTCGCCGCCGTCCGGGAGGAGCCACACCTCACCGGTCTGCGCGAGATCCGCCACGCCTTCGCCGTCGCTCGCGAACGGCACGGGCGAAGGCGAGAGAGCGTCGACCGTGACCTGCGCGAGGACCTGCGCGATGGTGCGGCCGCTCGAGTACCCACCCGTCGCGCGCCCCTGGGAGATGGGCACCGCGTGGTTCACGTAGACGGGCCCGACGCGCAACGTCGCGCGCGTGAGCGAGACGCTCCAGCCGCTCGGCGTCGAGAACACGTACGCGCCGCCTTTCGCGCCGTCCGTGCCGCGGGCAGCGGCGTGGAACGAGAAGACCTGGCTGCCGGTCGATCCGCTGCAGCCGAGGCCCAGCGCGAGCGCGAGGCCAAGCGCGCTCCCTAGAGGCCGAGTGTGGCTCATCCGCCGACCTCCGGGAAGAACACCGTCAGCGTGAGCATGAACGTGCGCGGCGCGCCGGCGGTGAAGTGCCGCGCCGCGACGAGCGTCGGGTACGCCTGGCCGTGAAAATCGGAGACGTAGTTGAGCTCGCCAAGGCGGTAGCGTCGATCGAGGAGGTTCTGCGACGAGAGGCCGATCTGGTAGTTCGTCCACCGCGCCGACGCGCCGAGATCCACCGTGAAGATCGTGTCGCTCCGCTCGCCATAGGGGAGCGCGCGGCGACCGACGTACCCGAGGCCCGCCGACAGCGTGCCGCGCACGTCTCGGCCCTTGATCGCGAAGAGATCGCCGGAGACCGCCGACTCGCTCCGCAGCACGAGATCGGGCACGTACGGGAGGAGCAGCCCGGTCGCGTCGAGCTTGGCCTTCACGGCGGTGACGTTGATCGCCTGATCGAACCACGAGCTCGTGAGGCGCCCCTCGCCCATCCACCCCGTGCGCGTCGTGCCGCCGGCGAGCACGTTGCGCCCCGACGTCTCGCTGAAGACGAGATCCTTGTCGACGTGCGTCCCGAAGAACACGCTGCGCGCGCCGAGGCGCATGTCGCGGAGCGAGCCGGCGTACACGATGCCGCCCTCCAGCGCGTCGACGCGCGCGAACGGCGTCTTCGTGTCCTGGGTGATGTAGACCGGGTCCACCGTCCGCGCGCCCAGCCCGTAGCTCGCGGCCAGCGTGAGACCGGAGAAGGGCCCGACGAGCAGCGTCGCGCGCGGCTGCGCGAGGATGCTCGACGTGCTGCTCCGCGTGTTCGGCTCGCGGTATCCGCTGCGATCGATCGACTGGCACGGCTGATCGATCTGCGAGCCGCGCGCGTCGGCGGGGACGGTGCAGTGGTCGTCGACGTCGTAGGAAAAAATGTCCCCGCGCACGCCGCCGCGCACCGTGATCCAGTCGAGGCCGGGCTTGACGCTCGCGTCGGCGAACATCCCGATGTTGCTCATCGTCGCCGACGAGTCGAGCTCTTTGGTGTACGGAACGAGCGTCCCGAAGCGGTCGCGCTGCTGCATCCCAGTCACGCCGTCGACGCGGGCGACGTAGCCGAGCTCCAGCTCCTGGCCGACGCCGAAGACGTCCGCCTTCGTGCGCGCCGAGCCGCGCGCGCCGATCGTGTTCATCGTGGTGTCGAGATCGATGAGATCGCCGCGCTGATCGTGGGGACTCTGGAAGATCCTCTGCGAATCGAGGAGGAAGCCCGTGAAATTCTCGCGCAGGCGCATCGTGCGGTGCGTGAAAAAGACCTGCTGCGCGAGGGTCGTCTGCCCGGTGCGAGACGCCACGTCGAACGCGACCGAGGCGCGTGACGCGTCGCCGCCCTGCGTGGCGTCGTACGTGTCGTAGAAGCCGATGCGTCCGGCCTTCTGGTCGTCGGCGCGGACGACGCCCGCGGAGCCGTAGTGCGTCGCGTACGCGGTGCCGAGCAAGCGGAAGCTCGTCTTCTGCCCGAGCTTGCCCTCGTACTGCGCCATCGCCGTGCCGCGCTCGGTCCGACGGTTCTGTCCGAAGCCGTCGCTCTTGTAGATCTCCACGCCGCCGAAGGTGTGCGAGCTCTCCTTGGGAGGGCCCCACAAGAGGAGGGCGCGGTGCGTGCCGAAGGTGCCGTAGCCGTACTGCGCGGTGAGCCCCCGCTCCGCGAGGCCGAGCGCGTAGGCCGCGCTGCCGGCGACCGCGAAGTTGCCCTGGCGCGGATCGTACGGGCCCTCGGTCACGCGAAGCGACTCGACGAGCTCGGGCAGGATGAAGTGCGTGTCGGCGTAGCCGCTGCCGTGCGGGTTGCCGACGTCGTTGATCGGCATGCCGTTGAGAGAAAATTCGATGTCCTGCCCCTCGCGCGCGTCGAAGCCGCGGAGGAACACCTGCTCGGCGTGCCCTTCGCCGCCCTCGTTGGACAGGAACACGCCCGGCGCGAGCTTCAGGAGCTCCTGCGCGTTCTTGCGCGGGACGGCGCGGAGCTGGCCGATCTGGATCTCGAGATCGCTGGGCCCGTGGCTCGCCTGGCGCGACACGCCGGAGACGGTGACCTCGTCGGGCGCCGCGTCCTCCATGCCAGGGATGCCCCCCTCGGCGCCGGTCGCCGGCTTCTTCTTGGGGCGCTTCTCGGTCGCGTGCACGTCGCCGTGCGCGTGGGGAGGCGCGCCCGCCACGGCCGGCGGCGAAAAGTGAAACGGAATGTGTACGCGCGCGCCGACGGCGACGCCGTCTCGGAGCGCGGGACGGAAGACCCACTGCCGGGCGGCCGAGAGGGCCGCCTCGTCGAAGCCGTGGCCGACGGGCTCCGTCACGACGGCCTCGGTCACCTTGCCGGCCTTGTCGAGCGTGACGGTGACGATGACCGTCGTGTCGAGCTCCTCCCCTTGCGGGTACACGGCGTCGACGTGCGAGATCGGATCGGGGGCCGTGACGTGGGCGGGCTGCGCGCGCGACGCCACGGGCCACGCGAGCAGCGCGAAGGCGAGGGCGGTCGTGGCGCGGAGGCGCATTTCCGTTAGGTACAACTAAGTATTACCGTCGTCAACGGCTTCGAGAAAAGAGGCCCGGTGGGGCATTCCTGCCCGATTGGTAAACGTGGATCCGCTCCGCGATCGGCAGGCGTAGAGTAGGCGTGTGAAGACGGTCCTCCCGCTCCTCCCGTTGGCGCTCCTCGCTGCGCTCGTCGCCCTCGCCGCGTGCGCGACCGTGCAGCTGTCGGGTCCCGTCCCGCAGGACGCAGGGCTCACCGGCCCTTGCGGCTCGCAGCCGCAGGTGTACTGCGACGCCGGCGCAGTGGGCGGGCCTACGTGCTCACCCGATCCCGACGCCGGCTACTACCAGGGCCTCGTCCCGGCCCAGACGTACACGCAGGGCTGCTTCGTGAATTTTCCCGATCCCAAGCCGCTCAAGGACACCGGCGAGTGCGCGCTCAATGCGCAGTGCACGTGCACGGATCCTGCGCGAGCGTCCGGCCCGCAGTGGAAATGCGTGCACTGACGCGGAGCCGAGGGCGACTCCTCGGCCTCGCACGACTGGACCTCGTCGGCCTCGCCTTCCTCGCCTGCGTCTTCTGCCTCGCCGCTCCGGCCTGCTCGCGCGCGACCGCCACCACGACGGCCGCCGATGGGCCCGACACGGGCGACGCGCGCGGCGAGCATGCCCCGCCTCCCGCGACGAGTGACACGTCCGCGGCGCGGCAGAAGGACCTCGAAGACGCGGTGGGCGAGGTCGTCGCGGGGCCTGCCGCGCGCGACGTGCACGGCGTCGTCGCGATCGCACGCGATGGCCTGCTCGCCTTCTCGCGCGCGTATGGCGACGAGCTCCGCGCCGGGCCGGACACGCGCTTCGCGGTCGCGTCGATCACCAAGCCGCTCACCGCCGCGTGCGTGCTCGCGCTGGTCGACCGCGGAGACCTCGCGCTCGACGCGAGCGCGCGCACGTTCCTGAAGGAGCTCCCCGCCGGCATCACCATCGAGCACCTGCTCGCGCACACCTCGGGGCTCGCGAGCTACACCGACGAGCCCGACCTCCGGCGCACCCGCGGCGCACGGCACGAGTCCGCGGAGATCCTGGCGCACATCGCCCGCGCCAAGCCGGCGTTCGCGCCAGGCAGCCGTTTCTCGTACTCGAACTCGAACTATTTTCTGCTCGGTCTCGTGATCGAGAAGGTGACGGGCCGACCTTACGAGGAGGCGCTGCGCGCGGTCGTGCTCGGGCCGGCAGGCATGACGCGCACGACGCTGATCGGCCCCCGCGACGACGACGAAGCGCGTGGGCACACGCCGACGCCCGACGGTCACCGCGCACTCGCGGCGCCGGTGGATCCGTCGTTCTCGTTCGCCGCCGCCGGGCTGCGCTCGACCGCGCGCGATCTGTTCGCGTTCGATCGCGCGCTGGACGGCACGCTCCTCCGAGGCGCCACGCGCGCGCGAATGCTGACTCCGGGCGCTGGCGGCTACGCGCTCGGGTGGGACGTGCGTAGCGAGGCAGGCCGCGCGGTGTTCTCGCACGAGGGCGGCATCGACGGATACAGCGCGTACTTCGCGCGCGTGCCGGAGCGCAAGCTCGCGGTCGCGGTGCTCCTCGCGACGGACGCGTTCGAGCCGGGGCAGCCCGGCGCGCCCTCGATCGGCGAGGCGCTGGTGAAGCGCCTCGCTGCGCGGTGATGCGACCTGACAGCCTGACGCGTACCTGACGCGTCCCCGCTCCAGTGCCGGGCCGCTACGCGCGTACGTGAGCCGGAGCCTCCCTCGAGGAGTCGCTCCCGCGCGTCGAGACACGCCTCGCTACCGCTCCGGCCCCGTGCTCGTCCCCGCGAAACGCCGCGCGATCCCCCTCAAATTCTGGAGGCTGAAGGGCTTCTCGATGCGCTCGTTGGGCACCTCCGCGAGGAAGGTCTGGAGCCGAGGGTCGGTGGCGCCGCCCGTGACGAAGACGAAGCGATCGGCGAGCGCCGGAGCCAAGGCCCGCACGCGCTCGTAGAACGCGTCGCCGCCGAGGTGCGGCATCACGAGGTCGCAGAAGATGACGTCGTAGCGCTCCCCGCCAACGATGAGCGCCAGCGCCTCGCGCGCGTCGGTGAGCCCGACGACCCGGTGCTCACGGCCCAGCAAGCGTCGCACGCTGTTCACGATGGCCGGCTCGTCGTCGACGATGAGAATCCGCGCGCCGCGTGCGCCGCTCGTGTCGTCGACGGGGGGTGCCTCGCCGCCGTCGACAGCCGGCGCCACCGGCAGGAAGACCCGGAAGGTCGTCCCGCGCCCTTCCTCGGATTCGATGGTGAGCTCGCCCCCGAGCGAGGCGACGATGCTCTGTGAAATCGAGAGCCCCAGCCCCGTCCCAACCCCCACCGGCTTGGTCGTGAAGAACGGGTCGAAGATCCTCCGGCGGAGATCCACGGGCACGCCGGGACCGTTGTCGGCCACCGCAACGGAGACGCGTCCGTCGGGCTCGAGAGCGCTCGTCACGGTGATTCGATTCTTCTCGGGGTCCGGACTCGTGAACGCCTGCGCCGCGTTGACGACGAGATTGACGAGGACCTGCGAGAGGCGCGACTCGTCCGCGAGCACCAGGGGCGTCTCGGCGAGGTTCTTCACGACGGTCGCCTTCTGGCGAAGCTCATGGCCCGCCATGCTTATCGAAATCGCCACGGCGCCTTCGAGATTGGTCGCGACCGGCTCCGACTCCTCGCGCGCGAGCGCGCGTAGGCCGTGGACGATCCTCCGAATCCGCTCGCCACCCTCCCGCGCTTCGGCGAGGACCACGAGCAGCTCGCGGAGTCGAGCCGACGGCGAGCCGCCCCCGATCGCGCGAACCTCGTCCATGGCAAACTCGAGGTTCGCGAGGACGAAGCTGAGTGGGTTGTTGATCTCGTGGCCGACACCGGAAGCGAGCGTTCCCGTCGTCACGAGCCGTTCTTGGCGAGAGAGGCGCTCGGTCGCCGCCTGAACCGCCTTGATCGCGGAGATGTCGTGGAACGTCGTGACCACGCCGTGAGGTTGCTGCTCGTCCTCGCCGCGCAGCGGAAGGGCGTTGATGCTGATCCAGGTGAGCTCGCCGCCCGGCTTGTGGACTCCCATCACCACGTCGCGCGAGGGCTCGCCGGATTGGAGCGTGCGCATCGCCGGATGCTCCTCGCCGGGAAAGGGCAACCCGTCTTCTTTGACGCTCCTCCACCTCGAGTCCAGGGAGGATCGTCCGGCGATCTGGTCGACGGTCAGCCCCAGAATGCGCTCGGCGGACGCGTTGGCAGCGGTGATGACGCCGGCTCCGTCCTGGACGACGACCCCTTCGGCCATGGCCGCGAAGAGGACGTTGAGGCGGCGGGCGTTCTCCACCGCCACGGCGCGCTCGGAGATCAGGTGGCGCTGGTTGCGGTGCGCCTCGAGCCGGTCGACGACGAGCCCGGCCAGCAGCGTCAACAGCTCGATCTGCTTCGGCGTGGGCTCCCTGGGCACGTGATCGATCGCGCACAGGGTGCCAAGGTCCACGCCGGTCGACGTCCGCAGCGGTACGCCGGCGTAGAACCGAACCCGCGGCTCGGCGGTGACCAAGGGATTGTCGGCGAACCGCGAGTCGGTGAAGGCGTCGGGGACGACGAGCAGCACCCCTTCGGCGACCACGTGGCCGCAGAACGAGACGTCGCGGGAGGTCTGCGTCGCGGCGAGGCCCTGGCGAGACTTGAACCATTGCCGGTCGGCGTCCACGAGCGAGACGAGGGCCACCGGGACGCCCATGGTCTCCGCGGCGAGCTTGGTCAGCGCGTCGAAGGCGGCATCTGCATCCGTGTCGAGTATCTCGTACGATTGGAGCTCGGCGAGGCGCGCCGCCTCGTTCCGAGGAACCCCCGGCGTCTTCATGCAAGAGGAGGTTACCCGTTTCCGACGGCCTGGCACCACCGCGGGGCGAGGCCCCCGCTCGTCCTCCGCGCGGCTCGATGCTAGAAAAGCACCCATGAGCGAGACCACAACACGCCGCGCGTTCGTCACCACCTCACTCGCCGCCGGCTTCGCCCTCGCGGTGCAGCCGGTGAGCGCCGACACCGTCACGACGGACGCCGAGGGCCTCGTCGCCGGCGAGGTGAAGATCCTCTCGGGCGGCTTCCAGATGCCCGCGTACCGGGCGATGCCCAAGACCGGCACGAAGTTCCCGGTCGTCCTCGTCGTCCAGGAGATCTTCGGCGTCCACGAGCACCTGCGCGATCTCTGCCGCCGCTTCGCGAAGGCCGGCTTCTGCGCCGTCGCGCCCGAGCTCTACGCGCGTCAGGGCGACGTGTCGAAGCTCACGGACATCGCGGAGATCTTCGAGAAGGTCGTCACCAAGGTGCCCGACGCGCAGGTGATGGGAGATCTCGACGCGGCGTGGGAGTGGGCGAAGAAAGCGTCGAACGGCGATCCGGTGAAGCTTTCAATCACGGGGTTTTGCTGGGGCGGGCGCGAGGTGTGGCTCTACGCCGCGCACCAGCCGAAGCTCAAGGCAGCCGCCGCGTGGTACGGGCGCATCTCCGGCGCGCACAACGAGCTGCAGCCGAAGCACCCGATCGATCTCGCGAAATCGCTGAAGGCGCCGGTGCTCGGCCTCTACGGTGGCGCGGACTCGGGCATCCCGGTCGCGCACGTCGACATGATGAAAGCCGAGCTCGCCGCGGCGAAGAGCCCCTCCGACATCGTGGTCTACCCGGACACGCCGCACGGATTCAACGCCGATTACCGTCCCAGCTACCGCAAGTCCGCCGCCGACGACGCGTGGAAGCGCATGCTCGAGTGGTTCGCGAAGAACGGCGCGTCGTGATCGAAGCCGGCGCGCTCCTCTTCGACATGGACGGGCTGATGGTCGACAGCGAGCCGCTCTGGTTCGAGGTCGAGCGCGCCTTCGCCCGCGCGCGCGGCGCCGACTGGACCGAGGGGCTCGCCGAGGCGTGCGTAGGCAAGGGGCTCCTCAACACACTGCGCGTGATGGGGGAGGTGTTCCGCTTCGAGGTCGAGCCGGTCGCGATGGTCGACGAGATCGTCGATGCCTTCATCGCGCGCGCGGGCGAGCTGAGCCTGAAGCCCGGGTGCACCGAAATCCTCGCGGCGGCGCGCGCCTACGTGCCGCGCCTCCCGATCGCCTGCGCGTCGTCGTCGCACGGGCGCCTCGTCGACGCGGTGCTCCGCCGACTGGCGCTGCACGACCTCTTCGACGCGATCGTCACCGGCGACGCCGTGGCCCACCCCAAGCCCGCGCCCGACGTGTTCCTCCTCGCCGCGGCACGCCTGGCCGTCGCCCCGGCCCGGTGCGTCGTCCTCGAGGACTCGATGGCCGGCGTCGCCGCCGGTCGCGCCGCGGGCATGCGCGTGATCGCCGTCCCCGAGCACGATCCGGCTGAATTCGAGGCGATCGCCGACGTCGTCGTCGTGAAGGATCTCTTCGAAGCGCGCAAGCACCTCGCGCTCTGAACGAAGCGAGAGCTACGCCGGACCCTTGACCGTACAGAAGCCGCCGATGCAACGCGTGCCGAGCGCCGCGTCGCAGCAGTCGCCGTCGCCGGTGCACTTCTCGCTCGTCTGAGAGCAGCTACCGACGGGCGGAGGCTGGCAGACCTTCGGCGACTTGGGATCGTTCGGATCCGACGGGCGGCAGAAGCCGTTGCAACACTCGTCGCCGGTCTCGCACGTGAGGCCGTCCTTGTGGCACGGCTCGAGCGCCCACGCGCCGCGCTCATTCTTCGTGCTCGACTGGTTCGGGAGGTAAAAAGGCGGGTGGCTGGGGTCGACGCCGGGCCCCGCGGTCGTCGAGATCGCCGCGACCCAGAGCTGCTTCTGCGCCGCCGCGCCCTGGTAGACGTTGCCGTACTCGCGGATGCTCGTGAACACGATCCAGAAGTAGCCACCGGCGGTGACGGGGAGCGGGAACGGCTCGTAGTTGCGCTGCTTGTCGATCGCCGCGTTGCCGGCGTTGAGCGTCGCGAGCTCGATGTGCTCCTTCGTCGCCGCCTTGATCATGTAGAGGCGCCCCGTGGCGGTCTCGAAGCTGCTGTTGGGGCCCCACGTCGGCAGCATCATGTCGTAGCTGGTGAGGTAGTTCTCCCCCTCTTGCAGGACGATGAAATTCGGGTCCGGAAGAAAATTCACGAATTTGGTGACGGCGCCGCTGGCACCGTTGTCGAGGAGCAGCTGGCGGTTCGAGAACGCCAGCGTGCTCGTGGCCGCGTTCACGTTCAGATCCATCAAGCTCACCGAGCGGCTCGGCGTGCCGAACGCCGGCGTCTCACCGGGGCCGTTCGTGAACGCGTAGTGCTTGGTGTCGGGCGAGATCGACGGGACGAGCGCCGCGACGTTGGGGCCGAGCCCGGTGACCGTGGCAGGGTCGAGCGTCTTGGCGACGTCGTTGATCTTCCAAGCCTGCTGATTCACACCGCCCCAGAAGTTGTTCTGGCTGCGCATGACGAACTGGCCGTCGGGCGTGAACGTCGCGAACGAGAGGCCGCGCGAGTCGCCGCCGAGGCCAGCCGGCGATTGCGTGAGCTGCGTCTGCGAGCCATCGGCGCCGACGTTGTACACGCCGGCCTGCGCGGCGTTACCCGCCTGGTCGGCGCCCGTCGCGAGGCGGCTGCCGTTCGCCGACACCGAGTGGCACACGACGCAGCCGGGGATGAGGAGCTTGGCCGGCTGCCGCACGCCGGGCTTCACGGAGTAGAGGCCGTTGTTCGGCGTCTGGTACGTCATGTAGTAGACGGCGCCTTTGAGCGACGCCGGGGCGACGATGATCGACGTCTTCGCCGGTCCGTACGCGATGCCGGCCGCGGCCTTGGTGACCGACACGTCGAGCTTCGTGCCGCCCGCGGTCTGAAGGGCGCCGTCCCAGATGTCCTGCGGGATGCTGAACTGAGGCGTGCCCGGCACCTGGACGTGGATGAGCCCCTTCCAGCTGAAGAGCGGCGCCGTCATCGTGACGAGCGCGTCCTCGGGCGGGATGCTGCCGGGACTGAACTGCAGGAGCGGCGCGGTGAGGCCGCGCGGCATGACGGTCTGATCGTAGGGGTAGAGGATCTTCGTCGCGTTAACGCCGCCCGGATCAGGCTGCGGCGGACCGCCGAGCGCGCCGCCGTTGCCACCCGAAGGGCCGGGATCGCCGGGCCCCTGCAACACGGTCTCCTTGATGTCGACGGCGACCGCGAGCTTCGCCGTCGCCTTGAGCTTGCCCCATGTGACCGTGACGGCGACGTTGCCGCCGACGATACCGGTCGTCGTGAACGTGCCGGCGTTGGTGATGCTGCCCTCCGCGTACGTGTCGAGCGACCACGTCACCTGCGACGTGAGCGGCGCGCCGTCGAGCGTCGCCGCGAACACCTGCTGCACGGACTTCGTCTTGTCCGTGATCGTGAGGGCCGCGGTCGCAGGCGTGATGCCGAGCACGTGGCCGGCCAGGCCGCCGTCGTCGCCGAAGACGTTGCCGCTGCTCCCGCTGCTGCCGCTCGAGCCGGACGATCCTGACGATCCTGACGAGCCACCGTCGCCGTCGTTGAATCCGGAAGGAGGGCCGCTACTGCCGCACGCTTGAACGGCGGCGACCGCGAGCGCGAAGACGACGGACAAGGGAAGCCACGACGCACGCGTTCGGCGTTCGCTCATACCGTGGAGCGTATCACGCCGCCTGGTGAAGGCTCACGACGTGAGGGCGAACCTGGCGATCTCGGCGACGTCGACGATGACCCCACGGGTCGAGAGGTAGGCAGCGTAGCGGTCGGCCACGTAGGCGAGCCCGTTTTCCTCCGCGGTCCCGAGCCCGTTGCCGCCGCGGCTCAACGGGTCGACGAGCTCGATGACGCCCATCCAGCGCGAGCCGATCGAGACCGGCGCCGCGACGACGGAGTCGATGTGCGACAGCTCGGCGAAGCGGGGGATCCCGCGGATGGAGACCTCGCGGAGGTTTCGCCAGGCGAAGGGGCGGCCGCCGGGCATGAGCGCGCGCAGGAGCGGATCGCGCCCGTCCTGACGGGACAGGATCATGCTGTCTTTCTGCTCGCCGCGCGCCGCGACGACCACGAACGCGCGGCGGGACGCGTCGTAGAGGTGCACGAGGCTGGCGCGCGACGGGATCGTCTCGCCGAGCACCGCCAGGACGAAGCGCGCCCCCTCGAGGGCGTCGGTGAGCAGATCCATGCCGTGGATCTGGTCGAACAGCATGGGGATGAGGTCCTCCCCCCGCGGCCGGCGCGAGGAGGCGGGCGCAGCGCTCGGTGGGCGCGGACCGGGGCGAGGCACTTCGGGGCGCGGCTCCTCGACGAGCGCAAAGTCCGCGTCGGAAAGGCTCTCGATCCGAGGCCGCGCCTTCGGCGGCACGTGCAGCGGTGCGGGACGGGGAATCGATGCGCGCGCGGGGGAGGCCGAAGCGTTGCTCATGCCCTCACTGGAGCAAGACGCATTCCCGAGCTTCCCCCGCAAAATGCGGCGGAAATCATCCGCCGGTGCAGGCAGCTTCCTGCCGTTTGCCGCCGATCGGCAAACTCCTGCCAACCGCCGGGCTTCACCCGAGGAAGCCGAAGACGAGGTTCAGCGTGAGCGCGACGATGGCGGTGTTGTAGAGAAAGCTGAGTATGGAGTGCACGAGGACGTCACGGCGTACGAGACGGCTCGTCACAGTCACATCGGACGTCTGGAAGCACATGCCGATGACGAAGGCGAAGTAGGCGAAGTCGCTGTCGCATGGCGCCTCGTCGCCAGGAAACACGAGACCCCCCTCCGCAGCCCCGTCCTCGCGGTAATAGAGGTGGGCGTAGCGGAAGGTGTAGGCGGTGTGGGTCACCGACCAGGACGCCGCCACGGCGCCGATGCACATCGCGACGAGCAGGCCTTCCATGCCGCCGCTCAGCGTCTTGGCGTGGCGCATCGCGACCGTCGCCGCGAAGAGGCTGACCATCGCGGTGAGGACGACGATGGCCATCACCATGGTTCGCCCAGGATCCTCGGAACCGGCGCGACGCCGCGTCTCCTTCGGATCGGCGCGCAGGATGATCGACCACGAGAGCGACAGCAGGATGAGGCCGCCCACATCCCAGCCGCCGACGAAGCGCCCGGCCCAGCTGAGGTTCACCGGCATCGCCAGCATCGCCCCGACGCCGAACACGACGGCGACCGCCAGCCGGCCGCGCGCCGAACGGGGATCGTACCAGGGGAATGCGCGCTCGGCGGCGTCGTCGCTCATGCGGTCTGCTCTCGTCCGCGTCCGCGCCTGGCGCTCGCGCAGGCGCGCAGGTTTTCAGGGGGTGGAGCCGAGGGGGATCGAACCCCTGACCTCATCCATGCCATGGATGCGCTCTCCCAGCTGAGCTACGGCCCCTGAGACGCCGCATGTCTACTTCGAACGGGCGGGGGTGTCTCGTGTTTTTTTGGGGGTCCGCGCGAAGACCGCGGACATTTGCGACGATTACCGGCTCCGGCGCACGAGCCCGGCGTCCACGAGACCTGCGGCGGCCTGCGTGAGGGCCTCGGTGGACAGCTCGCCCCGGTCGAGGACGAGGCTCGCGAAGGCGTAGGCGTGGCCGCCGGCGGTGAGGTGGCCGACGAACCACCGGACGTTGGGGCGCGCGTGGCTGTCGTCGTCGGCCGAGCCGCTCTTGGCGTAGATCTTCGTCGCGTCGGGGTCCCACGTGACGCCCACGTCGACCGGCGAGCTGCGCCGGAAGGAGCCCGGGACCTGCAGCATCATCGCGTCGACCGCGTCCATGTGACGCATCGCGATCGGGAGCGTGCGCCGCGCGAGCCCCTCCATGAGATCGGCCTGCTCGTCGGCCGAGATCGTGAGCGGGCCCTCGAGCCAGAACATCGTCAGGTCGTCGCCGATCTTCTCATCGCCGTAGTGGAGCTTGGCGAGCGCCTCCGTCATGCGCGCGCGGCCGATCTTGGTGGCGGTGCGCTGGTAGTACCAGACGCAGGAATTCTGGAGCGCGCTGCCGAGTGTCTGGTCGGCGCGGCACGCGGCCGGGTGGACGTCGTGCCCATCCCACGGCTCGCGATCGTCCGGCCCGCTGCGCGCGCCCGTCTCGAGCGCGATGAGGGTGTGCGGGACCTTGAACGTCGACGCCGGCCACACGCGCGTCGCGCACGTGTCGCCGCCGGTCCGAACACGCCGCGTGCCGTCGAGCTGTCGAAGGAGGAAGCAGCTCTCCCGCGCGGTCGTCGCCGACGCCGAAGACGCGGTCGCGGAGACTGCGGGCGCGCGAGCGGGCGCACTGCCGCATGCCGCCGAGAGGGCAGAGAGAGCGAGGGGGACTCGGAGGAGAAGAAGAGGTTTCACGTCGAAACCCTACGCCTGAACTCCGACGCGTATTCCAACTCTCCCACGTCCTGCGACCTCGCCGACGGGCTAGCGCAAGCGAGCAGGATGCTGTCTAGTTCGGTCCTCACAAACCGAGGAGGTCGGAACGATGTCGATGCTGCGAAAGGGGCTCAGTGGCGAGCCCGTGCGAATCCTGCAACAGAAATTGGGTGTCGAGGCCGACGGGATCTTCGGCGGGGGAACGGACGCCGCGCTGCGCGCCTACCAGAGCCAGAACGGCCTCGACGCCGACGGCATCGCCGGCCCCGACACGTTCACGCAGATGGGGCTGCACGAGCTCGTGCTCCTGCAGAAGGGAAACCGCGGCGAGACGGTGAAGAAGCTGCAGGCCGGCCTCGGCATCTCGCCCGCCGACGGCATCTTCGGCGCGGGCACCGAGAAGGCGGTCCGCGAGTTTCAGGCTTCCAAGAGCCTCGACGTCGACGGCATCGCCGGGCCGCAGACGCTCGGCCTCGTCGATGGTTTCGGAGAGATCACCCAGGAGGTGATCGCCGCCTCCGTCGTCACCGAGAACACGCAACCGGTGGACACGGCCGCCGTCCAAGCCGCCGCTGCGAACGAGACACCGCCGGACGCGCACCCGTCGTTCGTCGCCAAGATCGAGGACAAGGTCGCCTCGGTCGGCAAATCGATCTGGAACACCGTCAAGAGCATCTTCTAGGCAGCGAATCGAGCCGAGCAACGTGCTCGAGGAAGGACACCATGCGATTGCAATCATTCGGTCTCGGAGCCGCGGTCTTGCTGGCCGCGAGCGTCGCGCTGGCGGACGCGCCTGCGCCGACGCACAGCGGGTCGGCGGCCCCGGCAGGGAGCGCAGCTCCGACCGGGAGCGCTGGCCCGGCGAAGAAAGAGACGCCCGAGCAGAAGGCGTTCCGCAGGAAGTACGTCCGCGAGACCCGCAAGCATCAGAAGGAAATCACGGCGCACCACGTCTGGTCGCCGGAGATGACCAAGCTCTCGAGCGATCACTGGCGCCGCGCGTACAGCACGCTGCGCATCCGCGAGCTCGCGGAGGACGACAAGGACGCGGCGGCGGTGACCCGCACCGACGCGCTACTGAAGAAGCTGGACGGCGCGTACTTCGCCGCCCTGCCCGAGCTCGTCGCCAAGGCGCCGGCCGTGCCCGGCGCGCCGACGTTGGCGTCGCCCGCCGCCGGAGCGACGGCCCCGCTCGGCAGCGCGCTCACGTTCAAGATGACCCCCACGAAGGACGCGGTTCGCTACGCGTGCTCGCTCCGCCAGTCGGGGCACTCGTGGTCGAACCGCAAGGGCAAGGAGTGGAGCGCGACGCCGGAGTGCACGATCGCCGCGGACGATCCGCACTGGGTGCACTTTCACGCCGGCAAGGCGCACTTCGTCGGGCACGCCATCACGACGGCGAAGAGCGCGAAGGGCAAGGAGTACGCGCAGTGGTCGGAGCCGGTGAAGCTCGACGTCACGTTGACGGCCGGCGGCGCGGCGCCTGCGCCCTCGGCGTCGGCTGCGGCGGGAGGTGCGAAGTGAGGTACCTCGCCTGCCTCCTGATGCTGGGAGCGATGCTCCTCGGGTGCGACAAGACCGACAAGACCGACAAGACCGGCGCTCCGGCTCCGCCGGCGTCCGCAGGCCCGACGGTCACCACACCCGTGGCGAGCACTTCTGCGGCCAGCGCCTCGAGCCCGCTCTCCGCGCAAGCCGCCGCCGCGCAAGACGACGTCGATGACGGCGAGTTCGATCTCGCGGCGAACGACGACGACGACGTCGAGCAGTCGACGACGTCGCAGATCCAGAAGTCGAACTACAAGGCCGAGCTCGACAAGCTGGAAAAAGAAGACCTGAAGAAGTGATCCGGCCCGGCTCGCCCCCCTCGTGTATGGGGGGGCTGCCGCCGGCCTGGCGTCGCTGCGGGTCCGTCCCGATGGGAGCGGACCAGAACGATCAGAACGGGATCGAGTAGAAGGCGTAGTTGACCGACGCCGGGTTGCCGATGAAGGGATCCACGCGCACTTTCGAGAAGCGCTCGAGGATGCAGCGGCCGATCGCCGTCCCCGCGTAGGGAGGACCGAGGTAGGCTTCGGCCATCTTGCCGCTCGGGTTGAACCGGACGCGGACGCTGCCCGGGCCACGCGGGCCGGTGCGGCCCATGCACGACGCGAGATCGGGCGCGGCGTCGGAGAGAGCCGTGCGCGCGAGAGCGGCGGAGAACGGACCGAGCGGGCGCGGGGGTGCGGCGCCCTGGGTCGCCGGCGGCGACGGGACGACCTCTGGCGGGAGCAGGACGATCGACGCCGGCGCGCGCGTGTCCTTCGTGGCGACGAGGAACTTCGCTGCGTGCGACGTCGTGACGCGCGCCTCGCGGCTCGACGTCGCGGCGCGCGGCGCGGTGACGGCGAGGAGCAGCACCAGCCCCGCGAGCGACGCGGCGCCCGCCGCGGCCAGCCATCGCTGCTGGCGCGGCGTCTTGCCCATCGCGGCGAGCCGCGCGACCGGCGAGGGGTCGAGGCCTGCGGGCGTGAGCAGGTCCTCGTCCCCGAGCTCCGCGATCTCGTCGGAAAACGCGCCGAGCGGCGGCGCGACGAGCAGCGCCGGCGCGGACGGCGAGGCCACCGCGGGCGCGACCTCGGCGGTCGTCGAGACCCGATCGTACGACGGCGGCGGAGGGCGCACGGGCACCGGCGGCTTCTTCGGCGCCGGCGGCGGCAGGATGCTCTTCGGAGCGCGGGCGACGGCGCGACCGAGCTCGTCCCAGAACGCGCGCATGTCGGGGTAACGCGTGGCGGGCGCCGTCGCCAGCGCGCGCGCGAGCACCGCTTCGACCTCGGGCGTGATGACGACGCCCATGGCGCGGGCGCTCGGCGGACCACCATCGCGCACCGCCCTCACGATCTCCGCGGCCGAGGCGTCGTCGGAGAAGACCGCGCGACCGGCGAGCGCTTCGTAGACGACGCGCGCGAAGGTGTAGACGTCGGTGGCCGCGCCCTTCTCGCCGAACGACGCATCGAGCTGCTCGGGTGCGGCGTACGCCGGCCTCAGGACCTGGGGCGCGGCGTCGAGCTGGTCCTCGCGCACGCCCGCGGCGGTGATGACCGCGTGCTCGTTCAAGACCCTGGCGACCCCGAAGTCGAGAACCTTGACGACGGGGCCCTCCTGCATCCACGCGACGAACAGGTTCGACGGGCTCAGGCCCTGGTGCGAGACCCCCTCGGCGTGCGCGAACGCGAGGGCGTCGGCGGCGGAGTCGAGGAGCGTGAGGACCTCGCGGATCGTGCGGGTGCGCGACTGCTGACGCGCGAGCTCGGCGGCCAGAGAGCGCCCCTGCAGCCACTCGCGGACCATGTACGGCACGCCCGCGCCCGTCTTCGGCGCGAGCGTCGTCCCGCACGCTACGCTCTGCACGATGTGCACGTGGCGACGCCCGAGCTGGTAGTGCAGGCGCGCTCCTTCGCGCAGACTCTCGACGAGCGGCTCGTACTTCTCGGTGTCGAGCGTCAGCGGCAGGTTCAGGCACTTGATCGCGATCGGCGCGTCGACGCCCTCGTGGCGCCCTCGGTAGACGACCGACAGCTCGCCGTGGCCGACGACCTCTTCGACACGGTACTGCCCGTCGATGAGCGCCCCTACCAGGCCAAGCGGATCGTCGGACTTCGCGGCGGTGATCGTGGTGCCCCCCATTTCACTATGAGAGTAGCGGCGCGCGGGCCCTCGTCATCTCCAAAAATCGAGATTCGCAAAAGAAGACGCGTAGCTACGGGCCCTACAGACGCGCTACCGGCACTACAGGCGCTACAGCCCCGCAGCGTGTGATCGCGCCGCGCCGGCGCCCTCACGGTTCGTCCGCCCGCATCACATTCGGCGCCCGGCCCCGCGCCGCCGCTTTCGTCAGGTTTTCACGCCGAGCCGCTTCATCATTTTCTGGAGCCCGAAGCGGGAGACGCCGAGGAGCGCCGCGGCGCGGGTCTGGTTGCCCGCCGTCCTCGTCACCGCTTCGCGTACTAGCTCGGTCTCGAGGGCGTCGACGCGGGCACGCAGATCGAGGCCCGTGCCGCGGGCCGCGCCCGGACCACCGCGCGCGACGTCGGCCGAGAGCTCGCCAACGTCGAGCGCACGCTCGTCCGCGCCGAGGACCAGCGCCCGCCGGAGCTCGTTCTCGAGCTGGCGCACGTTGCCAGGCCACGGGAAGCGAACAAGCCGGTCCATCGCCGCGCGCGTCACCTTCACCTCACGGCCCGCCGCGTGCCTCGCGACGATGTGTGCGACGAGGAGAGGGATGTCCTCCGCGCGTTCGCGGAGCGGCGGCACGCGGAGCTCGACGACGGCCAGGCGGTAGAAGAGATCCTCCCGGAAGTTGCCAGCGGCGACCATCGCCGGCAGATCGCGGTGCGTCGCGGCGATGACGCGCACGTCCACCTTGCGCGTCCGCTCGCCGCCCACGGCTCGGACCTCGCCGTCCTGCAGGACGCGCAGGAGCTTGGTCTGCATCGCCGGGGACATCTCGCCGATCTCGTCGAGCAGCAGCGTACCGCCGTCGGCCGCGTCGAAGAGGCCCGCGCGTGTGGACGACGCGCCGGTGAAGGCGCCGCGCACGTGGCCGAAGAGCGTCGATTCGAGGAGCGGCTCCGGCACCGCCGCGCAGTTCTCGCTCACGAACGCGCGGCGCGCGCGGGCTCCGTTGGCGTGGATGGCGCGGGCGACGAGCTCCTTGCCGGTGCCGCTCTCGCCGACGACCAGCACCGGCACGTCGCTGGCGGTCACGCGATCGGCGAGGCGGAGGAGCGCGCGCATCGGCGCGCAGCGACCGATGATCGCGTCGTAGCGGAAGCGCGTCTCGTCGCCGCGCGTCGCCACGAGCTCCGCGCGCGTGGCGTCGAGCTCGGCGTCGCGCTCCGCGAGCAGCCGCGAGAGCGCCGCGCGGGCGCGCGTCTCGCGGCGAACCGCGCGCTTCAGGAGCACCTGATCGCGGGCGTCCGCGATGGCGATCGCAGCCTGGCTGGCGACGAGACGCACCCACGCCAGCTCGCGCGGCCCGAAGGCGCCTCGGCGCGCGCGATCGTCGAGGTAGACGACGCCGACCGTCTCGCCGCGTGCTGTGAGCGGGACGGCGAGGACGCTGCGGAGGCGCAGCGCGTGCACGGAGGCGTGGAGATCGCCGATCTGCGCGTACGCGTCGGTGGCGACGACGGCGTCGCCGGTCTCGATGGCCCGGCGGGCGATGCCCTGCGAGAGCGCGAGCTGCTCGCCGGTGAGATCGCGCCGGGCGAGGTTGCGGGCGGCGCGGGGGACGAGCCGGCCGTCGGGCGCGCGGAGCAGCAGCAGGCCCCGCTCGACACCGGTCCAGAGGACCAGGGTGTCCAACACCTGCTCGAGCAGCGGGCGCAGGCGATCGCGCGACGCGAGGGCGCGGACGATGGCGTCGAGCTGAGCGACCTGGGCGGGCAAGAGCTCCACGTCCCCGTCGAGCGCGCCGGCGCGCGCCCAGGGGACGTGCGCGAGGGACGACGCGTGCTCCGCGGGCGTGCCTTCGCGGAGCGTGCGCGCCGCAACCAGGCGCAGCGCCTCGAAGCGCCTGGCCGCGTCGCCGTCGCCGCGCGACTCGGCGAGGCGCACGGCGGCGTCGAGCGCGGGGCCTCGGGAGCCTAGTGGCGCGGGCACCCCAACGAGGCCGCGAAGCTGCGCGAGGACCGCCGCGGCGCCCGCCGGGTGCGCGCCCGAAAGGACCGCCGCGGCGCGTGCGCCCCACCACTCCCAGCGGGCGGCGGCGCCGAGGCGGTCGGCGGCGGCGTCGCACGCGCCGACGCGCGACGCATCGAGCGCGTCGGGCGCCCACACGAGCAGGCGCGCCGCGGCCCGAACGCGATCCTCCGCGCCGTCTTCCTCGTCCCCGGCGAGGGCACGATCGGCGGCGATCGCCTCGTCACGCGCGCGGGCGTCACCCGGCGGGCGCGACTCGACGATGGCCCAGCGCGCATACGCGTGGGCGCGGACGTCGCGCGTCTCGGCCGCGCGTCGCTGCGCTTCGGCGGCGGCCTCGTCGGCGGCGTGGGTCGCGCCGATGGCCGCGAGCGCGCTCGCCCGCGAGAGCCACGCGCGCGCGACGAAGCCGGGGCGGCCGAGGCGCTCCCAGAGAAGCGCCGCGCGGGTCGCGCTCGTCAGGGCGCGGTCCATACGCCCCGCGTCGCTCGCTGCGGCGGCGTCGCCGGTCGCGTAGGCGGCCTCTTCCACGACGGCACCGGCGCGCGTGGCGAGCTCCATCGCGCGCCCGTAGGCAGCGAGGCTCGCCAAGGCGTCTCCCCTCGCGTGGTGGAGCATGCCCAGCGTGGCTTCGAGGCGCGCGCATTCGTCCTGCTCACGCGCCGCGGCGAGCGCTTCGGTGACGCCGCGGATACCAGCCTCGTAGGCGCCGCGCCGGTAGGCGACGAGGCCGCGCACCTCGGCTCCGGCGGCGCCCGGCGCGGTTTCGGCGAGCGCGTGTGCGCGCTCGTCGTCCCCCTGGTCCCACGCGATCCGTGCGGCGATCGCCGTCGCGCCCGCGCGCGACGCGAGCGCGGCCGCAAGCGGGAGATCGCCGCGGCGGCGCGCGAGCTCGGCGCGCAAGGCCCCCGCGTCGTCGTCCGTGAGCGGCGCGACGACGGCCCACGCGCGGCCAATGTCACCGCGACGCAAGAGCGCGCGCGCGACCTCCAGCGCCACGGTCAGCGGCGCGCGGCCCTCCGCCGTCTCATCCTCGGCCAGGCGCAGCGCGGCCGGATCGGGCAAAGGGCGCGCGAGCTCGCGCGCGAGCCACGCCCATCTGTCGTCCCCTTCCGGCGGAGCCCGACGGGGGGAGCTAGCCGCCTTGCCCTGGACGTCGTCCGCGACGTCGTCGCGCGTCCACGCGGCGAGCGGGCGATCGCGCGCGAGCGCGACGAGGCGCGTCGCCAGCGCTCCCTCGTCTTCGTCGGCGACCACCGGCCAGCTCGCCGCGCTCGGCCCGACGAGCGCCACGATCCACCGCGCGCGCCCCAGCGCCCCCAGCGGCGCGAGCGCGCCTGAGCCCCCGCGGCCCAGCTTCTTCTGCCATGCGCCCGCCTCGTCGAGCCATGCGCGCGCCGGTTCACCGATGCCGACCCCGGGGTGCCCGGCGCCGCGGATCTCGTGCGCCCGGAGCCCGAGGTACGCGTGCTTCACCGCGGCGACGCGCGCCCGTCTCTCTTCGTCCTCGTCCGCGCGGAGGCCGAGCGCGCGCGCCGCGCGGTCGGCGACCCACACGGCGCTCGGACGCGCACCGGGCGAGCGCGCCGTCATCGCCTCGGCCCAGACCGCGGGCTCGCCGCCGGCGCCGGCCAGGAGCTCTGCCAGGACGACGCCGAGCGCGTAGACGTCAGCGGGCAGGCCGGCCTCGCCGGTCTCGCGTGTCTCCGGCGCCAGATAGTGTGGCGTGACGCCGCGGAGCGCCTCACCCACGTCGGCCGACGCGCTCAGGTCGATGAGCGTGGCACCTCGCTCCTCGGGCACGTCGCGCACGGCGCGCTCGGGAGGTCGCGAGCGATCGGACAGGACGACGTTCGCCGGCTTCACGTCTCCGTGGCGCACACCCGCCGCGTGGAGCTCCGCGAGCCCGCGCCCCACACCGTGGGCGACGATCGCCGCGAGCCTCTGCCGATCCTTCACGCCGCCCGCGCCGCGCTTGGGGGCGGATCCGACGCCGAGCGTCTCGCCGCTCGTCCACGCGAGCGCGACGAAGAACGCGCCCCCCGCGGTGCCCGCGTCGAGTACCTCGGGTCCCCAGCGTCGGTCCAGGCGCGCCACCAGCTCCGCCTCGTGAAGCGCGAGCGCGCCGTCCTTGCCGACCTTCACGGCCGCCTCGCGCCCGTCGGCGCGGCGGGCCCGCCACACCGTCGCGGCCGAACCCTCCCCCGCCCGCTCGAGCACCTCCCAGCCGGCATCTGCCAACCAGGTTGCTACCGGATGTCGGGGCGCCTTCACCCCATAAAATGAGGCTAAAAACCGGTCGCCGTCAACCCACTAGCCAACTCAGTTGCCGCACCCCATCCCGATGTCGACGATGTCCGTGCCGGTCAGGACCATCACGGAGCCCGACCCGTCGGCCTTCATCACCTTCAGCTCGTGCGCGTTGCCGGTGCTTCCCGGCCGGTTGAGCCACAGCGATGCGATGCGGCCATCGGGCAGGACGCAGGGCGAGTTGTCGTCGGTCTCCGTGGGCGGCGAGAGTTTCACCGGCGATTTAGAGCCGCGCGCGACCTTCCAGATTTGCTCGGACGGCCAGTCCGCCTCGAAGACGAAGTCGCCTTGTGGGGTGTAGTCGGGGTGGTGGAGCGCGTGGCTCGCGCCATGGTCGGGGCCGTCGCCCGGCGAGAGGACCTCCTGGAAGCCGGTGCCGTCGGTCGCCACCTCACAAATCGACGTAGGCGGCTGGGCATAGAGATCGGCGCCGCAGTCGAACACCGCCCGCGAGCCGTCGGACGCGATGGACACGTCGTGATGGAACGCGAAGGGCGACTTCTCGGTGAGCGGCAGCGGCTTCGACCACGCGCTGCCCGTCTTCTTGATCGCGTAGAGATCGACCGAGTGGGGTCCGCCCGTCGCGGGGTACACGATGACGTTGCCGCCCGATGAGACCGCCGGGCGCGCGTCCCCGGATTTTACCGAGCTCCCGCCGGGCTTCACCTCGGCGCCCGACGCGAGGGTGCCGGCAAAGAGATCGAGGCAGCTACCGCTGCCGCACGAGAAGCGCCCGCTGTTCGCGACGAGCCAGTTGCCGTCCTTCGACGTGTTGACGAAGTTGTCCGTACCCGACGAGACGGCGTCCATCGGAGTAGTGAGATCCTCGACCACCCCACCCACCGTCGCGGCCACGCGGTGCCACTTGTTGTCGGGCAACCGCAAGGTGACGCGCCCGGCGCCGATGGGCGGTGGCGCATCGAACGCAACGTCAGGGCCCGCGTCGATGGGAGCGCCGTCGGGCACCCGACCATCGATCTGGCCGCCGTCGCCGCTGGCGCCGCTCGTGCCGCTGCTCGCGCCACTCGAACCGCTCGAGCTGCCGCCGTCGCCGCCGCCTGGCCCCGCGTCGCCGCTCGAACCGCACGCGGCCATCGCGACGAGGGCAACCACGGGCCCCGCCGCGCCAAGGACTCTGCCGAAGAGCCGCACGTTTAGAACCGGATCCCGTTTTCGGCGCGGTGCTTCCACCAGCGGTAAGCGAGCAGGGCCGCAGGCACGGCGGCGGCCACCGCCGCGACCGGCGGCGCGAGGACGCCGATCGCCACGGTCCCGGCGACCGCGGCCCCCGCGAGGATCCCCTTGCGCTGCGAGTCTGCGAGAATTTCCGAACGAGTCTTGCTCATGTGCCTTGCTACTAAGGTGCACACGTCCCGCGCGCCGCGCAAGCGACGGGGCCAAATGGCGCAATTTTCGGTCCGCGTGCTCGCTCACTCGGCGAGGTTCTTGAGCTTCTCTTCGTCGATCGGCACGGAGAAATCCCACCCCAGGCACCGCGCTCCGGGGAGCTCTGCCGCCAGCTTCGCCGCAAATTTCTGGAACGCATCGTCGACGCTGCGTCCCTCGTACGTCATGCCGACGAGGCCAACCGACTCCTTCCGGCTCACCGAATACAGCGACGCCGACACCTCGAACACGCCCCGCTCGGCGCGGCGCGACGCGGCGGTGGGCGCGCCCATGCCGCGGCGCGAGCGGCTGCCCGTCGCGAAGCGGTTGGACGACGGGTCCGCGCGGGTGGCGCCGGCGCCGCCGTCGGAGCTCGGCTGCGGCGGCTGGCCCGCGACCGTGAAGAGCACGATGATGTCGGCCTTCGCCATCGCGGCGAACTGGGCGAGGACGTCGTCGGTGACGCCGCTCGCGCGCGTCGTGTCGTCGAGCGTCGCGACGACGCTCGGCGCTTCTTGCTGGAGCCTCGGCCCCACCGCGATCTCGCAAGGGCCGCCGCCGAGCGGCGCGGAGAGGCGCGCGCCGAGCGTGTCCCACGCGTCCGGGTTCATGCGGCCGTCCTTGAAGACGCCGAAGACGCTGACCGTCCGCGGCGGGACGTAGGCCGGCGCGTACCGTACGTCGAACGACGCGTCGCCGCACGCGAAGAGCGCGAGCGCGACGGCGAGCGCGAAGGCGATCGGCCCCATGACCGCGCGCCTGATCACGGCGCCCCCGGGCGAAGCGGCATGCCCCTCGCCTTTGCGCGCGCCCACCGGGCCACGAGCGCCACGTCGTCCGCGGTGAGCTCGGCGTCGAAGCGCGGCATGTACCCCTCCTTCTCTGTGGATTGCGGCGCCGCACGGTACGCCGCGCTCGCGGCGGGGTTCGCCACCACCGCGCGGGTCCAAGAGAGCGAGCCGTAGCGCGACATTTCTGGCGCCACGCGCGCCACGCGAACGCTATCGCTCTTCGCGGAGTCGCCCTTCCCTTCGAACACGTGGCACGTCATGCATTCCTTCTCGAAGATCGCCTCCCCCGCCTGCCGGAGCATCGGATCGCGGCGCGGCGCGAGCGCCGGTACTTCTTCGCCGGGCTCGTCGCCTTGGGCCGCGAGGAACGACGCGACCGCAAGCATCTCCTCCCTGGGCATCGCCGTCCACGACTCTGGGGAGCCGTCCGGCTTCACGTCGAACGATTTCATCGCCCCCGCGTACGGCGATCTGCCGAAGCGCAGCGGCGCGTCGGGCGCGTGCAGCGTCCCCAGGATCCACGCCTCGGTCCCCCAACCGTCGAGCGACGGCGCCGTCGTCGTGGCGCGATCGCCGAGCTCGCCGAGCACGTGGCACGAGGCGCAACGCGCTGCGAAGAGCTCCTCGCCGCGGAGCGCCGGATCGCGCCGGAGCATCTCGAGCGGGCCACCGGCGACGGGCACCCCGCCCATGGCGAGCTCCCGCGCGACCGCGGCGCGCGCGTCCGCGGCCTTCCGCGCGGCCTGGAATTTCGCGTCGTTCTTGTCCGTCCGCACCGCGCTCCACGTGAGGAGAAGGAGCACGCAGGCCGCGAGGATCAGCGGCGCAAGAGTGTTCATCCGCGGCCCGAGCGCGGTCGTCTCGACCGCATCGAGGCGCGGCAGGGCGACGAGGTAAGCGGCAAGCGCGCCAGCGAGCGCGAGCGCGAAGCCGCGGCCCGTGTATTCGAGGAGCTCGAACAGCGGCACGGCGTACCATTCGGGCCGCGCGGGGTAGGCGCTCGCCGGGTCGGCCGGCGCGTCCAGCGGTGCCCCATGACTGGCGTACGTCAGGAAGAAGAGGAGACCGACGACCGCGAGGCTGGCCGCCAGGTCTCTGCCGAGCTGCTTCGGGAAGAACGGGTCCGCCTTCTTCGTATCGGCCTGCGCCCCCGGCGTCACGCCGTGCTTGCGGAACAGCGCGACGTGGGCGACGAGGAGCGCGACCAGCCCGCCCGGCAGGACGACGACGTGGAGCACGTAGGACCAGGTGAGCGTGCCGCCACCTACCGGCCCGGTCGCGACGAGGTTCATCGAGAGCTGGGTCGCCCAGTATCCCTTCTGATCCCAGGGGAGCAGGTGACCGGTCACGACGAACGCGAGCGTGAGCGCCAGGAGGGCCAGGCCGACCCACCAGTTCACCTCGCGCGGCTTCTTGTAGGCGCCGAAGACGGTGACCTGCGCGACGTGAAGGCCGAGCGTCACGATCATCGCCTGTGCGGCGAAGAAGTGTAGGCCGCGCACGAGCCACCCGCCGGCCATCGCGAAGGAGATGTGGTGAACGCTGGACCAGGCCGTGAGCGTGCCGGGCGAATAGGTCGCGGCCAGGAGCGCCCCGGTGACCGCCTCCACCGCGAACGCCGTCGTGAGCACGGCGCCGAAGACGTACGCCCACCGCGCGCCGCCCACGATCGGCGCGTAGAGCGCACGGGCGAGAAGCTTGCGGTGGCCGACGCGCGCGTCGACGCCCGCATCGAGACGCTCCAGGCGCTCGAGGGGATCGGAGTGACGGGGATCGTCGTCGTCGGACACGGCCAGACCTGGCGCATCCTCACAAATCGGCCCGCCCCACACAAGCGCCAGGAATGCTTTGACGGCGAGGGTGCCCGGCGAGATGCTCCTGCCGTCGTGCGCCGCAGGCTGGAATCGCTCCTCGCTCTTCCCCGTGAGCTGACGAAGCAAGGCATCCCCTTCGCCACCGCGCTGCGCAGGACGTTCGCCGCGGGCTACGGCGTGAAGGAGATGCGCGCCGACCTGATGGCAGGACTCGTCGTCGGCGTCGTCGCGCTGCCTCTCTCGATGGCGCTCGCGATCGCGGTCGGCGCGCCGCCGCAGCATGGCCTGTACACCGCGGTCGTCGCCGGCACGGCGATCGCCCTGACCGGCGGCTCGAAGTTCCAGATCGCCGGACCGACGGCCGCGTTCATCGTCATCCTCGAGCCCATCGTCCGCCAGTTCGGGCTGAGCGGGCTCCTGACCGCCGGGCTCATGGCGGGCGGCCTCCTCCTCGTGATGGGCATCGCACGGCTCGGGAAGCTCATCCAGTTCATCCCCCACCCGGTCACGACCGGCTTCACGAGCGGCATCGCCGTGGTGATCGCGACCCTGCAGATCAAGGACGCGCTCGGCCTCCAGATCGCCGAGATGCCGGAGGGCTACGTCGGCAAGGTCGTCGCGCTCTGGGACGCGCGCGGCACCGCGTCCCTCTACGAGACGGCGATCGCTGCGCTTACGCTCGGCTTGCTCCTGGGTATGCCCAAGGTCATCAAGAAGGTCCCCGCGCCGCTCATCGCGCTCGCGGTGTCGAGCGCGGTCGCGTTCGCGGTGAGCCGGCTCGTTCCGGAGTTCCACGTCGCGACGATCGGCACCAAGTTCCACACGACCGTCGGCGACACGATCTACGCGGGCATTCCGCCGATGCCGCCGCGACCGATCTTGCCGTGGGGCCAGGGGCACTTCACCTTCGCGATGGCGCGCGAGCTCTTCCCCGCGGCGTTCACGATCGCGATGCTCGGCGCCATCGAGTCTCTCCTCTCCGCCGTCATCGCCGACGGCATGACCGGCAAGCGGCACGACCCGAACGCAGAGCTCGTCGGCCAGGGGATCGGCAACATCCTCGCGCCGTTCTTCGGCGGCATCGCAGCCACCGGCGCCCTCGCCCGCACGGCCACGAACATCCGCGCCGGGGCGAAGTCACCGTTCTCGGCGGTCGTGCACTCCGCGGTCGTGCTGCTCTCGATCGTCGTCCTCGCGCCGCTCGTCGCGTACGTGCCGATGGCCTCGCTCGCGGCGCTGCTCCTGCTCGTCGCGTGGAACATGTCGGAGCGGCGGCACTTCAACCACATCCTGCAGGTCGCGCCCAAGAGCGACGTGACGGTCCTCCTCACGTGCTTCTTCCTCACCGTGTTCTTCGACATGGTGAAGGCGGTGAGCGTCGGCGTCGTCCTGGCCGCGCTCCTCTTCATGAAGCGCATGGCGGAGCTCACGCAGGGCGGCCTCGGTCTGTCCGGCGAAGGGCGCGCCGACACCGATCGCGATCTGCCGGAGGGCGTCGTCCGCTACGAGATCGCCGGCCCGCTCTTCTTCGGCGCCGCGCAGCACGCGATGGGGCAGATCGAGCGTCTGCGGCCCGACGTGCGCATCATCCTCCTCGACCTGTCGCGCGTGCCGGCGATCGACGCGACCGGCCTCGTCGCGCTCGAGAGCGCGTGCGCGGCGCTCTACAAGGCCAAGCGACGCGTGATCATCTGCGGCCCGCTCCCCGAGCCGCGCCGCGTCTTCGACAAGGCGGAGCTCTCGCAGGCGTACGTCGCGGCGGGGGTCGAGGAGGGCAAGGCGCTCGCCCGCGAGCTCATGCAGGTCGCGGGCGACGACGCGCCGCCCTCGCGTTCGCACATCGCCCCGAACCCCCCGCAAGCGTGACCATGCGGCTTCTTCCCTGGCCGCTCCTCCCCCTCCTCGTCGCGTGCGCCCGCACGAGCGCGACCTCGACCCCGACCCCGACCCCGACCGCGATTCCGACCCCGACCCCGACCCCGACCCCGAGCCCGACCGCGACCCCCAGCCCGACGCCGACGCCGACGCCGGACGCCGGACCCCGAGCCGCCGGTCCCTACGAGCTCCCCTTCCTCGGCAAGCGCGCCGTCTACTTCGCGATCCCCCCCGCGCGTCCCACGCCGCAGCGCCTGATCGCGAACCTGCACGGCGTGTGCAACCCGCCCGGCTACGCATGCGGCTACTGGCTGCACGCCGCGAGCGAGCGCGGCTTCCTCGTGTGCCCCACCGGCAACGCCTCGTGCGGACCCGGTTCGTACAACGCGCCAACGTGGACCGAGCCGTTCGACAAGATGGATGACGATCTCGAGCGCGCGATCGAGACCGTGAGCGCCGCCTACCCCTCGGAGATGACGCGCGACGGGGCCGTGCTCACTGGATTCTCGCGTGGCGCGTACGCGGCGGTTCAGATCGCAGCACGAACGCCGGGGCGCTGGCCGTACCTCGTCCTGAACGAGGCCGACGTGCCGCTCAGCGTCCCCGCGCTCCGCAAGGCCGGCGTGCGCGCCGTCGCGCTGATCGCCGGGGAGATCGGTGGACAGATCGCCGGCGAGCGAAAGACCGCCGCCGCGCTCGCGAAGCAGGGCTACCCGGCGCGCCTGTGGGTGATGCCCAAGGCGGGGCACTACTACTCGGCGAACATCGACGACATCATGGCCGAAGCCGTCGACTGGGTCGTGGCGAACGGCGAGGCGGCGGACGGCGGCACGAAATAGGTGTAAGCAGGCAGTATGCGTGCGCGCCCGCTTCTCGTGCTCCTCGGCCTCCTCGCCGCCTCTTCGGCGTGCAACAACGATCCGACGAAGGGCAAGGTCGCCGCGACCGTCGGGTCCGCCGTCGCGGTCGCCGAAGCCGGTCCAACGTCTGCGGGCGACGCGGGCGCAGCCAGCGCCGCGGGGAGCTACACGCTTTCGGAGGCGACGTCGAAAATCGCCTTCGTCGGCGCGAAGGTCACCGGCAAGCACGACGGCACGTTCGGCAAGTTCACCGGCACCATCGTCGTCCCCGGCGGGAAGATCGAAGCCGGCACGGTCGCCGTCACGCTAGAGACCAAGTCCCTCAAGACCGACGACGAGGAGCTCGACGAGCACCTCAGGAGCAAGGATTTCTTCGACGTGGAGAAGTTCCCGAAGTCGACCTTCACGTCGACGTCGATCGTCCTCGGCGGGGCCGCCGGGGCCACGCACACCCTGACGGGCAACCTGAACTTGCACGGCGTCACGCGCTCGCTGGGCGTGCCGGCCACGATCAAGCTCGAGGGCGGCGTGGTGATCGCGACGTGCGAGTTCACGATCAACCGCAAGGACTTCGGGATCGTCTACCCGGGGAAGAAGGACGACCTCATCAAGGACGGCGTCCTCGTCAAGCTCACCCTCAAGGGACAGCCGGCGAGTTGAACGGCTCGTCGGGATCGGGCGTCGTCACGCGGAAGAAGTAGCCTTCGCGCGTCCGGATCCGGAAATCGCTCATTCCCCACTCCTGCGTCACGATCTCGCTGACGGCGCAGCCTGGGATCGTCTGGGTGCGCGCGTGCGCGGCCGCGAGCTCCACCGTGACGATCCCCATCTCGACGCCGAGGCCGCGCAAGGGAACGTCGCGGTAGCCGGCGAACGGGTGGTCCTTCGGCCGCTCCGTCATCGCGTTCAGGAGGACGGTACCGTACGAGGACTGCAGCTTCACGAAGTCGCCGTCGTCCTCGACGACCTTCATCGCGAGGCCATGCTGGAAGATGGCGCGGTAGTGCGCGAGATCGGTCACGTAGATCTCGAAGAACACGAAGCCGTTCGCTTGCATGGGCCGTTCAATTCCCCTCGGCCGCATCGGCGGCCGTCTTGAACCACGAGAGGCGCCCGGTCGTCGCGCTGGCGGCGAAGACGACGCCGTCGAACGAGCACGCGAAGACCGTCTCGCCGTGCGCGCGAACGCCAGAGATGCCGGAGTTGGCGAGGCGAATGGGCGGGAGGCTGACGCTCAGATCCGACGCCGACCAGATGAGCACGGTGCGATCGTAGGCGCCGGTCACGACGTAGCGCCCGTTCGGCGAGGCGTGCACGGTCTTGGCGCCGCGCACGTGGGCGAGGCCGGTGCGCATCTGCGCGCCGGAGTCGAGGTCGAACGCGCGCACGGACTGGTCGCGCGAGACGAGGTACGCGACGTTGCCGTCCGGCGACGCCGAGACGCCATTCGAGAGCTCCATGTTCGGCTGGCCGCGAATCGCCCGCGTCGCTTTGAAGCGGCCGCCGTCGAGATCGTGCACGACGAGCGTGCCGCAGCCCGACGCGGCGAGCAGGCGCGTGGCGCTCGCGAAGGCGACGCTCTTCAAGACGCCGCGGTTCATCGCGTCGAGCTCCAGGACCGCGCGCGGCAGGCCGTCGTCGCCCAGCGGCACCACGCGCCCGCGCCACGCGTACCCGCCGGCTGCGAGAAAGCGCCCGTCAGGGCTGAAATCGAGGCAAATCCCTGGGCCGAAGCCCATGTCGGCGCGCCAGAGCACCTTGCCCGATGCGTAGTCGTAGACCAGCGCCTCACCGTAGAAGTCGATCGTCGCGAGCAGCGGCAAGCGCGGGTGGAACGCCGCGCCCATGTAGAGCGAGCTCGTGTCGGGGCCGAGGACGCGCACGAGCTTGCCCGTCTTGGCATCTCGCACGCGGATGCGTCCGTCGTCGTGGGTGACGGCGATCTCGTCACCGGAGGGATGCACCGCGACCCAGTTGCATCCGAAGGTGGGGGCCGGCTCGGTGCCGACGTCGTCGATCGCGAGGCCCGCGGCGTCTCGCCCGAGGAGGTAGGCGCGATCGAAGAAGCTGGGGACCGCGAGGCGATCCTTCGTCGCGGCGACGTTGATGCCCCACATGCCACGCCGACGCTCGGCGACGACGAAGGAAGAGCGCCCGTCCGGCGCACGCGGCACCGACCAGACGCGCCCGTCGTAGCAGGCTGTGAGCGCGCGCGCCCGGTCCCGCGGGTCCTCCACCATGCGCTTGGCCGCGCCGCCCACCTTCGACTCGTGGGTGAGCTTCCAGCCCGCGTCGGCGTCGAAGTAGAGCACGCGCCCGAGATCGTCGGCGATCATGACGAAGCGCCCGTCCTCGCTCCACATGAGGCCGTTGCAGTCGCCGGGCGTCTCGAGCTTGGCGACGACCGTGCGCGCGTTCACGTCGAGCACGTAAGTGAACGGCGAGTCGCCGGCGACCGCGACGTGCCCATCGTGCCACGGGCGCTCCGCGCAGGTGTTGAGGTAGTCCTCGTAGTCGTCCCACACCCACGTGCGAGAGGGATCCTCCACGTCGTGCACGATGACCTTGCGATCAAGGCCGACCGTCAGCACGCGGCGGCGAGCGCCCGCAGCTCGCGTACCAGAGGAGAGGGCGAGCACGTCGGTCGCGTCGTCCTGGTGGCCACGGAGCTCGGCGAGGCGCAGGCCGGTCGCCGGGTCGAGGATCTTGCAGACGCCCATGTCCCGCCCGCCCTCGAAGCCCGCGCCGACGAGCAGGAGGTTGCCGGTGCTCGGCTCGAAGCGCACCGTCTCGACGAGGGCCGTCTGCGCGAGGAAGCGGCGGTGGACCTCCGCGGTACGCGCGTCGCGGAGCGTCACGAAGCCCAGGTAGTTCGCCTCCGCGAGGGTGCGTCCGTCCGGGGAGAAGGCGACGGTCCGGCAAGGGGTCGCGGTGCGCGGATCGATCTTCACGGAGGCGGCTTCTTAGCGCAGGGCCCCGCGCCCGTCGAGGTTTGCAATGTTCCGCCGCCGCGGGAAACGGCTACAAGACAGGGCGGGATGATCGCGGCACGACACCTCTCCAAATATTACGAGGTCCAGTCGCGCCCGCCGGGGCTCGCTGCCGCGCTCGGTGCGCTCTTTCATCGGACGTTCGAGACGGTGAGGGCGGTCGACGACGTCTCCTTCGAGATCGCCGCGGGCGAGCGCGTAGGGCTCCTGGGGCCGAACGGCGCGGGAAAGACGACGACGCTGAAGCTCCTCGCGGGGCTCCTCCACCCGACCTCCGGCGAGGTGACCGTGGCCGGCCAAGAGCCGAAGAAGCGCGACGACGCGTTCCTGAAGAGCGTCACTCTTGTCCTGGGTCAAAAGCAGCAGCTCCTCTGGGATCTGCCGCCCGCGGAGACGTTCGAGCTGAACCGTATTCTGTACGACGTCCCGCGCGCACGATACGACGCGACGCTGCGTGAGCTCACTCTGCTGCTCGACATCGATCTCGTCGCGCGACGCCCCACGCGCCAGCTGTCGCTCGGTGAGCGGATGAAGTGCGAGCTCGCCGCCGCGCTCATCCATCGGCCCAAGGTGCTCTTCCTCGACGAGCCCACGCTCGGCCTCGACGTCGCGATGCAGGTCACCCTCCGCGGCTTCGTGAAGAAGTACAGCGAGACGACGGGCGCCACGCTCGTCTTGACGAGCCACTACATGGACGACGTCGTGGCCTTGTGCCCGCGCGTCATCCTCGTCGGTAAGGGAAAGCTCGTGTACGACGGCGCGCTCGACGCCCTCGCGCGTCGCGTGCGGCCGGACAAGCACGTCGTCTTGCGGTTCTCCCGCCCCGTCGCGCGAGTGGACCTCGAGCGGCTGGGCGCGATCGTGCGCCACGACGACGCGGAGGCGGTGCTGCGCGTCGATCCCGCCCGTGTGCACGAGGCCTTCGCGCGCGCGCTCGCCGAGCTTCCGCTCCTGGACTTGACGATCGAGAACCCGCCGATCGAAGAGGTGATCTCCGAGGTCTTCGCGACGGGCAACCCGGACGGCGGTGCGCCCTGAGCCTCGCGCACCGCGCACGCGTGTTTCGCGCGCTCGCGCGCGTCGGCGCGACGGAGTCGGTCGCGTACCGCACCGAAGTGGTCGTGTGGCTCCTGTCGACGACGATGCCCCTCGTGATGATCGCGTTCTACAGCGCGGTCGCCCGCGACGGGCCGGTGGGCGGCTTCGATCAGGCGCGATTCGTGGCGTATTTTCTGGCCACGTTCGTCGTGCGCAGCCTCACCGGCTCGTTCGTGTCGCGGCAGATCAACCTCGAGGTCCGCGACGGAACGCTGGCCGCGCGGCTCTTGCGCCCCGTCCACCCGCTGCTCGCGTACGCGGCGGAGAGCGTCGGCGCCCTGCCGGTGCGCGTCGCCGTCGCCGTCCCCGTCGCGCTCGGAATGCTCGCTACTCTGGGGGAGGGCGCGCTCGCGCGCGGCGCGGCGGCGTGGCTCGCGTTCTTCGCGTCGCTCGTCGGCGCGTGGCTCCTGTCGCTCCTCGTCAGCTTCGCGGTGGGTGCGCTCTCGCTGTTCATGGACTGGAGCGACAAGGTGATGGACGCGTGGCTCGCCGGCCTCTTCGTCTTCAGCGGGTACACGATCCCCGTCGAGCTCTTCCCCGCACGGCTCCGCGCGATCGTCGAGTGGCTGCCGTTCCGCTACCAGATTGGGCTGCCTGCGGAGCTCCTCACCGGAGCGCACGCGCCCGCGGTGGCCCTCGAGCTGCTCGCGCGGCAGTGGTTGTTCGTCGCGCTCGCAGGACTCGCGGTGCGCGCGCTGTGGCGGCGCGGCGTGGGGCGCTTCGCGGCGTACGGAGGCTGACGGTGCGCTACGTTCGCCTCTTTCTCGCCCAGCTTCGCGCCTCGATGCTCGTCGCGCTGCAGTACCGCGCGGACTTCGTGCTCGACGCGCTGATCGAGATCGTCTGGACGTCGACCGCCCTCGCGCCCCTCCTCGTCGTCTTCAGCCTGCGGCGCGACGTCGCCGGGTGGGCGTTCGGCGAGGCGCTCGTCGTGGTCGGCTTCTTCACGCTCCTGCAGGCCCTGATGGAAGGGGCGATGAACCCGAGCTTCGCCTCCGTCGTCGAGCACGTGCGCCGCGGGACGATGGATCACGTGCTGATGAAACCGGTGGACGCGCAGTTTTTGGTCTCGACGGCGCGCTTTCACCCGTGGCGCTCGGTGAACCTCCTGACGGCGCTGGGCATCTTCGTGATTGCGTTCCGCGAGCTGGGCCGCGCGCCTTCCGCCGCGCATGTGGGCGCGGCGGTGCTGCTCTTCGCGGCCGCTGCCATCATCCTCCACGCGCTCTGGACGCTCGCGATGTGCACCGTCTTCTACGCGGTCCGCACCGACAACCTCACCGACGTCTTCAGCGCCGTCTTCGACGCCGCGCGATGGCCGTCGTCCGTCTTCCGCGGCGCGGTGCGCCTCGTGCTCACCTTCCTGGTGCCGCTGGGCCTCATGACGACGGTGCCGGCGCAAGCGCTCCTCGGCGCGCTCACGCCCGAAACCGCCGCGATCGCGGTCGCCGAGGCCGCGCTCCTCGCCTTCCTCGCGCGCGCCATGTGGGTTCG
>JANYHK010000138.1 GCA_025359105.1 Myxococcales bacterium | reverse complement strand
GGCGCGGACTCCAACGTGACGGTGAGCGCCTGGCCGGGCGGGACGCTCTCGCCGCGCGCGAACGCGGGATTCAGCGACGACGACGCGAAGATGCCGGGCAGGTCGGCGGCGACGGCGCCGGCGACGAGCTGGCGCGAGAAGCGCGCGAGTGTGACGAGGCTCATCGGGTTTCGAGCTCCTCGGTGCTGTTCTTCGGCGGCAGGACGTCAATGCGGGTGATCGTCCCGATCGTGATCACGCTGTCGGAGGCGCCGACCGCGATAATGACGTGGCGCCCGCTGAAGCGGGGCTAGGACGCGTCGCGGCGTTCGGATGCGCGACAGGGACGGGCAGCACGCGCGGCAGCGACACGAGCTCGGGGAGCGGCTCGTCGTCTTCGGGGCCGTGCGGCATCCCTTGCGGCGGGACGATCCATGTACTGCCCGCGTCGGGCGCGAGCGGGTCGAGCTCGCCGGGCCGCACGAGCCATTCGCCGCCGCTCGTGAGCTGGGGGAAAGGCTCGAGGTGTTCGTCGTGCACCTGCTCCTGCCGCGTGGCGTCGGGTCGGTGCGCCAGCGATCGGCCTGCGCTTGGCGGTCGCGCGCGGCTGCGCGCTCCTTCGCTTTCTCGATCGCGCGGTCGCGGAGCGCCACGCCGCGATCGGCGGTGTAGGTTGCCGACTTCGTCGACTCGGCGTCGAGGGCGCCGCTCAGGAGGCGCTGGCCGCGCCGCACGAGGCGCACGCCGAAGTAGAGGTCGCTCGCCTCATCGGCCGTGCACGCGTGCTCCACGACGAGCTCGGCGGCTCGGCACGCCGCTTCCACCTCGCCGGGGCGGAGCTCGTCTGGCCCAGAGCGGATAGCGGCGGCATCGAAGCCGCAGTCGCCGAGCGCACGCTCGAGGCGCGCGGCGCCGGCCTCGCCGGCGGTGGCGACGAACGCGTCGCGCGCAGCTCGCTGCCGGCGGGTGGCGTTGCGGCGCACCGCTGCGATCCCGTCGTGGTCGGGGTCGACCATGGCGGCGACGAGGACGCCCAGAGCGTCCTTCTGGCGGCGCTCGGCGGCCCCTCCGTCGTCGTTCGGCGGCTCTTCGGCGGTCTTGAAGAGGCGGTCCAGGAAGCTCGTACGGCTCTTACCGCCCATGATCTGCGTCCTTTTCGATCGCGCACTTGCGCTTTTCTTCCGACGCCTGGCGTCGGAAACTCGAGGCGGAAGCCGCAGAAAACAAGCGGCTCCAGCGGTTTCGGGGAAGGCTGCGCGCTCGCGCCGGGCTCGAGGTCGCGCTCCGCGCGAGTCGATCACGCGAGGGGGCTGCCGCTCGGCCCTCCGCCTCGAGCGCCGGAGACGTAGAGAAGTTCCGTGTGCTCACGAGGCACTCCGACGGCGGAAGCGGGCCGGTGCCTGGAAGCCCCCGGCAGGGTCACCAGGGTCACGAAGGGTCACGTCTTTTGAAAAGTCCCCACGCGTAGATGTGCATGGCAAAGTTGTCTGGATCTGGTGCCCTTCGTGTCCCTGCGCATCGTTTCTCGTTTCGTTGCGCGGTCTTGATGCAGGGACACCACGAGGGTCACGTGGTGTCCCTGGTGTCCCTTCGTGACCCTGCGCGCTGGGCCATTCCGTCGCGTCCTCCACCAAGCCGACGCCGTTCCACACGCGCGAGCCGTTGGACTTGCCGTCGATCGCGCCACGGGCGCGCAAGCGCTCGGCGAACGCCTTCGGCGCCACCGGGTGCCGCACGGCGTTCGCCTTGCACCAAGACTCGTAGCGGCGGCTCAGCGCTGCGCGCGCGGCCTTGGCGCCGACGTCGAAGACGAGCGCCTCGTCGAAGAAGTCGCGCAGCGGGTCTTGGGATGCGCGGTAGTCCTCCGTCGCGCGCTCGATGCTGGCGGGGATGGCCAGGCCGGTCTTCTGCCACTCGATGCAGCCGGCGAGCGCCCAGGCGAGGATCGCAGGCCCGCTGATCGCGGCGTCGCACAAATCCGCCTTCACCCTCGGGTCGCGCTTCTCTTTCGGAACGACGTGCTCGAACGGCACCTTGACGATGCGGCGCCAGAGGCCGGTGTCGTTGTCGTCCGCGCGGGGCGCGTCGTTCGCGACCAAAGCCAACTTGAAGGCCGGCCGGAACGTGAACGCCTCTCTGTAGAGGAAACGCGCCGTCACGTCGTCGCCGCCCGTGATCGACTTCACGAGGCCTTCGGCGAGTCGCCGGCCCTTCTCCACCTCGATCGAGGAGACGAAGCGCGCGCCCGCCAGCCGGGCCACGTCGTTCCGGATGCCGCCCTTCGCGGAGATGAACGTCTCGAAGTCCGCCGTCAGCGCGTAGTCGCCGAGCGCGCGCTTGAAGGCCTCGATCAAGGTGCTCTTGCCGGTCGCGCCCGGGCCGAGGATCACGAAGAGCTTCTCCTCGCCCGTGTCGCCCGTGAGGCAGTAACCGAGGACGCGCGCCAGGAACGCCACGTGCTCGGCGTCGCCGCCCATCGCGTCGCGCACCACGCGATCGAGCAGCTCCGATCGCGCGCCCGGCTGGTACGGCGCCGCGGTGACCTTGGTGATCAGGTCGCCAGGGTCGTGCGCGCGCAGCTCGCCCGTGCGCAGGTCGAGCGTGCCGCTCGGCGTGTTCAGGAGGAAGGCGTCGCGGTCGAAGTCTGACGCGCGCGCGGCGATCCCCTACTCGCTCTGGGCGAGCTGCAGCATGGCCATCAGCGCGTGCGCCGACTGGCTCTTGATCGCGTGCTTGCCGAGCGCCTCGGGGTCGTCGCCCGCGCCGCGCTCCAGCTCGCCGTAGATCGATCGCGCCGTGTCCTTCGCGAGTCGCACCGCGGCCGGCTCGTCGGCTGCCCATCGAGGCCCGCAGTAGATCATCCACCCACCGAGCGCGGCGCAGTAGCGCGCGCGCCCGAGGTTCCGCCGCACGAAGCGATCCGCGTTCCCCAGGTCCGTGCATTCCGGCGCCGGCACGAGATCGCCGCAGAGGGCGCAGCGCTCTTGCCGCTCGTCGAGGGGGCCGCCGCACTTCTCGCACTCGCCCTGCACCGGCGCCGGCGTCGTCGTCATGGTGTGCTTGGCCACCGCGCCAGCGGCGTCGTTCAGGGACGCGTCCGGTGGGACGCCAAGCCGTTGCGCGTGGGCCTCGAGCGCATCCTCGTTGACCGCGTCCAGGTCGATCTGGAGGGCTCCGATCTTGAGCACGTTCTTCACTTCGCGCCCCCGCTGGCGAACCACGCGTCAGCGCTTTCCACCCGGATGCGGACGATCGTTGGGCCCTTGCGGGTGCGGCCGGTCTTGTCGACGAAGGACGAGCCGTCGCCGATGCGGGCGACCGGCATCCCATGGGACTCGAGCCACGCGTGCACGGTCCGGCGCGAGACGCCGTAGCGCTTCGCGGCTTCGGCGATCGTCATGTAGATCGCGAGCGGCGCCGGCGGAGGCGCGTGTGCGGCGAGCTCTTCGCGTGCGGCGATGCGGGCGGCTTCTTCTGCGCGGTGCACGATCTCGGCGAGGAACTCGCCGGAGAGGGTGAACGTCGCCGCGAAGAGGGTTTCCGTCACGCGCCCTCCAAGGTCCGGCGCACCAGATCGCTGCCCACGCCGAGGGCGGAGGCGAGCCTTGCGACGGTCGCGTTGCGAAGGACGCGCTTACCCCGCAGAGCGAGGCGGAGTCCCGCGCGGTCGACGTGGCACGCTTGCGCGAGCGCATGCAGCGACCGGTAGCCGGCTGCCGCAGCGAGGGTCCGGAGGTGTCGTTCCGCGGTGTGCACACCAGGATTGGTGCGCTTGCGAACGCGGCCACGCAATCGACCTTGATTGCCAAGAAACGCGATTCGCGCAAGTCGCGTTTTGCTTTGCCGCGCACCCGGGTCTATGACGGACCGGGCGTGGGTCGCGCATCGTGATCCACCGGGAGGAGACCATCATGGCGAGCACAAGCACGATCGAAGTCTACGAGTGGAAGGAAGGCGCGCCGCGACCGGGCACCGCCGAGAAGCCTCGCGACACCTGCATGGATATCCTTGCGGTGCCGCCCGACGGCCAGCTGCCGCAGACCGGCGACATCATGATCCTCAACGAGCCAGGCACGATGAAGCCCGTGCGCTATCGCGTCATCGAGCGCGAGCTGATGTGGACGCGCGGCGAGAAGGATGACTCCCAGACGGGAGCGAAGTGGGGCAAGATGTGGATCAGCGTTCGACGCCTCGCTGACGAGACGAAGTAGGGCGCCTAGGTTCGGCGCGGCTGCCGGTCAGTGATCGATGGGTGAGGCGGAGGCTCCCAAAGCTTCTCCTCGCTCGTCGATCCGGCGGGCGCCGCGCCTGTTGGCCGAGGGATGCTTCGCGCGACGGCCGCCTGGGGGTCGAATCCAGACGCCTTGAGCGAGCGAATCGCGCGGTTCACCGTGTCCTTCAAATTCCGTGCGGTTTTGGTTCCGGCGGCGAGCCCCGCACTCTTGAGAATGTCGAAGAGGATCTCGTTCCACGCGACGCGCGCCGCGCGTTGCTGGATCGTTGGCCGACCGCGCGAGCGCTCCTTGACGCCTTGCCACTTGAGCAGCGCTTCTCGCCAAGCGCCTCGAGGCACCCGCGCGAGTCCGTCGCGGTCGCGACGCACCGCCGCGTGGATCCTGTCTCCCGCTTCGCCCGCCAGCCCAGCTCTTGTGCGAGGGGCGCACGAGTCGAATCCCGGATCGCGCAGCAGGACGGTCGTTCGCTCACGGTCGAGGTGCATTGCCGCGGCAATCGCGTGCCACGTATGACCGGACACGCGCCCCGGGCGCAGCCATTCGGCTTCGGCCGCCCCGAGGCGTTCGACGTCACGAGCGTCCACGGCGCCATGCCGCTCGGCCTCGAGCGCGAGCGCTTCGAGTTCGAACGCCAGCGCACGACAGCGCGCCACGAACTCCTTGGGCGACCGAGAACCCGAAATCATTTTAGGCCCCGGCCAGCGTCGCAAGAAGGGCTTGCGCCTCGTCGGCGCGTCCCTCCGCCATGAGGGCCAACGCACGACGGACCGTGTTTCCGACGTCCGTTCCGATGGTTTTTCCTACGGGGCTTCCGACCACGTCCGAAGCGTAACCGTTGCGACTGTCGGCCGCCCGTGCATCCGAGCGCGTCCCGTCCTCGGGGCGCGGGGCAGGGAGGGGGATTTCGTCGCTCTCCGTCACCGCGCGCTCTCCCGCGCGTTTTCCAGCGGATTTTTCGTGAACCGCAGGTCTGGGGTTCAAATCCCCAGGGCGGCTCAGATCGGTTTCCTCAAGGCTCACGGCGCACGCGGTAAGACGCGAGCGTCGGCGGGCCGGCGAAGAGGTGTCGCACCTTCTCGACGACGGCCTTCGCCGTTCCGCTCGCCTCGTAGGCGGTCGCGTGCTCCTCGGAGCTCCAGACCGTCCATGCCGCGAACTGGTCGGGATCGGCGTTCGACTCGAGCAGACAGCAATCCAGGTTGCCGGCCGCGGCTTTGACGATCGGCGCGCACTCGCCAAGGTAGATTCGCCGCAGGTGTTCCACGCCACCTGGCACGACACGAAAGCTGCCCATCCTCACGAACATCGATTCCCCGTGATGCGAATGGCGGCGGCGCCGCCGGTCTTCGACGATGTCGGTAACACGGCTGCCGGCATGTCGGAAGATCTGGTGGGTTTGCCCGGGGCCCTGAACCTGCGCTCGTGTGGGCATTCCCCGCCGTCAATGGGCGTCACGAGAACGGGTGACAACGCCCGTTCACGGTGGCGGCCGCCTGCTTCGCGATCCGGCTCGATTTACCGAACTTTCCAGCAGCCCGACCGTTGGCCCGCATCTTGGATTAGCCCCCACCACGCAGTCCCCAGGACGAAGACGTTCCCAACGGAGGAGAGAGCCATGAACAAGTGGATGGGCATCGTGGCGGTGGGTGTGGCGGCCTTTTCGAACGCGTGCGTCATCAAGGCGGATGACTCGGAGCGCTTCCGCGATCCGATCCCGCAATCGAGCGACGTCGGCATGGGCGTGCCAGGATCGACGACGGGCGCTCCGACCAAGAGGCAGGCCAAGGGCATCCAGCTTTCGAACACCCCCGGCGCCACCAGCTACGCCGAATATTACCAGGTGACACGCGACATCACCGACAGCGTCGACTACGGCACCGCGTGGGTGATCGGCCTCGTGTGGACGATCGTGCACTCGCCGCCCACGTCGATCGACGCGCACAAGGCGGTGTGGGGTCCCGGCGCGGGTGACGCGCTGTCGCCTGTCGTGTGGCGCTTCACCGTGAACGAGGTCGGCGACCACGAGTACGACTACGTCCTGCAGGGGCGGACCAAGGGCTCGGTCAGCGAGGCGGACTTCAAGTCCGTCCTCCAGGGGCACGGCTACGGCCGCTCGCGCGCCGAGCACCGCCAGGGTTGGTTCGCGCTCGACTTCGACGCGTCAGCGAAGCTCGACCCCGCGCGCAACCACGACTCGGGCAACATCAAGGTCAACTTCGATCTCCGCCAGTATCCGGCGACGCTCGCCGTCGAGATGAACGCGACCGATCGCCCGCGCAATGCCAAGATCGACGTGACCCACCAGGGCGACGGCTCCGGCAGCGTCGACATCGCGCTGCACGACTCGGCCGACCCGACGCAGGCCAGCAAGGCCGACGATCTCGCGTTGCACAGCCGCTGGGACGCGAACGGGGCGGGCCGCGGCGACGCGAAGTTCAGCGGCGGAACCTTGCCGGTGAGCGTCGCCAACGTCCAGGCGTCGGAGTGCTGGGATGCGTCGTTCGCGCGCGTCTATTACAAGGACAGCGCCGACTACAAGCCGGCGGCGGGCAACGCGGCGGCGTGCGTGTTCGCCCAGGCGAAACTCTAGCTGTGCTAAGCCCGGCTGCGTGACCGAACGCGTCGCGCAGAGCCCGGTGCGGTTTCGCGCGCTCGCGGAGGTGGCGTTCGTCACCGGGGCCGTCGCGTTCGGCGGCGGCCTCGCGGCGATCGCGAGGCTGCGGCGCGTCGTCGTCGGCGAGCGCGGCTGGATGGGGGAGGACGCCTTCGTCGAGCGCGTCGCCGTCGCGGGGGCCTTGCCGGGCACGATGGTCACGAACCTGCTCGTGCTCCTCGGCTACGAGCTCCGGGGGATACTCGGTGCGCTCGTCGCCACCGGCGTCTTCATCGTCCCTGGCTGCACCCTCATCGCGCTCGTCGCCGCCTACTACGATCGGCTCCACGGGACACCCTGGGTGCGTGTCGCGCTCGATGGCTTGAACCCGGCGGTCGCCGGGCTGTTCGCGTCGATCGCCGTCGAGCTCGGGCGCGCCACGCTCAAGGACCTGCGGGGCGCGATGATCGCGCTCGGCACGACCGTCGCGCTCGCGACCCGCTGGCTCACACTGCTCGAGGTGATCGCGCTCGCCGGTGCGGTCGGCGTCATCGCGTCGCGGCCGCGCGCACCGTCGTCGCCGGGCTCGCTCGCCATTCTACCGGCAATGGCGGTGGTGCTGAGCGCCCCGGCGTGGCTCGTCGTGTTCGGCGTGTTCGCGCGCATTAGCGTGGCCACCTTCGGCGGCGGCATCGCGATGGTGCCCGCGATCGAGCACGAGGCGATCACGCGGGGGTGGCTCGACGCGCGCTCATTCGCCGACGCCGTCGCCTTCGGGCAAATCACGCCAGGCCCGGTCGCCACCACCGCGACCTTCGTGGGTTGGCGCGCCGGCGGACCGCTCGGGGCGCTCGCCGCCACCCTCGGCGTCTTCCTCCCGCCGACCGCCCTGGCGCTGCTGGCCGCGCGTTCGCTCGCGGCGTTTCGCGAGAACCGCGTCGTGCAAGGGTTCCTCCGCGGCATCGCGCCCGCGGTCGTCGGGGTCATTGCCGCCGCATCGCTCTCGCTCGGCCGCGCGTCGGTCCACGCGTGGAGCGACGGCGCGATCCTCGCCGCGTGCCTGGCCGTGCGGCTCGGCTGGCCACGCGCCAACCCGCTGTTGCCCCTCGGCGCCGGCGCGCTGGCGGGCGTCGTGCGTGCGGTCCTTGGCGGCGCACTGGTACTTTGAGGGTGCACGAAACGGGCTGAATCGGTAGACCAGAGCGGTGCGCTCCTGGTCCATGCCGCTCGCCATGCCGCCCGCGGATCCGGCGGAGCGCGTCCCGCTCTTCCTGCGCATCGCGCGCGCCATCGCCGAGGACGTCCGCCGCGGGCGCCTCTTGCCTGGCGATCCGCTCCCCGGCAGCCGCGAGCTCGCGCGCACCCTCGGAGTCCACCGCAACACGGTCATCGCGGCGGTCCGCGAGCTGGTCGCCGAAGGCTGGCTCACCACCGAGCCCGCGCGCGGCACGTTCGTGTCGAAGGCGCTGCCGGAGGTCGCCCCGCGGAGGTTCGCGAAGGGCGTCGAGCCGCGCGAGGAGGTCCCGACGCGCACGGGCTTCGAGCTTCCGGCTCTCGAGCGCACGTGGGCCGAGCTGCCGCTCCTCCCGCGCGGCGTGCTCTCGATGATGGGCGGCATCCCCGACGTGCGACTCTTCGACGTGGCGCCGCTCGCCCGGGCCTTTCGGCGCTCGCTCCGCACGAACGGTCCCGCGCTCCTCTCCTACGGCGATCCGTTGGGCCCCGAACGCCTGCGGACGGGCCTCGCGCGGATGCTCTCGGCGACGCGTGGGCTCGCTGCGCGCGAGGACAACGTCATGGTCACGCGCGGCAGCCAGCAGGCGCTCGATCTGCTCGCGCGCTCGCTGCTTTCCCCGGGGGACGTCGTCGTCGTGGAGGCGCTCGGCTACCGCCCGGCGTGGGAGGCCTTCCGCGCCGCCGGCGCGCGCATCGTCCCGCTCCCGCTGGACGACGGCGGCCTCGACCTCGCGGCGCTCGCGGCGCTGCTCGACGCGGGCGAGATCGGGCCGGTCCGCGCCGTCCACCTGACCCCGCATCACCAATACCCGACGACGGTGACCCTCGCCGCGCCGCGTCGCCTGGCGCTCCTGGCCATGGCGCGCAAGGAGCGCTTCGCCGTGCTCGAGGACGACTACGATCACGAGTTCCACTACGACGGGCGGCCGGTGCTCCCGCTCGCGAGCGCGGATCAGGCGGGCGTCGTCGTCTACATCGGCACGCTCTCCAAGGTGCTCGCTCCTGGCCTGCGCATCGGGTACGTCGTCGCGCCGCGGCCGGTCATCCAGCGCCTGGCGCTGCGCCGGAGGTACATGGACCGGCAAGGCGACCTGGCCGTCGAGCACGCGGTCGGGGAGCTGCTCGAGGATGGCGAGGTCGGCCGCCACGTGCGGCGTGTACGTCGGGCGTACATGGAGCGGCGCGAGGTCCTCGTCACCGGTCTGCGCCAGCGCCTCGGCGGCGTGCTCTCGTTCACGACGCCGGCGGGCGGAACCGCGATCTGGGCGCGCGTGGCCCCCGACGTGAGCCCCGACGCGTGGGCCGCCCGCGCGCTCGAGCGCGGTCTCCACGTGCAGACCGCGCGGCCCTTCGCCTTCGACGGCCGGGCCCGCCCGTTCGTTCGCCTGGGTTTCGCCCAGCTCGAGCCGGCAGAGCTGCGCGAAGCGATCAAGCGCCTGGTGGCGGCGCTGTAAGCGAGGAACCGTCGGAGCGTTCTCGTTGAAATGACGTCTGATTGCGGCCACTCGCGCGAAATGCCGAAACCATGGCCAGCGGCCCGCGTAGAGTTCGGCGAGAGGAGCGACGATGAACGGAAAACTGGTTCTTGGAGCCGTGGGCGGGGCGGTGGTGATCGGCGGGCTCTTCGTGGCCTTCGGCCACAAAGAGGAGCCCGTGGCGATTGCCCCGGTGGCGAGCGCGCTGGCGCCGTCGGTCTCGGCTCCGTCGGCCAAGGTGGCGAAGTTCACCATCGACCCGAAGGGCAAGACGTCCATCTCGATGCCGGCGCCGAAGGAGCACATCAAGGCGGGCACCGAAGCCTCGGCCGGCTCCGTGGATGTGGACCTCGTGAACCTCGCCAACACGCGCGGCGAGGTGAAGATCGATCTGACGACGCTGGCGACCCGCACGTTCGGCAACGAGGACGACGCCTCGCAGACCAAGCACGCGCTCAACTGGCTCGAGGTCGGCGACGTCGCGACCCCCGACGTCAAGGAGGCGAACCGCTGGATCGTCTTCGCCATCCGGTCGATCGACAACGCGAGCGCGACCGACGTGAGCAAGGTCGCGCCGGTGAGCGAGGGCGGCGAGGACGTCCGCGTCGTCACGCTGACGGCAAAAGGGGATCTCCTCCTCCACGGACACAAGGTCGAGAACCGCGAGGCGAAGCTCGAGGCCCGCCTACATTACCCTGCTGGTGCGGCGGCCAACTCCACCCCCTCCCTCATCGAGCTGAAGTCAAAGGAGCCGCTTCGGGTTACCCTCGCCGAGCACGACGTGAAGCCCCGCGACACGTTCGGCAAGCTCGCCTCGGGCACGCTGACCCTCCTGGGCACCAAGGTGGCAAACACCGCCGACGTGAGCATCGATCTGCGGGCCAAGCCCGTCACGAACTGAGACGAATCGAAGCGAAGCGACAACGAAATACCAAGGAGTTTTTCATGCGACCGAACCTGTCTTTGCAGAACCTCGCGACCACGCTCGCGGCCCTCGGAACGTCCGCGCTCGTGGCCTGCGGTGGCGCGCCGCCGGCGGCCTCGCCTGTCCAGTCGACCGAGGTCGCCCCCGCCGCCGGCACCACGCCGACCGCGGCCCCCGCTGCCTCGTGCTCGGCCGCCGGCTGCGGCGCCAACAAGGGCAAGGCCGCGGAAGCGAAGCCGGCCGATCCCACCACGCCGGGCACCGGTGCCGCGGCGGGGAGCACGCCGTCGGCGACGCCGGCGACGGACCCGAAGATGGCGACGACCACGACGCCGACCCCCGCGGCCACCACCGCGCCGCCTGCCCCTGGCAAGAAGGCGGCGGCCCCGGCCGGCAAGAAGCCTGCGGCCGGTCAGGCCTCCTGCGGCGCCGGCACCTGCTCGGCCGACGCGAAGAAGAAGTAGTCCTCGCCGTGAACGGCGTCGGTCTCGGCCTTCGTTGGGAGTTCATCGACGAGCTCCTCGCGCGCGACGCGAAGGCCGAGATCGATTTTCTGGAGGTCTCTCCGGAGAATTACATGCAGCGCGGCGGGTACTACCCGAACGCGCTCTCGCGCGCCCGGGACCTCTACCCCATCCTCACGCACGGCCTCACGATGTCGCTCGGCGGGACCGACCCGCTCGACGACGCGTATCTCCGCGAGCTCGCGGTGTTCGTGCGGGAAATAGGCAGCCCGCACCACTCCGATCACCTCTGCTTCGGCTCGGCGGACGGGAAGATCCTCCACGATCTGCTCCCCATCCGCTTCACCAACGAGGGCGTCGGCCGCGTCGCCGATCGCGTGAGGCGCGCGCAGGACGCGCTGGGCGTACCGATGGCAGTGGAGAACATCAGCTTCTACCTCCACCCCGGCAAGAGGGAGATGGGGGAGGCCGAGTTCATCGCCAGGCTGTGCGACCGCGCCGACTGCGGGCTCATGCTGGACGTGAACAACGCCTACGTGAACAGCGTCAACTTCGGCTTCGACGTCGATGAGTGGATGCGCACCGTCCCGCTCGAGCGCGTGGTCCAGATGCACATCGCCGGGCACGACTGGTTCGACGAGGGCGAAGGCGGCAAGCTCATCGTCGACACCCATGGCGCCGACGTGTGCGATCCGGTGCTGGATCTCCTCGGTCGCGTGCTCCGCAGGACGGGGCCTGTGCCCGTGCTCCTCGAGCGCGATCAGGCGATCCCGGCGCTCGAGACGCTCCTCGCCGAGGTCGCGACGATCAAGCGCGTCTGGGTCGAGGCGACGGCCGCGGCGACGAAGATCGCGGTCTGACCGCCAGGCTCTAAGGTCTCGCGCCCAGCAGCACGCCGCGCTCGCCCAGATCTGCGAGTAGGCGGGCGGTGTCGGCGAGGATGGCGTCGTCGAGCGTGTACCCCAGCGCTGCGCACGCCGCGCCGAGCGCCGCGCCGAGGGGCTCACCGGCGATGAGGCGCTCCACGATCGCGCCGGCGAGCGGGCTCAGCTCCAGGAACCGCGCGGCGTGGGTGTCGTCGCGGTAGACGAGGAGCGTGACCTCGCGCGTCGTCGGCGCGGTGCGATCGCCCGTTCCCGCGGGCAGGAGGTGCACCGCATGGGCGTACCGCATCACGCGCTTTGCCTCCGTGAACACGAGCGCGCGATCGAGCGCGACGTCGACGAGCGGCGGCGGATCGGCCGGGACCGGCGCGGCGCAGATCTCGAACTCGACGAGCTCGTGCGCGGCGAGATCGGCGGCGTAGGCCGGAACGTCCCCGCGCGCGCGCCACCGCGGCGTCGCCCACGCGAGGAACTCTGCGGGCACGTCGCGGAGGTAGTGCGTTCGCGGGGCGCGCTCCTCCAGGAAGGCCGCGAACGACGCGTCGAACGCGTCCGCGGCGTCGTTCAGGCGCGCGCGCGTCCGCGGCATCATGCGGTGGGTGACGCCCAGGACGTTGTTCCGCACGAGCCGGCGGTAGAGTGCCAGGCGGGGCGGCGCGGCGACGATCGCCTCGACGTCGGCGCCGGGAACGCCGCGCCGCTCGAGGTACCCGCGGAGATCGCGCGTGAACTCCTCCTCCGATCCCGCGGCGAGGCACGCGTCCGCGATCATGCGCTGGATCTCGGCTTCGCTTGCGTCCACTCTCGCCCTCGGTCAGTCGTTCGCCGGAAACTTGTAGACGGTGGCTTCGTTGCCGGCGGCGACGACGACCGTAGCCATTCGCGCCTTGCCGCCCGGAGGCTCGCATCGCAGGTGGTGCGTTCCTGCCGGCACCGTCAGCTGCGCGATGGGCGTCGTGCCGATCGACTTCCCGTCCAGGGTGACGGGGCAGAAAAACCCGTCGGCTACGATCGTGAGGCGCCCCGTGCGCGTGCCCGGCTTGTTGGCCACCGGCAGCGAGTCGACGTTGATGACCGGAGGGTCGTCCACCGAAGCCGAGGGCGGTGGCGGCGCGGGCACCGGCGCGGCGCTCGCGATCGCCGTCGGCGGAGTGACGGGTGCGCGGCGCAGCTTGAGCGCGACGCCGACTCCGACCAGGGCGACGAGGAGGAGCACTCCAGCCGCCGCGATGGCCATGATGACCCCGGTGTGCTGCTGCTGCTGCTGCCGCCGCTTGTTCACGGTCTGCGTGGACATTCCCGAGGGCGTCGCCCACGGCGTATGCGTCCCGCCGCTCTCCGAGAGGGAGAGCGGCGGCGGTCGGTCGCTCGGCTTCACCACCGGCAGCGCGTTGGTGGCGTCGGGATCGGCGCTGCTCCCGGCGGGGGCGGGGAGGCGCACGCCGAGGTGCTCGAGCTCCGGCAAGGTCGCGAGCAGTCGCTCGGCCACGGCGTCGAGCGAGTTGAACCGCTTGTCGCGCTCGGGGACGAGGCACGCGCGCACGACCTCGCGGAGCGACTCGGGCATCTGCGGCGCGAGCTCGTCGATGTCCTTCGGCGGCTTGGTGGCGATGGCGACGATGAGCTGGTTGAAGTTCGCCCCCTCGTACGCGCGCTCACCGCACAAGGCCTCGAACATGATGCCGCCGAAGGCGAACAGATCGGTGCGCCCGTCGATGTCGCTCTCGCCGCGCGCCTGCTCCGGGCTCATGTAGAGCGGCGAGCCCAGCACGGTGCCAGCGACGGTGAGGGCGTGGTTCTTCTGCCCTTCGTCGTCGAGGAACTTGCTGACGCCGAAGTCGAGGAGCTTGGGCACCGCCACGCCGTCGCGCGATTTGTGGAGGAAGATGTTCGTGGGCTTCAGATCGCGGTGGATGATCCCCTTCTTGTGGGCCGCGGCGAGCGCGCGCGCGACCTGGGTCATCACGAACGTGAACTCGTGGAGCGACATCGTCGGCTGCTGCCGCTTCATGGCCGTCTCGAGCGACACGCCCGTCAAGAGCTCCATCACGAGGAAGAGCGTTCCGTCCTCGGTCTGCCCGACGTCCATGACTTCGATCACGTTGGGGTGATCGATGCGCGCGGAGACCTTGGCCTCCATCAAGAAGCGCCGCGCGGCCTCCTGCGTCCGGGCCACCGCCGGCAGCATGAATTTGATGGCCACCTGGCGCTCGGTGAACATGTTCGTCGCCGACCAGACGGAAGCCATCCCTCCAGCCCCGAGAAGCTGGTGGAGGCGGTATTTACCCGCGATGGTCTGCCCCGACTCCATCCGCTCGCGCAACCTCCACGAAGGTGAACCGCCGCCTTAGCAGACGGTCATCCCTCCGTCGATCACAAGTGTATGTCCCGTCAAGAAATTTGCAGCGTCAGAGCACAGGTAGACAGCCCCGCCGGCGATCTCGTCGGGCTGCCCGTAGCGCCCGAGGGGGGTCTTCTGCTTGACCATCTTCACGAGGTCGTCGTTCTGCACGATGGCGCTCGCGAGGCGGGTATCGACGAGGCCGGGGGCGATCGCGTTGACCCGTATCTTCGAGCCTCCGAGCTCGTAGGCCAGAGTCTTGGTCATCGACACGACGGCGGCCTTGGTCATGCCGTACACCCCCTGCATGGGGGCGGCCTCGATCGCCGCGACGCTGGCGACGTTCACGATGGCGCCGGGGGCGCTCCGCGACTGCAGGTGCCGTACGACGCCGCGGATCATCCAGAAGTAGCCCTTGAGGTTCACCTCGAAGGTCTTGTCGAAGGCTCCCATCTCGCAGTCGAGCATCGGGCCGAAGTGGGGGTTGGTCGCGGCGTTGTTCACGAGGCAGTCGACCTTGCCGAAGTGCTTGATCGCCGCCTCGACGAGGGCGACGCAGTCGGCCTCCTTCCCGGTGTGGGCGGCGACGGCCAGCGCGCTGTCGCCCAGCGAGGAGGCGACGGCCTGGACCCCCTCGAGCTTGCGCGCCGCGAGGACGACCTTGGCGCCCGCGCGGACGAAGGCGCGCGCCATGGCCTCGCCGATGCCACGGCTCGCGCCGGTCAGGATGGCGACCTTGCCGCCGAGCTCGATGGTGCTCCCCGATTCCACGGGCCCCACGTACCACGTAAGGCAACGCGGCGGAACCCTTACGAGAAACGAATCTTCGGTGCCCCTCGAAATGGGACCCGAGGCTCAGAATCCCGCAGGATTGTCGAGGGCCTGGACGTTCTGCTCGCGGGCCCGCCACCCGGCGGAGATCGCCACGACCGGCTCGGCGTCGCGGGTCGCCCAGCTGACGCTGGCCGCGATGGCGACCGGGCGGACCCGGATCGTGGTCAGGTTGTTGCTGGGCTTGCCGTTGAGCGGCGCGCGCGGTGCGGCGTCGGGGAGGCTGGGGAGCTGGGCCGTGGTGAAGAGGGTGGCGGTGTCCGAGTTGCCCTTCTCGACGTGCAGGCCGATCCGGAGGTGATGGCAGCCGGACGCGCTCGTGGCGCCGTGCGACGAGACCGAGAGCAGCTGCTCGCGGCCGCCGAACGACTGCTTCTTGGTGGCGCTCTCGACCACCACGACGTGAACGCGCTCGGCGTCGCGTCCGGCGAACACCAGTCCGCCGCCCGGCAGGTTGCGAACGACGCGGAGGGCGAGGGTGCCCTTCGCGATGAGGCGTGCGCCGCGCGTCGTCGGATCGACCCAGGCGTCGACCCACTCCAGCGAGGCGCGTGTGGCGTCGACGGTGACGACGCGCTCCGAATGGAGCGCGGTCACGCCGTTGCGACCGCCGAGCTCGGCCGCGCTCGGGAGGTTGACGATCGCCTGGGGCTGGCCCCATTCGGCGGCCGCCGGCTCGCCGTCGACGGAGACACCGTTCTGGACCGACTGGGAGAAGCACGTGGGGGCGCCGCTCGGCGGGGGATTGCTCATGTCCGTCTTGGTGGCGGCGATCATCGTGTACTCGCCGGCCATGCGCGAGACGACGAATCCGGTCGCGCGCTCGCCGGCGCCGATACCCCAGGGCGTCTTCTTGGTCGGCGGATCGCTCATCGCCCCGGTGGGGAGCTCGGTGAACGAGGGTTGAGCGGGCTCCGCGTCGCCCGCGGTCGCGACGTCGGCGAGGAGGAGCGGCGCGGCCGCGAGGAGGACGAAGAGCGCGACGCGGCGGCGGCTCATAGCGTCCTCAGGTAAGACTCGAGCGAATCGAGATCGTTCTCGGAGAGCTGCTTGGTGTGGCCCATCTTGCCGTCGACGTCGCGCAAGAGCTCGTGAAGCGACTTGTACCTCCCGTCGTGGAAGTAGGGGCCGGTCCCGCCGACGAAGCGGAGCGAGGGCGTATCGAACGAAGCCTCGCGATCGCTCTTCGCGCGGCTCTGGACGTCGTGCTTGGCTCCGTCGGCGAAGTTGGCCGACGTGTGGCAGTCCGCGCAGCCGGCCTCCTTCGACGCGAAGATCGCCGCGCCGCGCTGCACCTTGGGACCGGACGCCGGCTCAGGCACTGCGGTGGGGCCGCGCATCGTCGTGATGTACGTCATGACCGCGTCGAGCTCGAGGGTCTTGAGCCCGGCGCCGCCGAGGCGGTCGAACGTGTTCGCGAGGTGATCGGCCAGCGTCTTCTCACCGCCGCTCCACGAGAACGGCGACGACTTGGCGACGCGACCGGCGAGCATGATCGAGCGCCGCGGTCCGTCAGGCGTGGCCCATGTGATGGCGTCGTCACGCCCGTCGGGGTGGCAGCTCGCGCACGCGCGGCCGTCCTTGGAGACGCGCGCGTCGCCGACCGCGTGAAAGATGCTCCGGCCGAGCACGTACGCTGCGGGCAGCGGCGTGGCGAGCTCTGGCATTCCGACGTGGGCGACGCGGTGTGGCGCCTTGCCCAGCTCGTCGACGAGATCGGTGCCGCCGAGATCGAGCGTGGACAGCGAGCGATCGAACTGCGACCACACGAGGGCGCGCGGCTTTTTCGGATCGACGGCGATGCCGCTCGGACCGGCGCCCGTCACCCAGCGGCGTTTTTCGCCGTTCGCCGGCGCGCCCGACGCGGCGTCGTACGCGATGACGGTGTCGATGCCGGCGCACGCCACGAGCAAGGTGCGCGAGCGGGGATCGGTCGCCGCCGCGCGCGGCAGGAGGCACTCCTCGCGGTGATCGCGGGCGTCTTTCTGGTTGCCGAAGACGACGGCGTCGGACGTGAGGTTGAGCGACGTGTCGATGGGCGCGCGCGTCCCTTCGTCGAGGACGGCGATGCCGGGGACCTCCGTGGCCTGGTTCGCGTCGCCGTAGCCCTCGGTGCGGGTCTCGATCTCACCCGGATCCACGAAGACCTGCGGCGCCAGGATGCGCCCGCCCGGCGCGACGGACTTCGCGAGCGCGAAGCTCTGACACGACATGCGGCCTTCCTTCGGATCGGCCGGGTTCACCTTCGCGAACGCCCGGCCGCCCTTCTTGGACCTCCGGAAACCGAAGCGCCCGTCGTGCCCACGGAGCGGCACCTGCTTGGCCTCGCGCGTCGCGAGATCCACGACGCTGATCGCGCCGCCCACGGCGTGGGCGACGTATGCGACCTTGTCGTCGTCGGCGACGGCGATGGCGCGCGGCTCACGGGGGAGGGGAATCTTCGCCTGAAGCGCGAGGCGCGCGCCGTCGTAGACGCCGAGCGACTGACCCCACCCGGCGGAGACGAGCACCCTCGACTCGTCCTTCGTCGCCGCGAGCGCCACCGGCTCGGCGTCCGTCGCGACCGTGCAACGGAGCGCCAGGGGGCTCGTCGCCGACTCCGCCTCGAGCACCGCCATGCGCGACGTGTCGCGCAGGAGCACGACGACGCGCCCGTCGGCGAGGATCATCAGCTGCGACGGCGCGCCGTCGAGGGGTGTCGTGGCGAGCACCTTCGCCGCATCGACGTCCACCGCCTCGATGGCGCGCGCGTCCTCGTCCGCGACGAAGGCGATCGTCTTGCCGCCGATCTCGGCGAGCGCCACCGTCGCGCCCATGTGCGGCGCGCCCAGCGGTCTGGCGACCGACTTCTCCGCGGCGCACGAGGCCACCCGTGCGCCCGCCGCCGCCGTGGGCGCCTTCGCCGGACCGTGCTCGCTGCCCCCCTTCGTCGCCGCGCACCCCGCGGCGGCGATCACGATGAAGATCCCGAACTTTCCCATGGTCCACTTGGAACCCGCGTTCACCATGAAAATTGGTACGCCCGGCGCGAAGGAGCGCTTCCCGGGCCGCGCTGTCCTTGCGGGTCATGGCGAAGGAGGTGGCCGCGACACGCGGGCGGCGCTCGGGCGACCCTCAGGTGAAGGTCATGCGAGGAATGCGCCGAGGCCGCGGAAGCGCGCGTAGCGCTGGTCCACCAGCTCGTCGGGGCCCAAACGGCCCAATTCCTTGAGCGATTCGCGGAGCGCCGCGTCGACGAGCTTGGCGGCCGCCGACGGGTCTTGATGCGCTCCTCCGGCCGGCTCGTCGACGATTCGGTCGACGACCTTGAATCGAAGGAGATCGGGCGCCGTCATACGCATGCGGAGCGCTGCCTCGTCGCTCTTGGCGCTGTCCTTCCAGAGGATCGACGCGCACCCCTCGGGCGAGATGACGCTGTAAGTGCCGTACTCCAGGACCTGGACGCGGTTGGCTACGCCGAGCGCGAGGGCGCCGCCGGAGCCGCCTTCGCCGATGATCGTCGCGACGATCGGGACGCGCGCGCGCGCCATCTGGGCGAGGCACGCGCCGATGGCCTCGCTCTGCCCGCGCTCCTCGGCGCCGATGCCCGGGTAGGCGCCCGGCGTGTCGATGAACGTGAGGATCGGCAGGCCGAAGCGGTCGCCCATCTCGTACATCCGCTTCGCCTTGCGATACCCCTCGGGGTGCGGCATCCCGAAGTTTCGCTTCACGTTGTCCTTCGCGCCGCGGCCCTTCTGGTGGCCCACGATGACGACGCTGCGTCCGCGGAAGCGACCGAGGCCGCACACGATGGACGCGTCGTCGGCGAAGGCGCGGTCGCCGTGCAGCTCGTGGAAGTCCTCCACGAGGCGCCCGAGGAAATCGAGCGTGTAGGGGCGGCTGGGGTGGCGCGAGAGCTGCACCTTCTGCCACGGGCTCAGACTGGCGAAGAGCTCCTTGGCGAGTCGGCCGGTCTTCTCTTCGAGCCGGCGCAGCTCCGGCTCGAGGGCGCGATCGTTCTCCGAGAGGGAGCGCAGCTCGCGAACGCGGCCCAGGAGAT
>JANYHK010000129.1 GCA_025359105.1 Myxococcales bacterium | reverse complement strand
CGACGCTTGTCGCCCAACACGTCGAGAAACGGACTGAGCCATAGGTCGAGACGCTTCGTCCACGCAGGCGTGCGCTTCATCCCTCGCCATTAAATCAGACGCGCCGGGATGGAAAGACAAATGTGGCGAAGTAGTGCTAGTGGCGGGTGAGCGTCCCGCCGAATCGCGCCTGACGTCGCGTGAGCGAGGCTCCGGCTACCCCTTCGTCGCGAGGACGACGTACCCCAGCGTCTCCGTCGGCACATACGCCGCGCGGTCGAGCAGGCGCGCCATCCCCCCGATGCCGATCATCGCCGGCGCCACGAACGGGAGCGTCCACAGGCGCATCTTGCCCTCCGCGCTCTTCTCCTGGCGTCCCGAGCCCGCGTCCATCGCCGCAGCGCGCGCGCCGGCGACGTCGAACGCGAGGAACGTGTTCAGCTTGTGGCCGATGAGGCTCCACAGGCTGCCGCGTGCGGTGACCGAGCGGACCTCGAAGCCGACCTTCGTGCAGAGCCATTTCAGGCCGTGCGGGGTGAAGCGGAAGTAGTCGTGCGGCTCCTCGTGAAGGCGGAACGAGAAGGGCGCCGTCAGGATGAGGAGGCCGCCCCTCTTCGTCACGCGCGCCATCTCGCGGAGGAGCCCCTCAGGATCGGGCGTGTGCTCGAGGACCTGGAAGCTCACGACGGTGTCGAACGCGCCGTCGTCGAAGGGCATGCGCGTGCCGTCGTAATAGTGGTCGGGACCCTTGCCCTTGTCCTTGCCGGTCGTCACGGTCGACGCGGCGGTCTCGGCGAAGGTGTCGCGGTACTCGATGCCGACGTACTCGGTCACGTGGGCGGTGAAGAGCTCCTCGTACGGCTTGGCGCCGCAGCCGACGTCGAGCAGCCTCCCGTGCGCCATTGGGGCGACCTCGCGCAGCGCGTCTTGCAGGAGCGCTGCTTCGAGATCGACCCAGCTGGCCGCCGCGGCCTTGAGGCGGTCTACCGCGCTCATCCGTCGAGGTGGCGGTAGTGCTCGCGACCGTGCACGCGCTCGCCTTGCCCGACGCAGCCGGCCAGGCGGATGAACGTCCACAGCGTGCCGCGGACCTTGGCGAGCTTCGAGACGCCGAGGCGCTCGAGGTACTCGATCGGGAGCTCGACCACGTTGTAGTTCGAGCGCGCCGGCAGGACGAGCGTGTCGATCGGCAGCGCGTCGCCTTCGCCGCTGAACTCGAACGCGCGCGTCATCGACGAGCGGTAGGCGCGCATGCCGCTGTGCACGTCCGTCGTCGGCACGCCGTGCATCACCTGCGCCGTCGCCGCGAAGAAGCGGTTCGCGAGGAAATTCGGGACGGGCATCGACTTGGGGTAGTGGTGCGTGCGCGACGCGTTGACCATGTCCGCGCCGTCCTCGAGCAGCGCGCGCAGGCGCGGGATCATGTGCGCCGGGTAGGTGCCGTCGCAGTCGAGGTAGATGAGCGCGTCGGTCTGCTTGGCGGCCGCGTACATCAGCGCCTCCATCGCAGGGCCGTGGCCGCGCGGCGGGAGCTGGCGGATGACGGTGGCCCCCTTCGCGCGCGCCATGTCGGGCGTGCGATCGTTGGAGCTGTCGACGAGGAGGATCTGCGCGTCCGGCGCGTACTTCCGGATCTCGTCCATCATCTTGTCGACGCTCGGCTCCTCGTTCATCGAGAGCATGCCGACGGTGAGCGAGAGCTTGCCCTTCTTGGGCGCGACGCGGGCGACGACCGCGAAGCCTCGGGTCGTCTCGTCGACGCGCATGACGTCGAGCCCGGCGCCGCGGAGGAGCCCCGACGCCGTCTCGAGCGCGCCGAGATCGGGCACCGGGACGATGACGTGCCCGCCGTCGGACAGCTGGTCCTTGATCGCCGCGAGCAGCTTGCTCACGTCGCCCGCCACGTTGCCGACGAGCGCGAGGTCGAACTTCGTGCCGGCGGCGGCCGTCCGCACGCCTTCTGCGCCCTTCGCGGGATCGGCCAGGACGAGCGCCGCGCCGCGCTCGGTCGCCGCCTGGCCGTACGCGCCGTCGCCGACCTCGAGGACGTTGCGGGGACGCCCCAGCTTGAGCGACTTGGGGCTGATCATGGAGAGGAACATGCCCGCGGGGATATACACCGGCCCCGCCGGGTCGTCATGCGTCTCGCGATCCGGCTGAAATCAGGCCTTCTGGCCCCACACGACGTACTGCGCGCCGAGCGGGATCCAGCGGATCAACGACTCGCGGCGGCGCAGCGGCGCGAGCAGCCGCGGGAAGAACGCGTAGAAGTGCACGCCGCGGATCCGGAAGCCCGCGCTCTCGAAGGAGCTGCGAAGCTTCCAGTAGGGCACGCGGACCGCGCCGCGATCGAGCTCGTTGTGGTCCATGACGTAGGCGACGATCGGGTTCAGGCCGTTGTTCTCGAACATGAACACGTGCCCGCCCGGCTTGATCACGCGGTGAATCTCGCGCGCGATCCCGCCGTGCGCCGCGTGGTCGACGTGGTGAAACGTGCCGTTCGAGTACGCGATGTCGACCGAGCCGTCGGCGTAGGGGAGCGCGAGGCCGTCGTTGACGATGAACTCGGTGTTCGCCAGATGCCGGTCACGCGCGACGCGGATGCTCTCGGCCGACGCGTCGACGCCGACCAGGCGCGCCTTCGGGAACCGCTTGCGCATCGCGACCTGGGTGTCGCCCGCGCCGCAGCCGAAATCGAGCGCGGTGACCGGCGCAGGGTGGCCGGCGTGGGTCAGGAGCTCCTGGACCAGATCGAGCCGCTTCTCGAGGTAGTACTCGAACGACTCTCCCGTGAGGCGCATCGCGCTCTCGCTGTTGATCGTGTCGGCGTAGCGCGTGGCGTACTGGTCGAAGCGCTCCCCTTCCGAGGTGACGCTCGTCTCCTCCGCGCCGCCCTGCACGTCGTTCATGCGGCATGGACCTAGCATGGAGCCGCGAAAAACGCTCCCGCGTCGGTTTTACGGCCGCTCGTAGACCTTCTCGTCGATCTGCTTGTAGCCGTAGTCCTTGATGAACGGCATGGCGAGGAGGCGGATGTACTTCTGCTTTCGGCCGTAGCCGGGCACCGGATCGTCGCCGAAGACGATGAGCTTCGGCCGGTTCTGGATCAGCTCTTCGCGTTCGGGCGCGACGCGCTCTTCGTCGGTGCTGCCGGGGTAGTACTGAATGAGCTCGTCGACGACGGCCGGCTCGCGCACGGCGCTGAGGCGATCGGAGAACACGTAGAGGAGCGGCTCGCCGAGCGTCCAGATGCGATCGCCGGGGCTGCTGTGCGCCTGCACGAGGGCCACGTGGGCCTGCGACACCGGCGGATCGACCGGTTTGTACGTCTTGGCCGCGATCTTGTCGCGTTCGTCGGAGTAGCGGGGCCAGAGCGCTACGATCGCCACGCCGACGACGGAGAAGGCCGCCCAGCGATGGAGGGTCGGGCCGGCCTTCTGCGCGTAGCCGTCGATCGCGATCGCGCCGAGGACGGCGAGGAAGAACGTCCCCGTCATCGCCATGATGTAATAGTGCGGCGCGAAGCCCTTGCCGACCGTCACCGCGTAGAGCGCGCCGGCCATGCACGCGAGCGCAGCGAGGCCGATGAGCTTGCGCCGCCCGGGCCAGAGAAGGACGGCGGCGACGAAGAGCGGCACGAAAACGCCGAGCCGGCCCCAGTTGGCGTACGTCTCGCGGAGACGCCGCCAGCTCTCCGCCCAGACGCCCTCCGTCGGATCCTTGGGGAACCACCCGAGCTGGAGCGCGTAGTTCTTCGTGTACGCGATGTTGAGCTTCAGCTGAAAGACGTACCAGCCGAGCGAGCGCGTGAGGAGCATGTAGAGGAGCCAGCTGCCGAGCACGAGCGCGACGCCGCCGACGGTGTACTTGAAGAAGCGCTTGGTCGAGGGCTCGTCCTTCGCCTCGAAGCGATCGAGGAGCAGGAGGGCGAGCCACGCCGCAGCCGTGGCGATCGCCAGCGGCTCCTTGCTGAGCGGCGCGAGCGAGAGGAGCACGCCTCCCGCGAGCTGCTGCGTCCTCTTCCACGACGTCTTGACGAGCAGGACGCCGGCGCCCATCAGGAAGAAATCGAGGCCGAGCGACTCGGCGTTGTTGATCGTCGAGTCGTGAAGCCCGCCGTCGAAAAAATGGTTGATCATCAGCGCCGCGAGGCCGCACGTGAGCCACCGGCTGACTCCGCGGCTCAACAGCGCCACGGCGAGCGCGAGGAACGCGAGGAGCGACAGCAGCATGAACATGCGCCGGTAGCCCATCGCGTCGAGGCCGAAGAGCTTCAGCGCCATCGCGTTGACGAAGAAGATCATCGGAGGCTTGAACTCTTGAAAATCGCGGTAGGGGACCATCCCCTTCGCCATCGAGAAGCCTTCCCAGACGAAGTAGTGCTCGTCGAAGCCGAGCTGCGCGAAGTGGAACTTCGTGCCGAGGATCCGGTGGAAATGGGCCACGAAAGCCAGGGCCACGACGTCGAGGACGCGGGCGAGCGGGCGCCGTCCCGTGAGGTCGTACAGGCGCGTCGCCACGCCGCGGGCCGTCCAGGGAAGCATCGCTGCGCCGATATACACCGGCAGAGGTGGCTCGTCATTTGTCTTGCGGGACCGGAAACCCGGTGGAATATCACCGGGCAATGACGCAGGAGTCCAAGGTCGACCGCGACCACGCGTACGGGCAGGGCTACGAGCTCTCGTTCGCCGACAAGTTCGGCAACTGGCTCTCCGCCGTGCAGATGCGCCGCGCCGTCGGCAGCTTCGACGGCAAGGACGTCGCGAACTTCGGCTGCGGCTTCAACGCGACGTTCGAGCGCTCGATCAAGGACCGGGTGCGGTCGCTGACCCTCGTCGACCTCGCCCTCGCTCCGGATCTGAAAGCCGATCCGAAGGTCCGCGCCGTCGAGGGCGTCCTGCCCGACGTCATCGACCAGGTCGCCGACAAGAGCCTCGACATCGTTCTGTGCGTGAACGTGCTCGAGCACCTCTGGGAGCCCCGGCGCGCGCTCGAGGGCTTCCGGCGCGTCCTCCGCCCGGGGGGCCTCTGCTTTCTGAACGTCCCGTCGTGGAGCGGCAAGGTCGTCCTCGAGACGCTCGCCTTCCGCATGAACCTCGCGCCGAAGGCCGAGATGGACGACCACAAGGACTATTACGACCGCAAGGACCTCTGGCGCCTCGTGATCGCCAGCGGCTTCAAGCCGAGCAACGTCGTCTGCCGGCGCCACAAATTCGGCCTGAACACGTTCGCCGTCTGCAAGAACGGCTGACGGGCTCACCGCGTCGCCGTCACCAGCGCGTGCGGCGAAAGGCGGCTCCCCAGCGCTCGGTGCTCACCGCGCCGAGCTCCTCCCAGCCGGAGTCCTTGGCCTTGAGCTTGGAATAAAGCGGATCGCCGTAGCCGCAGTACGTCCAGGTGGCGCCGGTGGCGGCCACGCGATCGACGTAGTCGGGGCCCTCGGGCACCCAGACGATCTTGTTCGAGAACTCGTTGTTCCAGAGCAGCGCCAGGTACGTGCCGTAGTTGCTGTTGAAGGCGACGATGGCGCCGGGACCCACCTGCTTCTCGCGCAGGAGGCCCACGTCCTTCAGGATCGCGGACGCGACCTTCGCGTCGAGCTCCGGGTTGATCGCGCCTGCCTGCGTCACCTCGCGCTCGGGGTACGGGATCGCGGCGATCGTCTTCGCCTCGCCCCACCACAGCCAGAAGCGCGGCTGCGTCCAGAAGAACGACACGATCGAAAGGACCGAGACCGCGCCGGCGATCCCGTATCCGAGGCCGGCGCCGCCGCGGCCAGCCGCCCATCCGACGAGGCCCAGCGCGATCCCTACAGCGCCGATCTGGTAACGCGCGCCCCACAGCGCGGGAGCAAACCAGAGCATCGGAAGGAGCCCGACCGCGAGGAGGGCCGCGTTGCGCGTCGCCTCGGACGCGCGCCATGCTGGCCGGCGAGAGACGCGCGCCGCGAGATCGCGCAGCGGCGTCAGCGCGAGCAGGAGCACGACGAAGAAGACGATGGGGATGACGATCGACGTGATCGCGAGCCCATACTCGTACGCCTGCGTCATGTGGCCGCGGTTGACCGTGTAAGGGATGCGGTAGAGATCGTCGAGCAGCGTCTCGAGCGGGCCGTTCATGTTGATGCGGCCCTCGCCCGCATCGACCGCGTCGCTCGCGCCCCACTCCAGGCCGCCCGGCCAGTGGATGCCGAGCCGGTCGCTGTCGAACTTGAAGTCCGGCCAGAAGGGATTCTTGAAGTGGATCCAGTTGCGCAGGTACGTCGGCGACGCCGTCGCGACGATGAGCGCGACGCCCGCGAGCACCGTGCCGAGCCCGGCGAGGCGCCGCCCGCGCGCGTTCGCCACCGCACGTACCGCGCAGATCGCGCCAAAGACGAGCGCCGGCATGATGGCCATGTGCTTCGAGGCCGCCGCGAGGCCCAGGCAAACGGCCGCCATCCATGCGTCGCGGAGGCGAAGCGTCGGGCGCGTCGCGAAGTGCGCGCCCGCGACCACGAACGCCGCGTTGTGCGTGTCGACGTAGTCGCTCCCGAGGAGCATCGCCGTGGCCGGCATGCACAGGACCGTCGCACCCAGCGCCAGCGCCACGCTCTGCTCGGCCGACCGTCGCGCCAGGAGGTACACGCCGCCCATCAGCGCCGGCGTCAGCAGGTGGTTGACCATGTCGATGACGCGCCGGTCGGTGAAGATCACGAACCAGAGCTGCGTCATCTCGGCCAGGCGCGGGTAGCCGTTGATCTTCTGCGCCCCGCCCTGCTGCGGCAGATCCACGATGGAAAATCCGTGGTTCTGGATCGTGAAGCCGACGATCGGCTCGTGGTACCAGAGCGCGTCCCACTGCCGCCATGACGGCGTGTAGTAGGCGGTCAGGAACGTCCACGCGATCATGCACAGCGTGAAGAGGACGAAGGGCGTGACCAGGCTCCGCGCGCGAAGGGCCGCGATCGCCGTGTCCGACGGCAGGCGCACGAGCGTCCAGAGCTTGCGCAGCACCTCGAGATCGAACTCGCGAAACGTCCGCCGTCCTCGCGCCGCCGCGTAGACGCTGGCGAAGAAGAGGCCGCTGACGAGGGCGAGCGTGCGCGCGGTCAGGTGGCCCGTGAGGCCGAGCCCGTAGACCGGCACCATCACGAGGTAGTTCCAGAGCATCGACGTCGCGACGACGAGCTCGACGCGCCCGGCGGGGCGATACCGCACGGCCAAGGCGAGCGACGCGAGCAGCGCCAGCGCGTTCAGCGCCAGGCTCAGGCACACTCCTCGTACGAAGCTATCGGGGCTCACGCAGCCCGCGAGGCTACTTCTTCTTGCCGCGGTTGCGCCATGCGGAGTTGAACTCCTCGATGGTCGTCTCGGTGCGCGGGTTCCAGACCATCTTGCGCAGGATCGGCGGGGTGATGGTGGGGACGTGGGCCCCGCACTCGAGCGCCTCGTTCACGTCCATGATGTGGCGCATCGAGCCCACGATGATCTTCGATGCGAGGCCCTCGCGATCGAGGACCTCGCGCGTCGCGGCGATGACCGGCTTCACGTCGTAGCCCATGTCGCGCACGCGGCCGGAGAAGATGCTCACGTACGTCGCCCCCGCGAGAGCCGCCAGGTAGGCCTGGTTCATCGCCATGAGGCAGGTCACGTTCGTCTTGACGCCCTTCTTCGTGAGCTGGTGCACGACGCGGAGGCCGTGCTCGCTCATCGGGACCTTGATGCAGATGCGCGCCGGATCCCACGCGTGGTAGACGGCCGCCTCCTCGAGCATCTCCTTCTCGGTCTCGGTCGTGAGCTCGACCGACACGTCACCCCAGCTGACGGCGATGATCTCCTTGATGCGCTCGCCGAGGTCCGCGTCGGGGGCCTCCTTCGCGATGATCAGGGGGTTCGTGGTGACGCCGGAGAGGACGCCCCAGCCGAACAGATCCTTGATTTCCTTGGGGTCCGAGCTGTCGATGAAGATGGCCATGGCGGCAAGTGACTTAGCACGGATTTTCCTGCGCCGTCAGCCCGCCGCGAGGATAGCCGACGCGACCTCTGCCAACGTCTTGCCGTGGACGTCGGGGGTCCCGGGCGGGCCGCCGCGGAGGGGGCAGAGCTCGCAGCGGTCGGTGCGGAAGACGAGCGCCGTGCGGACGCCCGCCGCCATGCCCGCCTCGAGATCGGCGCGCGCGTCGCCGATCATCCAGCTCTTCCTCCGGTTCGCGCCGAACGCGTCCACGATGACGTCGAGCATCCCCGGCGCGGGCTTCCTGCACGAGCACGGCCCGACCGACGGGTGGTGCATGCACACCTCGACGCGGGCGATGAGGATCCCCTGCTCCGCCAGCATCGCGACGAGCGCGTCGTTCGTCCGCGTCACCGCCGCCGCCGAGAACTGCCCCTTCGCCGGCCCCGGCTGGTTGGTCGCCATCGCCAGGACGAAACCTGCACTCTGCAACGATTTGAGCCCGGAAATCACGCCGTCCAGGAGGCGGATCTGGCTGGGGTGGAACGCCGTCTGCAGCGTTCCCGTCTCCTCGTCGCGATAAACGTCGATCAGCGTCCCGTCGCGATCGAGGATCGCGATCTTTACTTCACGCTCTCCCATTTGGTCTTCGCCTTCTGGAGCTTCGGGTGGCTCACGAGCAAGTGCCAGATGACCGCGCAGAACCCTTCGGTGTGCGGCGTGACGCGGTCGGGGCTCACCGTGGGAATCACGACGCACGCGTCCGCTTCCTTCTTGGTGAAGCCGCCGTCGCGTCCGACGATGCCGAACACCTTCGCGCCGACCTCCTTCGCGAGCTCGATCGACCGGACGAGGTTCACGCTCACGTTCTTCTCGCGGTTGCCGCCGCCGACCGAGAAGACGAGCACCGCGTCGCCCGCGCGCAAGCGCGAGACCTTGAGCCACTCGCTGAAGCAGGTGTCCCAGCCCTCGTCGTTCACGCGCGCGGTGAGCTCGCTCACGTTGTCGGTGGGCGCGTAGGCCTCGAAGCCGCAGATCTTCCGGAAGTCGTTCACCGCGTGCCCGGCGTGCCCCGCCGAGCCGCCGACGCCCAGGAGGAACAGGCGCCCGCCGTGATCGCGCACGTCGGCGAGCCCGGACGCGAGCTTCTCGATCTCGGGGACGTCTAGCGCGGCGATGAGCTTGATGGATTCGTCGAGGAAGGTCTTGGCGAAGTCGGTCATGACGGGGAGGTGGAGCTTAGCGGAAAAATCGGCGGGCGCGGGGGGCGCGATCAGCCTGCCGCAATCTCCCGGACGGCGTCTTCGAGCAGCGCCGCGAGGTCACGCTCGCGGTGGAAACCCCGCTTCTCGATCAGCGCGAGCCCACGTTTGGCCTCCGCGAGATCGCTCGGCGCGGCTGCGCGGAGGAGAGCGTGGAGGTCGGCGGCATCGTTCGGGCGCGTCTTGTCCTTGCGCGACAGGACCTTGAGCGCGATGAGGTGCCCGCAGGTCGCCACGGGCAAGCTGCCGATGCCGGGCAGCGTCTCCTCGGTCGCAGCCAAGACGAGCTCCTCCTCGATTCCCGACGACGCGAACAGCAGGTCAGCCACGAGCGGCTCGTCGTCGCGGCCCGTTTTTCGGAGTCGCACCGTCGCCAGTCGCTGCCTGGACTCCTGCTCCAGCACCATGAATATGCGGTAGCCGACGTCCTGGAGGCTCCTTACGAGGGCTTCTGCTTCGGCGTCGTTCTTCACGGCGATGGCGAGATCGATATCGCGCGTGAACCGTGGCTCGGTCCTGATCGACACGGCGAAACCACCGATCAGCGCGAACCGCGCCCCGCGGTCGCGGAGGTCAGACAGAAGCTTGCCCGCGAACTCCTGGAGACCGCCTACCGCGGCCAAGGGACCACCTTGAGGTCGACGTCCTCTGGATTCGGGCCCGCGAGCCACTCCGCCATGCGCGCGCGGAGCTCGGTCGCGTCGGCGTCGGGGAAGCGGCGCCGAAGCGTCTGGCGCATCATCGCGATGCCCAGGTCGGCCATTTCGATCGCCAGCGCGAACCGGCCGCCCGGCGTGCTCTTCGGTTCGAGATCCACCCGATCAATTTAGCTCAAATACGAGCCAATCACGAGGGTGACGGTGGCTCAGGGAAGCGGAGAAGACCAGACCGCGCACCGCCCTATCCTGCCACGCCCGCCGCACGCTGCCGCTGCGCCAGGACAGGCGCACGCCGCTTCCGCCGCCGCCCCTACGACCGGTGAAAGTTCGCCACGATGCGCGCGCCGTCGAGATCGAACTGGAACCGGAGCGGCTTCAGCCCGCGGGCGACCATCGTGTCGTACAGCTTCCGCCTCTCCGTCGGGCGCGCGTAGAACATGAAGAAGCCGCCGCCGCCTGCGCCCATCAGCTTGCCGCCGATCGCGCCGGCGTTGCGCGCGGCGTCGTAGTGCTCGTCGATGGAGCTGTCGGTCATGTTGCTGGCGAGCTTGCGCTTGTTGGTCCAGTGCTCGTGGAGGAGCTCGCCGTACTTGTCGATCTCGCCGCTCAGGAGGATGCGGCGCGTCTCGTAGCCGAGCTCCTTGATGCGGTGCATCTTCTGGACGGCGTCGTCCTTGTTCTCGGTGATCGTCTTGCTCTGCTCCTTCAGCACGCTCGACGCGGCGCGCTCGACGCCGGAGTAGAAGATGAGCAGGTTCGACTCGAGCTCGTCGCGGAACTCCCGCTTCATCGGGACGGGCTCCACCGTGACGGTGCCGTCGGTGTTGAACGTGAACGCTGTCACACCGCCGTACGCGGCGATGTACTGGTCCTGCTTACCGATAGGCTCCTTGAGGACGTCGATCTCGATCTTGCACGCCTCGCGCGCGAGCTCGTCGGTCGAAACGTACTCGCGCTTGTACGCCCGCAGCGCGTTCAAGAGAGCGACGGTGAACGTGCTCGACGAGCCGAGGCCGGAGTTCGCGGGCACGTCGGCCATGCTGAAGAGCTCGACGCCCTTGGTGACACCGACGTCGCGCATGCACTCGCGGAAGAGGCGGTGCTCTATCTGATCGACGGAGTCCACGAGCTCGGTGTGCGAGTAGCCGAGGCGGATCCGCGCGTCGAAGCGCTCGTGGATGGCGATGAAGATGTACTTGTCGACCGCCGCGGCGACGAGGAAGCCGCCGTGCGTGTTCGCGTAGCTGGGGAGATCGGTGCCGCCTCCGCCGAGGGAGAAGCGCACGGGGGCGCGGGAGAGGATCATGATGCCTTGGTGAGGTGGCGTTCCAGCGTGGCGAGCCCTTCGGGGGAGCCGATCTCGAAGAACCTGTCATGGGCCAAATGGGCCCGCAAGCGCTTCTTCTCGGCGATTTCCCTCTGGACGACGTCGAAGCCGACGGCCTTGCCCTCCGGCAGGGCGGCGAGGATGGGCTTGCGGATCGCTACGGCGCCGTAGTCGATGTGATCGAACGCGGGATCTTTCGTCCCCTTTTCGTACGCCAGGACCCACGCGCCGTCGGTCTGCACGTTCGACGGGTCCCATTTTCCCTCGTTCTTGAAGACGCTCATCACGCCGTCGCAATCGTCGTGCGCGTCCAGCTCGCGCAGCGGCGCCGCGTAGTCGAAGGGCAGGTAGCTGTCGCCGTACGTCACGAGGAACGTGGGCGCGAGGAGCGGGAGCGCGAGGCGGATGGCGCCGGCGGTGCCCATCAGGTTGGGCCCCTCGCTCGAGTAGCGGACGCGCAGCCCGAAGCGCGCGCCGTCGCCCACGTGCGCCTCGATCTGCTCGCCGAGGTGCGCGATGCACATCACCACGTCGTCGTAGCCGCACGCGGCGAGCTTCTCGAGCTGCCAGTCGACGAACGGCCGGCCCGCCACCGGGAGCATCGACTTGGGCGTCGTGAGGGTGTGCGGACGCATTCGCGTCGCCAGTCCTCCTGCGAGAATCACGGCCTGCATGGGGCCTGGCACCTTACCAGGCGAACGCGACCTTGACAGGAGGAGCGGCACCAACTAACTCCACCCTCCGCTCTGGGCCAATAGCTCAATTGGTAGAGCAGCGGACTCTTAATCCGTTGGCTGACAGTTCAAGTCTGTCTTGGCCCACCCAGATCGCTCGAATCGTCGGAAGAGTCGGGATCCGCACGCCTCTTCTGTCTCCCTGACGTAGCCGGCGGTGCCGTTGACGAGGTTTCCGTGCGGGCAGCCGGCGCCTCGCGCCGGTGATAGTCTGATCGTGTCGTGGCGCAGGGCGAGCTTCTTCACATCTTTGGAGCGCTCAACGAAGCGGGTGCCCGGTACCTCGTCGTTGGCGGGGTCGCCGTGGTCCTCCACGGATACCCACGTTTCACTGCCGATCTCGATCTCATCGTGGCGCTCGAGCCGGAGAACGCCAAACGGGCCCTCTCTGCGCTCGAACGCATCGGCTTTCGTCCGAGAGCACCCGTCGCGATCAGCGCGTTCGCAGACGCGGCCCAACGCAAGCTCTGGATCGACGAAAAAGGGCTGACGGTGTTTTCCCTTTGGAACCCTGCTACTCCGTTGACGGAAGTGGATCTGTTCGTCACCGAACCATTCCCGTTCGACGACGCCTTTGCGCGCGCCTACGTGGCGGAAGTCGATGGCGTGCAGATATACGTCGCGAGCATCGATGACTTGATCGCACTCAAGCGTACGGCGGGCCGACCGAAAGACCTCGAAGACATCCGCGTGCTGCAACAAACCGGAGGGGGCGCGGCCAAATGACCGCGCCCAATTGGACGGAGCAGGAGCTGGAGCAGATTCGCCGTTGGTCTTTGACGACAGCGGCGGAGCGCCTTCGGTGGCTCGAAGAGGCAAAGCGATTCGCCGCCGCCGCTCTCTCCAAACGACAGAAGAAATCCGGAGAGAGCGACACGTAGGAGCGCAACAGAGGCCGCGCCGGAGTCAGCTCGCTCCAGCCCAGACCGCGCGCCCGTTCCCCGGTGCGCGCTGGTCAGAAGGCCTCGCCGATGTTGAGGTAGTACGCGAGGCCCGCTTCGGCGTACGCGAAGTCGAGCCGGATGTTGAGGCGCTCGCTCGGAACGATCGCGAACCTGAGGCCGGCGCCGCCCGCGGGGTGTAGGCCCTTGGGGTTGAAGTCGACGACCGAGTGCATGACCTCGCCGGCGCCGCCGAAGAACGTGCCGCCCCAGGGGCCCCAGATCGGAAAGCGGAGCTCGGCCTGGCTCTCGATCATGTGGGTGTCGCGGAAGCGGCCGAAGGTGATGCCGCGCAGGTTCGAGCCGCCTCCGATCGCCGAGAGCGCGTAGAAAGGTGCGTTGCCGGCGTTGGTGCTCGCCAGGAGCTGCAGGCCAAGCGTGGTCGGGCCGATCCCGAAGTACTGGCGCAGGTCGACGTCGACCTCGGTGAAGCGGTAGTCGCTCCCGATGGCGCCGAAGTTCTGGCGGACGCCCAGGTAGGCGAAGGTTCCCCGCGTGGGATTATCCAAGTTGTCGCGCGAATCGAGCGAGAGCGTCCCGCCAAGCCCCGAGAGCACGCCGCCGGCGGCGCCCAGGACAGTGCCCGAGTCGAGGGAGCGCCCCGGATCCTTGTCGAGAATCGCGCGGCTCTCGAAGCGATAGCGAACGCCCGCGTAGACCTTCCCGAACAGCCTGTACTGAACCTGCGTGTAAACGGAGGGAAGGCGCTCGGTGTAGCTCTCGATCTGTGTGGCGAGGGTTCGGTTCCCGATGCCCGCGAAGAAGCTCGGGAAGTAGTCGTACGTGAAGGTCGCCTTTACGTTGAGCTTGTCCTCCGCGAACCATAGCGTCGGCCCGATGTCGAAGAGCAGCTGCTTCTTCGTCGTGTACGTGAAGCTCGAGCGGATGTTCGACGTTCGCGTCTTGTCGGGCGCGCCGAGGTGGAAGTAGTAGAGGCCGAACGCGCCGAGACCCAGGTTCGTCTCGGGGCTGTCGAAGAGGATGGGCAGCGCCAAGAAGCCGCGTGACGCCGCGGCGCGGGCACCCGCGATCTCGTCGTCGGCGCTGCGTCGCTCGCGGCGCACTTGCTCGAAGTATTTGCGACCGTCGTCGAACGCGACCTTGCCCGCGCCCGCGAGCGTCTGGGCCTCCGTGGCCTTGGCGGCCACCCGCTCCTCTTCGGCGCGCTTCTCCGCGGCGAGGCGCTCCTCCTCGGCGCGCTTCGCTTCCTCTTGCTTCTTGCGCTCTTCTTCCTTCTTTCGCGCCTCCTCCTTCGCCAGCTCCTTCAGCTCCTTCTTCGTGGGCTTCTTGGGCTTGGGGGCAGGGGCGACGCGCGGCGGTCTTCGTTGCGCGTCCGCGGGGGCGGAGAGCGTCAACGAACCGAGCACCAGCGCGAGGATCGAGCCAAAAACAGCGGCTCTTCGCGCAGCACGCACTCACGTTAGGTTATCGCTCCGCGCTCCCCTTTGGCAAGCGGACGGACCCTGTTAGATAGGATGCGAATCCATCCCGAACCAGCGGAAATCACGGACAACTCGAGCACTTGCAGCACGGCTCGTCGCAGTCCTCGGGGAAGTCGTCGCAGTCGGTGTTCACCTGCCCGTTGCACGACGGCGGGAGCGGCTTGCACGTGAGCCCGCTGCACGTCGCCGAGCCGGAGCAGACCGGGTTGCCGCAGCAGTTGATGTCCTTGCAGTCGTTGCACGGGCAGCACTCGTCGACGCCAGGGAAGCCGCCGGTGTGGACGACGTGGTCGCCCTCCGGGCACGTCTGCGTGTCGCCGGAGCCCTTGGGGCAGACGCACCCGTTGTCGAGCGGGCTCTTGCACTGGGACTGGCAGCAGGCGGCGTTGACGCAGGCGAGCGTGAAGACGTCGAGGCAGCCCGCCCAGCCGTTGCAGTTGTGGTCCTGCGCGTCGCAGCAGTTCTCGGCTTCGGGGACCTTGTCGCCGACGCAGGGACCCCAGTTGTTCGCTTTGCACGTCTGCACGCCGTCCTTGCAGATGCCGACGTTCTCGGTGCCGGCGGGGCCCGTGTAGCAAGGCCGCGTCTGGCCGTCGGTCGCGCACGCCTTGCACGCGTCGTTGGTCGCGCACTGCGGATCGTCGCAGCCGACCTTGCCGTTGCAGTTCGTGTCGACGTTGCCGAGGCAGCTCTCGTACGACGGGAGCGACATTCCGGTGCAGGGCGACCACGTCGAGAACTCGCCTTGCTTGATGCACGTCTGCGCGCCGTCCTTGCAGTTGCCCGTCTTGCGCGTCTTCGGATCGCCCGTGTAGCAGGCGCGCGTCGCCGCCGGCGTGCCGCACGAGCAGCCCTCGGTGTCCTGACTGGTGTCACGGCAGTCGTGGACGTTCTGGACGCCGGAGTCGGGGGTCGGCACGAACGTGTTGCCGCCGTCGGGGCTCTGGGTCGTGGCGTCCGTGCCAGGGCCGCCGCCGCCGTCGTCGGGCGTGAAGCCGTTCTTGCCGGACGATCCGCAGCCGATCGCGACGCCTCCGAAGACGAAGAGCAACACAAGGGCGATCCGCATCATGAGGCTCTTCCGTCTCCCGATCCTGGCATACCGCGCGCGCGGCAGCGTGCCAGTGGGCAGCTTACTCGAGAGCCACGTGAGACGGGATTCGACCGCTCCCGCTGGATTTCGACGCTCAGCGTGTGAAGACGGGCGCGCCCGGCGCGACGCACGGTCCGACCCGCAGCAGGCCGCGCTCGTCGCACGACGGGATCTGCTCCGCCACGAGGCTCGACCGCGGGCTGTCCCTCACAGTGATCGCCCGGCGCACTGCGGCGAGCGGGGCGGTCTCGTCGAACACCATCGAACGGCCGCGCATCTGCACGCCGAGCTGACGGAAGAGCGCGGGGAGATCGATCTCGACCGGCGCGGTGCCCATGCGCGCATGCAGATCGCGGAGCACGTGGGCGCCGACGGCCCGATCGCCCACCTCGAGCGCGCGTTCGAGATCCCAGCGAACCGCGTCGTTGCCGCCCGCGTCGAGGATCCCGCGGAGGGCGTCTTCGAGGCCGCGCTGGTTCTGCGTGGCGGCGCGGATCTGGATGTCCGCGACGAGGCAGAAGAGCGCGCCGCCCCAGTACGTGCGGCCCCAGGTGTGCGTCGCGTCGAGCCCGCGATCGCCGGCGCGCGGGAGCCCCTTCGGCAAACCGAGCACGAGGCCCCGCCACACCTCGTCGATCGGAACGACGCCGACCCGGGCGCGCGCGATCGGCTCGACGTAGGTGGCGAGCCCCTCCTCGAGCCAGGCGTAGCGGCGAGGTACGGTGGGAAACGCGAGGTGGGTCAGCTCGTGGGTAAGGACCCAGTCGTCGTCGATGCCCGCGTCCGTCATGTCCTTGCCGACGTGGAGCACGATCGACGCGCCGCCGCCGGCGAGCGTGCGGCCGTGAAGGACCTCGTCTCCCTTCGTCGGGATGACGACGAGCAGGACGTTGGGGAGCGGGAAGCGATGGTAGAACGACGTGACGGCGCTCACGCTGACCGACACCCAGCGATCGATGTCCACGTCCTTCATCGCCATGTCGCCCGGTGCGATGGCGACCTCGAGCGTCGCGCCGTCCTGGTGGAGCCGATGCGTGCGCAGCGCGCCGAAGACGGAGTACGGCGCCATTTCCAGATCGCTCGCGATCGCGCGGTAGGTGTGCGGCACGCCGCTCGGATCGGGGTTCACGCCGCTCACGAACTCGACGTCGGGTGGCGTCGTCACGTGGAATGTGGCGGGCGTCGTCGCAGGTGCGCCGCACGGGCGAAGGAGCCAGACCGACGGCGTCGACACGAAGACGCCGCCGTCGACGGCCGCGAGATCGATGTCGTGGAGCGCGCGCGCCGCGTCCTCGAGCAGGAAGCGGTAGCGCACCGTGCAGCCGGCGATGCACTCGGAGGCGACCCAGTGCGCGCCCTTCTTGGGGACGCGTTTCCACTCGTCCGCGTTCGGATCGAGCACCTCGACGTCGCGCACGAACGCGTCTGCGCCGCTCTCGACGCCGAGCTCCGCCGGGCTCCCTGGCGGGAAGAGCGCGGCGGCGGACAGCTCGCGCGCCCCTTCGCGCGCGACGATCTCGTAGCGCCAGCCGGGGCCGGGCGACGGTGCGTGCGCGACGTGAGGCTGCCGCGTCGCGCAGGCGCCTAGAAGCGCCAAGAAGGGCAGGGCGAGCGCGGCGGTGAACCGGGACGGCGTCGTCATTTCACATCCTCTTCGATGCGAACGAGCGCGCGAACGTTCCCTTGAACCACTCTCAAGGATGCCACGCCTGCGGTATTGTGCAGGCGTGGCGCCCGGAGTTTTTCTCGCCCTCGTTGCGGCGCTGGCTTTCGGCATCGTGACGCCGCTCGTCCAGCGCGCGGCCCACGACACCGGCAGCTTCTGGACGGCGGCGCTCCTGTATCTGGGCGCAGCCATTGCCGCGTTTCCGTCGCGCCGCCCCGGAGCGGAGGCGCGCCTCGAGCGTCGTGACGCGCTGCGTTTGGTCGCGATCGCGGTGTTTGGCGCCTTCCTCGCACCCGCACTGCTGGCGTGGGGGCTTCGGCGTACGAGCGGGGCGAGCGCCGCCCTGATGCTCAACCTGGAGGCGGGGCTCACGGTGGGTCTGGGGCGGCTGCTCTACGGGGAGCACCTGGGTCGCCGCGTGCTCGTCGCCGCGTCGCTCATCGCCGCGGGCGGCCTGGTTCTGGTGCTCGACCGGCGCGCGCTCGACGGCGACGCGCTCGGCCTCGCCGCCGTGGCGCTCGCGACGGTGGGCTGGGCGCTCGACAACGCGCTGGCGCGGCCGCTCGCCGATCGCGATCCCGGCGCGGTGGTGCGCGCGAAGGGACTCTTGGGCGCGGGCCTCTCGGTCGCGCTCGCGCTCGCGACGGCCGGCGCACGCCCCACGCCGCCCGCCGCCCTCGCGATCGCGGCGTGCGGCGCCGTCGGCTTCGGCCTGAGCCTGCGCCTCTACTTGAAGGCGCAGCGACGCCTCGGCGCCGCGCGGACCGCGTCGGTCTTCGCGCTCGCTCCGTTCGTCGGCGCGCTCGTCGCGTCGGCGCTGGGCGACCCCATCTCGCCGATGCTCTTCGTCGCCGCGGCGCTGATGGGCGTGGGCGTATGGCTGCACGCGACCGAGCACCACGAGCACGTGCACCACCACGAGCCCATGCACCACGAGCACGCGCATCGCCACGACGACGGTCACCACGACCACACGCACGATCCCATGCCGGCAGGCGAGCACTCCCACGTCCACGAGCACGCGCCGCACGCGCACGCGCACGCGCATGCGGAAGATCTGCATCACCGGCATCACTAGAAGGGTCGCTAGACGATCGAAGCCCGCGCGTTCTTCGCCGCTTCGTCGCGCTCCTTGAGCGACTCGAGGATGATCACCGCCGTCTCCTCGATCGCCCGCCCCGTCACGTCGATGACCGGCCAGTGCGGGTGCTCGCGGAAGATGCGCGCCGCGTAGTCGAGCTCTTCCTTGACCTGCTCGCGCAGGCCGTAGTTGGCGTCGACGCTCATGCCGAGCTGCTTCAGGCGCGCCTTGCGGATCTCGGTCAGCGGGTCGAGGCCGATGGTGAGGCCCACGATGCGATCCTGCGAAGCCTCCTCGAGCTCGTGCGGCGTCGGCACGCCGAGGACGAGCGGGAGGTTGGCGACCTTCAGGCCGCGCTGGGCGAGGAGCGTCGACAGCGGCGTCTTCGACGTGCGGCTGACGCCGACGAGGACGAGGTCTGCCTTCTTGAAGTTGCGCGGCTCCTTGCCGTCGTCGCTCTTGACCGTGAACTCGACGGCTTCGATGCGGCGGAAATATTCGTCCGACAGCGGGAGCATCGCGCTCGGCATGTTGATCGGCTGGCGATCGAGGAAGGTCGACAGCTTGCCGATGAGCGAGCCGATGAGGTCGAGCGACTCGATCTTGAGCTCGTAGCTCGTGGCGTGGATGTACTCGCGGAGCTCGGGGCTGACGACCGTGAAGACGACGAGCGCCCCTTCGCGGGCCGCGCGCTCGAGCACCGGCCGGGCCGCCTCCTTCGTGCGCACGCGCGTGTGCAGGCGGATCTGGGCTCCGGAGTGGGGGAACTGCAGCATCGCGGCGCGGACGACCTTCTCCGCCGTCTCGCCCGTCGAGTCGCTGAGGACGTCGATTCTCCTTACATCCACGGACAAACCCTCTTCTCCGATCTACGCCTTGCCGTTTCCGGTGGCTCGTCACGCATGGCTGCCATGCATGCATGCATGGCTTAGTGGAGTGTACCGCGCATGGGGGAACAAAACGATTCGAGGGGTGTGGCCTCCACGGACCAGGGGTGGATCGCCGCGATCCGAGGAAGTGGCTCGGGGAGGGCTCCCTGGCGAGCCCGGCCGCAATCGTGCAGTCGGAGCGGAGGCACGCGGCTCGCAGTTCCAGGCTCCGTGCCCGCCTCCCTCCGCTCTCCTGCCCCCCGCAAGCCGAGGAGCGTGCTGCCGCTGTGGCCGGCGCCCGAGGAGGAGAAGAGCAGCGTGCGCCGGCGGCTCGGCTCGCTCGCCCACCGGGCGGTCGATCCGGACGCCACGACGTGGCCCTCGTACAAGAGGCGCCGCGCCGCCCAGATCTCGAAGATCGCGTTCTTCGCGATCGGCGTCCTCACCGGCGTCTGCCTCGTCTTCGCCGGGGAGATCGACGAGGGGATCTCGGAGAGCCGCATGTGGGTCGCCCACGAGCTGCGCACGATGAAGATGCACCCGACCGACGAGGATCTCGCGCTTCCGCGGCCCCGCCGCATGGTCGCGCGCCCGCCGCCCAAGCACCGGCAGTCGTACCCGTCGGTGGTCTCGGTGCCGAACCTCGACGTGACGGAGCTGCCGCGCGCGCGCGTCAGGCCATGAAGTCGGCGCGCGAGTAGAGCGAGACGAGCGACAGGCCGGCGGCCTCGATCGCTTCGCGCCCACCTTCGAGCCTGTCGACGAGCGCCACCACGCCCACGACGACGTGCCCGGCCGTGCGGAGCTTCTGGGCGGCGTTGAGCGTCGAGCCTCCGGTCGTCACGACGTCCTCCAGGATGACGATCGCGGTGCCCGGCGCCAGCTTCGTGTCCCCCTCGAGCAGGCGCTTGCTGCCGTGGTCCTTCGCCTCCTTGCGCACGTAGACGGCGTCGCGCGGCGCGCCGCGCTGGAAGCTCACGAGCGCGACGGCGCTGGCGAGCGGGCAGCCGCCGAGCTCGACGCCGGCGACGACCGTGCACTCCGGCAGCTTCGCGAGCGCGTCCAGCATCAGCTCGCCGCACAGCGCGTGCCCTTCGGCGGTGAGCACCGTCTGCTTGCAGTCGATGAAGAAATCGCTCTCGCGTCCCGAGGCGAGCACGACCTTCTTCCGCGCGAACGATCGCTCCGTGAGGAGCGCGAGGAGGCGCGCGCGCCGGTCCATCAGCGCTTCTTCGCGAGGGCCCCTTTGGCGCCCTTCTTGAGCGCGGGGACGATCGGCGGCGGCGGGCTCTTCCTGGCGGGCGGCATGTGGCTCGTCGCGAGGTTGGTCTGGCTGATCCCGGCGAGCACGGCGCCGCGCGGCGCCGACCCGCGCGCGGCGGGGACGGCGGCAGGCTTGGGCGCTGCAGCCGCCGGTTTTGCCGCAGCCGGACGCGCGGCAGGGGCCGCGCCGGGCTTGGCGGCGGCGCGCGGGCGGGCAGCGGCCCCACCTGCGCCCGCGGTCTGCACGTGCCCACGCACGAGCGCGCCGGGGGAAATCGCGATGCGCGGGGCGCGCACGTCGCCGACGACCTTCGCGCCGTCCTCGAGGTGGACGGACTCTTCGCCCGTCACGTTGCCCTTCACCGCGCCGCGCACGACGACGCGCCGTCCCGAGAGATCGGACGCGACCATGCCGGTGTCGCCGACGGTGAGGTCCCCGTCGACCAAGATCTCGCCGTCGACGAGACCGAGGATCTCGAGCGTCGCGGAGCCGGTGATGCGGCCGCGAACGCGCGCGCCGCGGCCGATGAGGGTGACTTCGTTGCGGGTCGCCATCTCAGACGTCCATGTCGACGTTGCCCTTGAACTGGGCGCCGTCTGCGATGGTGATGCGCGTGGCCTTCACGTTGCCCACGACGCGCGCGCCGGGCTGCAGATCGACGCGATCGGTCGAGGAGATGTTCCCGATGACCGAGCCGGCGACGGTGAGGGGGCCGCCCGTCACGTCGGCCTCGACGACGCCGCCCTGTTCGACCACGACGCCGTCCTTCGCGTTCAGCTTCCCGCGCACGGTGCCCTGGACGACCACGTCCTCGTCGGTCGTGATCTCGCCTTCGATGGTGATGCCTGCGCCGATGACCGTGCTCGCCATGTGGATCTCCTAGGAACGCTTCCGGGAGCTCGTGCTCCCCGTCAGTTCGGGCGGCAGCTCGAACTCGCAGTCGAGGCGGCCGGCGAACTCCGCGCCTTCCTCGATCGAGACGTGCTCGCCCTGCATGTTGCCGCGGACCTTCGCTCCCGCAGCGATGCGAACCGCGCCGCGCGCGTTCACGTCACCCTCGAGCGTGCCCGAGATGGAGACCGCGTGCGCGTCGACGTTCGACGTGACGCTCGCGCCTTCCCCGACGACGACGTCGCCGCGGACGGTGATGTCCCCCTCGACTTGGCCTTCGACCGTCAAGTCGCCGTCGCCCGTGATGCGGCCGCGAACGCGCGTAGACGCGCCGATCACGCCCGCGCCGCCGCTGGATGCCCTGGATGCCGATCGCGTCTGCGCCATCGCGTGCGAACCTAGTACAGGCGCGGGGGGCTGTCACGCCTCGTAGCGGCTCCTACTTCGCGTCGCGCTCCCAGACTTCCCAGCGATCGCCGTGCCATTTGCGGTGGTAGGTGCCCGGCGGCGGGCGGAACCCCTGGCCGCGCGTGAGCACGTAGTCGTAATAGGGGTAAAGCTCCTGGATCGACACCGCCTCCGGCGTCCACTCCCAGCGCATTCGCGGGGGCGCGCCGCTGGGCGGCTTCTTGTCGTCCTTGAACGCGAACGGCCAGTGCGCGAAATTCGCGTACGTGAACTCGACGACGCCCCCGTGCTCGAGTTGGTAGTACGAGCCGAAGTGCAAAAACGGCGCCCAGTTGGTGATGCCCGACAGCTTGTCGTAGATGAGCGCGGCGGTCTTCTTGCCGTTCTGCATCTCCGCCATGGCGCCGTCGAAGTCGCCGACCTCTTCGAGCTGAAATTTGATGAAGTGCTTGCACGTGTTGACGACCGAGCCCGTCGCGAAGACGAGCATCGCGAAGGTCACCGCGTGCCCGCGCCAGCCGGTCGGCATGCGCAGGAGCGGGATGAGCGTGAGCATCGACAGGATCGCGAAGCGCTGCGCGAAGAGCCACACGACGCCGCGTGACTGCCCCTGCGTGAAGAAGAGGAAGAGGCACACGAGCGGCAGCGCCACGAGGAGCTTCGCCTGGGGCTTGCTCCGCTCGCGATCGCCCTGGGCGAGCCCCAGCGCGAGGATGGCCGTCACGAGGGTGAAGATGAAGTAAGCCTCGTCGGTCGAGTCCTTCCAGACGTCGGTGAGCCAGGTGTAGCCCTCGTGGAGGGTCTGCACGAGCGGCAGGATCACGTCGTTCGGATCGGAGTTGAGCGCGCCGCGGACGATCTTGCCGCTCGGCGTCAGGAGCCAGAGCCCGAAGATGCCGAGCGTGGGGAGCGCCGGCAACATCGCGCGGATCCAGCGCTTCGGATCCGTCCACGGGAACATCACCGCGTAGCCGATCGCGAAGAGGCCGAACGGGAAGATGTGCGAGTAGAAGACCGCGAAGGTGAGGACGCCGAGGACGATGCCGCGCTTGCGCGTCGGATCTTCCAGGTAGCGAACGCACGCGGCGAGGGCGAGGAACATGACGGGGATGCCGAAGACGAACGGCAAGAGCCCGAACATGAACATCGCGTTCACGAGCAGCGGGATGCACAAGAGGCAGAGGCGCTCGTCCTTGTTGAGCGCGAGGAGCAGCTCCCGCAGCGCGAGCGGCGTACCCCCGAGGTAGCAGCTCATGAGGACGATGTTCGCCTTGGTGATCCCGAGCACGTAGGCGAGCGCGCTGCCGAGCAGGTAGTAGAGGACGTACTGCGTCTTCAGGATCGTGAGATCGAAGTGCTCGGACAGGCCGTACGCCGGGTCCCCGTAGCTGTGGATGACCCGCATCGCGGCCAGGTGGAACGGCAGGTCCTGCAGCGGGGGATACCTGACGATCCACGCCGGCGCCGACGCGAGCACGGCGACGACGAGGAAGAAGAGGGTCGACCCGCGCGGACGAGGCATGTCGCGCGGCATCCTAATACCAGTGCGGCACCGGACGCCCAGGAAACGGCTCCCGCTGCTCGGCGTTCCCGTTGTATGGTCCGCCTCGGGATGGCCGCGTTCGACCTCGCCATGGCGAAGAAATGGGCGTTCGTCCTCGTGCCGGCGGTGGGCGTCCTCGAGCTCGTCGCGCACCTCTGGCAGACGTCCGCCGCCGTCGCCCCCGAGAGCGACTGGAGCGCCGCGCGCGAGGTCGTGAAGGGCAAGGCCAAGCCCGAGGACCTCGTCCTCTTCGCCCCCACCTGGGCCGACGCCGTCGGGCGCCAGACGTTCGGCGACGAGATCGCGACCCTCGATCGCGAGGCGTTCCCCGACGTGACGCGCTTCCCGCGCGCGTTCGAGGTGTCCATTCGCGGCAAGCACCGCGACGAGCTCGCGGGCTGGCGCGAGGTCGGGCGCGACCGCGTCGGCGCCGTCACGATCACGACGCTCGAGAACCCGGCGCCCGTCAAGATCCTCGACGATCTCGTCCGCCACGTGAATCCGCAGGGCATGGTCGCGCAGCGCACCGACGGCCCGCGCGAGTCCGACTGCGCGTACCAGCAGGGAGGCGGCCAGGCCGCCGGCCTCGGCTTCGGCATGGCGGTCCCCGACGCGCGCTTCGCGTGCCCGGGCGGCGGCTTCGTCGGCGTCTCGGTGCTCGAGCCGATCGACTACCTCCCGCGGAAATGCATCTACGCGGCGCCGATCGGGGGCGGGACGATCCTTCGCATCCGCTTCGCCAACGTCGCCTTCGGCCGGGCGCTCCACGGCCACCACGGCCTCTACTCCGAACACGAGCGCGGCGGCTCCCCCGTCGCGCTCCTCTTCAAAGCCGGGGACAAGACGCTCGGCCGCGTGGTGCACAACGACGGCGACGGCTGGAAGGGTTTCGAGCTCGACACCCGCGATCTCGAGGGCAAGCGCGGGGAGCTCGTCGCCGAGATCACGGCGTCGAACGGGGCGCGCCGGCAGTATTGCTTCGAGGCGGACACGCGATGAGCAAGGTCGTGGAGCCTACCTGGCGCGATCGCCTGCGCTTCGGCGAGGAGGTCGGCGGCGCCGATCACCTCGTCGGCGCGGGCATCGGCGCGGTCTACGTCGCGTGGCTCCTCGCCACGGCGCGCTCGCTCGGCTTCGCGCGCGACGAGGGCTTCTATTTCCGCGCCGCGACCGACTACGCGCGCTGGTTCCGCCTCCTCTTCGAGCGCCCGCGGCTGGCGTTCGAGCAGTCGTCCATCGACCCCGTGTGGCAGACGAACAGCGAGCACCCCGCGCTCATGAAAAGCCTGTTCTCGCTATCGTGGATGTTCCTCCACGAAAAGTGGAAGGTCTTCGCCGACGCGAGCACCGCCTTCCGCTTCCCCGGCATGGTCATGGCCGGCCTCGCGCTCTGGCTCGTCTACATCTGGGGAGCGCGCGCCTTCTCACGCCGCGCCGGCGTCTTCGCGGCGTGCGGCCTCGCGCTGATGCCGCGCGTCTTCTACCACGCGCACCTCGCGTGCTTCGACGTCGGCATCATGACGATGTGGACGGCGTGCGTGTACGTCTACTGGCGCGCCGAGCAGAAGGGGGGCCTCGCCTGGGCCGCGCTCGCCGGCGTGATGTACGGCCTCACGCTCGAGACGAAGCACAACTCGTGGATCCTCCCCGCCGTCTTCCTCGCGCACGCGTTCGTCCTGCACGGGCGCCGCATCGGCCGCGCCGCGCGCGTCGGGCAGATCCCCGTGCCGGCGAGCCTCCTTGCCATGGCGACGATCGGGCCCGTCGTCTTCATCGCGCTCTGGCCGTGGCTCTGGAACGACACGCTCCCGCGGTTCCAGGCGTACGCGCGGTTCCACTTGAACCACGAGTACTACAACATGGAATTTCTCCATGTGAACTACTGGAAGGCGCCGTCCCCCAAGGGCTACATGCCCGTCATGATCGCCGCCACGGTCCCTGCGGTGACCCTCCTCCTCTTCTTCGTCGGCCTCGGCGAGCGCATCAAGATCGCGTGGCATCGCGTGCGCGCGCTCCTCGCCCACGTTCCGTTTCTCGCCTCGCAGCTCCGCGTCTCCAAGGGCGACGGGCCGAAGGATCGCTACGAGACCGATCTCCTGTTGTTCCTCGCGTTCGCCGCGCCGCTCGCCGTCTTCTTGCTCCCCGCGACGCCCATCTTCGGCGGCACCAAGCACTGGTTCCCCGCGTACCCGTTCCTCTGCCTCTTCGCCGGTCGGGGCTTCGATCTCGCGTGCGGCGCGATGGAGCGCGCCCTCTCCGCGCGGCTTCCCGACGCCCGCGCCCGCTTCGCTGCCAACGCCGCCGTGCTCGCGTGCGTCGTGCTCGGCCCGCTCGCGGTCACGGCGCACTCGCACCCCTTCGGTCTGTCGTCCTACGTGCCGCTCGTCGGCGGAACCGCCGGCGGCGCCGATCTCGGCCTCAACCGCCAGTTCTGGGGATTCACGACCCAGAGCCTCGCCGACTACTTCGAGAAGAACGCGCCGCAAGGCGCCACCGTTTTCATCCACGACACGGCGTGGGACTCGTGGTCGCGCATGCTCGACGAGCGCAGACTGCGCCCCGATCTGCGCGGCGTCGGCACGATCTCGGAGGCGGACTTCGCCATCGTCCACCACGAGCTTCACATGGCCGAGACGGACTTCAATGCATGGATCGGCTACGGCCACGTCGCGCCGGACTTCGTGCTGACGCAGGACGGGGTGCCGATCGTGAGCGTGTACCGGCGCACCAAGCCGTAGGGCTGGGTTCTGCGGAGGTCCGGTACGACCGCGGCGAGAAGCTCGAGCACTACAAGAGGATCCCGACGCTTCGGGCGTGCCTGCTCCTCGCGCATGACCGCCGCGAGATCGAGCTGTGGACGCGCCGCGAATCCGGCACGAGGACGCGCGCGAGCCTTCCTGACGAGTCGGAGCCCGCCCGTCGTCAACGCGTCGTGGCTGCCGTGCGCAAGAGGCGGGCGAAGCCGGCGCGGAGCTCGCCGAGGACGATGACCGGGACGCCGACCCAGGAGGCATGCGCGAGGGCGTCGACGGCTTCGGGATCCCCGCGCTTGAAGTGGCTGTAGGCCGAGGTGTCGAGGACGAGCCGGGTCATCTACTTCCAGAGCTCGGCGTCGACTCGTTCGAAGGGTGCCGTCGCCCTTTCGAAGCGAGCGAGCTCCTCTTTCGACCACGTTCCGGCGAGGGCCTCGAGGCCGTTCGTCTGCGGCCCCGTCCCGAGCGAGCGACCGAGCAGCTCCAGGACCGTCTGGTTGAGCGACGTTCCATTCCGGCGCTGGGCGGCCTGAAGAGCCTTCGCAAGTCCCGGAGGCACGTGGCGGATCGTCAGGTGCTTGGGTGCAGTCACAAATTGCATTCTAGAATGCATCGCTGTGCAGTCAACATTCAGGAGGCGCGTGCAGGAGGAGGCCAAATTTTCGATTGCGCACGCTCGTCGGGCACCCCGCCCGTTTCGGCGCTACGCTTCAGGCCATGCGAACGCTTGGGCTGATCGTTTCCGTCGCGCTCGTTCTGGGTGGCTTCGTCGCGTGTGGCGGCTCGTCCTCCTCGTCTACCAGCGGTGACGACGGGGGTGGCGG
>JANYHK010000123.1 GCA_025359105.1 Myxococcales bacterium | reverse complement strand
AGGTGCTCGCCCCGGCCACGCCCGCCGACGCCAAGGGCCTGCTCAAGACGGCCATCCGCGACGACGATCCGGTGCTCTTCATGGAGAGCGAGACCCTCTACGGCGTGAAGGGCGAGGTGCCGGACGATCCGGACTACCTCGTCCCCATGGGCCTCGCCAGCGTGGCCCGCGAGGGCAAGGACGTCACCATCGTGGCCTGGAGCCGCATGGTCCACGTCGCGCTCGACGCCGCCAAGCAGCTCGCCGCCGAGGGCATCGAGGCCGAGATCATCGACCTGCGCTCGCTCCGGCCCCTCGACGAGGAGACCATGGTGCGCAGCGTCCAGAAGACGCACCGCGCGGTCGTCGCCTACGAGGGGTGGCCCTACGGCGGCGTGGGCGCGGAGGTCTCCGATCGCATCCAGCGGCTGGCGTTCGACGATCTCGACGCGCCGGTGCTCCGGGTGACGACGCTGGACGTACCGATGCCGTACAACGCGAAGCTCGAGCAGCTTTGCATCCCGCAAGCGGACCGCGTCATCGCGGCCGTGAAGCGGGTCGTCGCGAGGGCGAGCTGATCATGGCGAAGATCCTGGACATGCCCAAGCTGTCGCCCACGATGGAAGAGGGCGTTCTTTCGGCGTGGCACAAGAAGGAAGGCGACACCGTCGAGGTCGACGATCTGCTCGCCGAGGTCGAGACCGACAAGGCGACGATGGAGTTTCGCGCGTTCGATCGCGGGACGATCCTGAAGCTGCTCGTGCCGGCCGGGGCGAACGTGAAGCTCGGGCAGCCGGTGGCGGTCCTGGGGAGCCCGGGGGAGGACATTTCCGGGCTCGCCGGCAAGCTGGGCGCCGTGGTTCCGGCCGCGCCCGCGACCGCGCCGAACCTCTCGGCGGCGGCGACCGCGACCGCGACCGCGACCGCGACCCCGACCGCGACCGCGACCGCGACCGCGACCACGACCCCGACCACGACCCCGACCCCGACCCCGACCACGACCCCGACCCGGACCGCGACCGTCGACAAGGGCAACCCGCTGACGCGGACCGAGCGGGATGCGCCCTCCACGGCGACCCGTGAGAACGGTGGACGAGTCCTCGCCTCCCCCTACATCCGGAAGGCCGCGCGCGACCGCGGGATCGATCTGCAAGGCGCCACGGGCACGGGTCCGGGCGGTCGCATCGTCGCCGGGGATCTCGAGCGCATCGGCGCGGCGCCCGCTCCGGCGGCGGCCGCGAATGGGTCACGCGCGGTCGTCGTGGCGTCGGCCCAGGCGCCCCTGGCCGTGGTCGGTCTCGCCGAGCCGGAGGTGCGGCCGCTGTCGATGATGCGCAAGACGATCGCGCGGCGGCTCGTCGAGTCGAAGCAGACCGTGCCGCACTTCTACCTGACGATCGACGTGAACGCGGAGGCGCTCGTGCGGATGCGCGAGAGCATCAACGCGGAGCTCGCGCGCGGCGGCGGAGGCAGCGGAGGCGGAAGCGGCGGGCCCGAAGGCGCGACGAAGATCAGCGTCAACGATCTGCTCATCAAGGCGTGCGCGACCGCGCTCGCGCGGGTGCCCGAGTGCAACGCGCAGTTCGCAGGTGACTCCATCCTGATCCACAAGCGCGTCGACATCTCGGTGGCGGTCGCCGTGCCCGACGGGCTCGTCACGCCGGTCGTGCGCAACGCCGACCAGAAGACGATCGTGGCGATCGGCCGCGAAGTCCGCGATCTGGCCGGCCGCGCGCGCGCGAAGAAGCTGCGGCCCGAGGAGATGAGCAACGGCACGTTCTCGATCTCGAACCTCGGGATGTTCGGGATCGACGCGTTCTCGGCGGTCATCAACCCGCCGGAGGGTGCGATCCTCGCCGTGGGCCAAACCCGGGACGTCCCGGTGGTCAAAGACGGCGTGGTGGCGGCCGGAAAGATGCTCTCGATGACCCTGTCCTGCGATCACCGCGTGATCGACGGCGCGGTGGGCGCGGCGTTCCTCGCCGAGCTGCGGGGCCTGCTCGAGCACCCGATGCGCATCCTCACCGGCTGAGTCTGATGCGCGTTGCCCTTGCCCTTGCCTCCTTTACCCCCGGCCGCGTCGCGATGCCGCTGGTCGTGCTCTTCACCGTCGCCCTGTGCGGAGGCGACGCGGAGGCGAGGCGTCCGGTGCGCCCCGCCGAGATCTGGCGCGGCCTCGCTCCGGCGCGGGAGATCGCAACCGCGCGGGGGGTGGTCCAGGTGAGGACCGCGCTCGAGGGGCGCGCGCGCGTCGTAGGCGGGACCTTTCGCATGGGATCGACCGAGCTCGAAATGCAGGGGGCCATCGGTCTCTGCGAGCGCGAGGTGCTGAAGACGTTCTGCTCGGAGCCGCTCCTGCAAAACAGCATCCGGGCCGAAGGGCACGCGCACCAGGTGCGGGTCGACGCCTTCGATCTCGACCGCACCGAGGTCACCGTCGGTGCGTACGCGCGATGCGTCTCGGCGGGCGTGTGCGCCTCGCCGGCGTTTCCGCCCGGTGACTTCCGCTACGATCGGCCGACCCTGCCCGTCACCCACGTCAGCTGGCAGGACGCCGTCACCTACTGCGGCTGGCTCGGCGGCCGGCTCCCGACCGAGGCGGAGTGGGAGCTCGCGGCGCGCGGCACCGAGGGGCGCCTCTTCCCCTGGGGCAACGCCTACAACCCGCACCTCTGCAACCACGGCTCGCTCGCCCAGGACGAGACGGACGGCAGCGACGGCTTCGTGAACCTCGCCCCGGTGGGCGCGTTTCCCGACGGCGCGACGCGGCTCGGCATCCTTGATCTGGCCGGCAACGCCGCAGAGTGGGTCTTCGACCTCTTCGACACCGACGATCAGAACTTCGGCTACCCCCAGACCCCGGCCGGCCAGCCTCTCGTCAATCCCCAGGGCCCCCAGACCGGGACCGGGCACGTCATCCGTGGCGGCTCGTTCGCCGAAGGCGCCGCTTGGGTTCGAGGGGCGGTGCGTGGCAAGATGAGCGCTTCGCGCGCGCCGACCGTAGGGTTTCGCTGCGCATACGCCCCATGAAGATTGCGCACCTGTCCGACCTGCACATCCTAGCGCTCGAGGGCGTCTCCCCGCTCCGCTTCCTGAACAAGCGCCTGACCGGCTACGCCAACCTCCGGCTGAAGCGAAAGCACATCCACCGCCCCAGCTACGTCCGGGCGATCGCGCGCGAGATCCAGCGCACCCGCGTGGACCACGTGGTCATCACCGGCGATCTGACCAACCTCGCCCTCGAGGGGGAGTTCGAGGCCGCGCGCAAGCTCCTCGAGGACGATCTCGGCCTCGAGCCGAAGAACGTCAGCATCGTCCCGGGCAACCACGATCTCTACACGCGCGGCGCGATGACGTCGCAGCGCTTCTCCACGTACTTCGCCGAGTACCTGATCAGCGATCTCCCGGAGCTCGCGGTCGACGTCGGCGTCGGGCGCTTTCCGTTCGTGAAGCTGCGCGGACCGGTGGCGATCATCGGCCTGTCGAGCGCCGTCCCGCGCCTGCCGTTCGTCGCCGCGGGGCGCCTCGGCACCAAGCAGATCGCCGCGCTGGGTGACGTGCTCCGCCACCCCGATGTGAAGAAGCGGACGCCGATCGTGCTCTTGCATCACCCCGCGCACAACCCGCTCTCGCGCGTGAAGAGCGCGCTCGAGGGGCTCTCCGACGCCGCCCTCCTCTGGACGGGCGTGCGCGATCTCGCGCGCGGCATGGTGCTCCACGGACACCTGCACCGGCGCATCCAGCGGGCGATCCCCACGAGCGCGGGCCAGCTGAGCGCCGTCGGCGCCACGAGCGCGTCGCTGCATCACGCCGAGCACGGCCGGATGGCGGGCTTCAACCTCTACGAGATCGACGACGCCGACGGCGAGATCTCGCAGATCGAGGCGCACGTCTTCGATCCGGAGAGCAAGACCTTCGCGGTCGAGAGCGTCCCGAAGGTCGTCTGAGCGAACGAGAGGCCCCTCACAGGCCGTCCACCGCGACGGGCGTGAGGCCCCCGAAGTCCCCGCCCCAGCAGAAGGCCCCGCGCTCGCGGCGCGCGACGCACGAGAAGAGCCCGCCGGCGGCGACGCGCACCGCGTCGGTCACGCCGATGACGTCGACCGGGGCCGCCTCGTAGTCGGGATCCTTGCCGTTCCCGAGCTCGCCGAGCGAGCCCTTTCCCCAGCACGACACGGTGCCCGATTTGTGCACCCTACACGTATGCTCGACGCCCCCCGCCGCGGCGATCGTGCCAGAGAGGCCGCGCACGGGCAGCCTCGGCTGCTTGCTGCCCTGGGCCCGGCCGTCACCGAGCTCGCCGAGGAAGCCATCGCCCCAGCAGAACAGCGCGTCGGCGCTCGTCCAGGCGCAGGTGTGATCGTCGCCGGCCATGAGGCCGATCGCGCCCGTGAGCTCCCGCACGTCGTCGGGCTGGTTCTCCGACTCGCCGGAGGTGCCGCGACCGAGCTGGCCGTTGGTGTTGCGTCCCCAGCAGCTGACGTGCCCGTTGACCAGCAGCGCGCACGTGTGGTTGCCGCCCGCGGCGATCGCCACGGCGCGCCCCGGGAGCGGCACGAGGTTCGGCGTGAGCGCGTGGTCGGCCGTGGTGAGCGCGCACTCGCCGCTCGTGTTGAGGCCCCAGCACCGGACGCGGCCGTCCTGATCGAGGGCGCACGTGTGGGAGCCGCGGCCTTCGCCGATCGGGCCGCTCGCGGCGATCGCGATCGTCCCGGAGAGCCCGACGATCTGCGCCGGCGTCGGCTCCGACTCCGTGCGAGTCCCGCGTCCGAGCTGACCTTCCAGGTTCTCGCCGAAGCACCAGACGCTCTGGTCTTTGCCGAGCGCGCAGCTGTACTGGCTGCCCGCGGCGACGCCGACGACGGCGGGCAGCCCGAGGACCCGTTCGGCGCGGTCGCCGCCGCCGTTCGCGAGCTGTCCCTGCGAGGCATCGCCCCAGCAGAGGAGCTCGCTCTGCTTGGTACGCAGGCAAGCGTGCCGCGAGCCGGCGACGATCTGCGGCACGTTCGGGACGGTGATCGGGCCGATCGTGATCGTGCCGCCGTCCTCCTCGGCCCCGTCGGGCGCGCCGTCCCCCGCGGCGTCGGATACCGCGTCGGACCCGCCGTCGGACCCGCCGTCACCGTGGGTGCGACCGTTGCCGTCGACGTCGGCACCGAGCTCGTCGATCAAGAGGCCCGAGCGCCCGCACGCGACGACGCCGCTGACGAGGAGCACGAGCGCGGCGCAGAATGGCATGGGGGTACGCATATCGGCGCAGCGTAGCAATCTGCGCGCCGACACATAATTCACGGGGTAGCTCGACTGCACTCGAGCCATTGCACCCTTGATGCCCCAACAGGTGCGCCCGAGCGGGACACGCTGCCACAACGTGCCTCGGGCACCGGAGGCCTACGAGAAAAGGACCCACAAAAGCGACGCGCCCGGCTCCTTTCGGAACCAGGCGCGCTCAGATGACGCTCCGAGGAGCGTGTGGGGACTCAGCTCAGTTGGCCTGCGCACCCGCCTGGCGCATCACGTTGATCGCCTGCAGGCCCTTCGGTCCCTCTTTGATTTCGAACTCGACGAGCTCGTCCTCGAAGAGGCGGCGGCGCCCGTCCCCCGCGATCTGCGAGTAGTGCACGAACACATCCGGGCCTTCATCCTGCTTGATGAACCCCCAGCCCTTCTCGTCGTTGAACCACTTCACCCTTCCCACTGCCATCGGAGTGCCTCCACTTCAACTGTTGCTGCTTCTACTTCTACTTCTGCGCGTGAATCGGACTGCTTCTGCTGGAACTTCGGGAAAATCGCGGCTCCGTTCCGACTCGGAGCGGTGGCCACCCTAACGGGCGGGCCGTAGGGGGGTCAAGGACGGATCAGCTACGTAGGTGCAAGATGCATCGTTCCTCTTGACACCGAGTCGCGCCCGCGTGCTGGGTCTCGCGGGACCCGCCCGTACCTGGAGCAACCGTCCTACGGCTTGCCCTTCTCGAGGGCGTCGAGCTCCTCGAGGTTCGCCTTCACGCGCGGATCGGTCGGATCGAGGGCGCGCGCCTTTTCGAGGGCGTCGCGCGCCTCCTTGCGCGTCTTCGGATCGCGCGCGAGCGCGGTCGCCAGGTTGATCCAGGCGCTCCCCAGCTTGGGATCGATGCGGATCGCCTCGCGGTACTGGGCCACCGCCTCGGTCAGCTTTCCCTGGATCTGCATCGCGTAGCCCAGGTTCGAGCGGAACGTCGCGCGGGCGGGATCGAGCTGGACGGCGCGCTCCAGCTCGCGCGTCGCGCGGACGTGCTCGTTCTGCGCGAGCAGCGCCGTCCCCAGATCGGAGTGGGCGCGCGCGTCGCCCGCGGCGAGGCGCACCTCGACCTCGTACTCGCGCACCGCCTCGGCCACGCGCCCCACCATGAAGAGCACCGTCCCCAGGTTGCCGTGCCGCGGCGCGCTCCCGGCGTCGAGCTCGGCCGCCTTCGCGAGCTCGCCGGTCGCTTCGTCCTTCTTACCGGTGGCGAGGAGCGCGACGCCGAGCGCCGAGTGCGCCTCGGCCTCCAGCGGCAAGAGCGACACGCCCTTCTTGAGTGCGTCGATCGCACCGGCGGCGTCGCCGAGGAGGAGGAGCGCCCGGCCCAGCTCGACCTGCGCCGGTCCGTAGCTGGCGTCGATCGCCGCCGCGCGCTTCAGATCGCGCGACGCCGCGAGCACCTCCGCGTCGCCCTTGGCCGCGGCAAAGTCCATCGTCGCGCCGACCTTCGCGATCCGCACACGCGCGATCCCGACGACAGGCCCCGGCCGTCTGGGCCCGGCGGCAGCGGCGGCCTTGTACTGCTTGAGCGCCTCGGCGATGTCGTTGGCCTCGAAGGACTTGTCGCCGGCAAGGAGGAGCTCGTCGACCTTGTCGCCCGCGGATTTGCCGAGCGGGAGGGTCGTGGGCTTTGGCGGGGGGAGAGGAGCTTCGGTCGGAGTCGGAGTCGGGGTCGCAGTCGGAGTCGGAGTCGGAGTCGGAGTCGGAATCGGAATCGGGGTCGGGGTCGGGGTCGGGATCGGCGTCGGGATCGTCGGCGTGGGTGGGCCGCCGCATGCCGCGCATGCGATCAGGATCGCAAGGATCCCCTCAACCCGCCTTCGGCGACTCATTCCTCACCACCACCGCGTACGCGTGGGCCATCACGTCTTTCGCCGCCTCGAGGACGCGCAGGTCTTGATCCTTGCTCCGCAGCACGACGAGCTGGTTCGCGAGTGGCGCGGCCTCCATGAGCGCCTTCGCCGCTTTGCGCACCGCCTCCGGCGCGCTCTCCGCCACCTGCAGCGCGAGGAGGTGCTCGATGTACGTCCGCCCCCACGCGTCGTTCGGCTCTACGAGGAGCGCGCCGTTCAGCGCCATGCCCGCCGCGCGCCGCGCCCCCGCGAGCCCCGCGCGCACGCTCTTGCGCCCGTACGCCTGCTCGGCGCGCTTCATCTCCGACATCGCCGCGCGGATCCACTCCTGGGGCGAAAACTTCCGGAGCCAGTGCTCTTTGTCGCGGACGAACTCCAAGCGTCCCTCTCATCGGCCTCTCATGGCTTCGTGTTGCGCGTCGTGTGCTCGCGCCCGTCGAAGCGCATCATCGTGCCTTTGCCCTCGGCCACGGTCGTCACGTTCACCGGCCGCTTCCACACGCGCACGAGGCTCTTCATGACCTCGCGGGCGTAGTCGCCCTTCAGATCCATCCCCTGGTGATCGTGCCGCAGGAGCAGCTCGCCGCGGTTGTCGAAGTTGGCGTCCTCGACGTAGATGAACGGGTTGCCGGCGTTCGTGAGCTGGAAGAGGAGCTTCTCTTTCACCGCCTTGAACTCGCGCGTCTCGATCTCGTACCGCTCGTTGCGGTTGCTCCAGGCGAAGCTGAAGAGCTTCTGCTCGCGGCAGAAATCGGGGGTGAGAAATTCGTCGATGAACGTCACGTCGTTGTAGAGCGCACGCACCTCGAAGATCTTCTTTTTGCCGAGGCCGAGGCGCAGGTTCCAGTTCTTCTTGGAGTCGAGATCGTCGCAGTCCTCCCACTCCTTGCCGAACTGCCCCTTGTCCCAGCGCTCCTCGATGTTGCGATAGAGCTCGACGCCGAGCTTGTACGGGTTCAGCTGCCCCTTGCTGGTGGCCATGACGCCGGCGTTGTGGTCGGCGTAGTCGATGATCTCGCTCGCATCGAGGACCTTGGTGGTCATGAGCTTGGAGTGCCAGTAGCTGGCCCACCCTTCGTTCATGATCTTGGTCTGCATCTGCGGGACGAAGTAGATGGCCTCCTCGCGAATGACCTCGAGGACGTCGCGCTCCCAGCGCTCGAGCGGGGCGTTGTCCATCAGGAACTTGAGGACGTCGCGCTCCGGATGCTCGGGGAATTTCTTCGCCTTCTCCTTCTCCTCGGCGATCTTCTTGCGCTGCTCCTCGAGGTACTCCTCGGGGTTGATGAAGTGCTCCATGTAGTCCTTGGAGCGCAGGCGCGGGATCTCGGTCGCCGGTTCCTCGGCGTCGACGTCCTTCACGACGCGGCGTCCGTGGAACGGCGCGTGCGGGTCGATGAGGTTCTCGAGGCTCATGCAGTGATCGACGAACTCTTCGATCTTGTTGATGCCCTGCCGCGCCACGTGCCGGCGCAGGCGCGAGCCGTGGTTGGCCATCTTGTCGATCCAGCGGCGGTTCGGATCGTAGTCGGCGCGCCGGACCGCCGGGTCGACGGTGCGCCCGCCGGTGTCCAGATCCGTCGCCCGGAAGCAGAAGTTGTTCTTGAAGAAGTCGACGTGCCCGCAGACGTGCGCCATGACGAGCTTCTGGTCGACGAGCGAGTTGCCCTCGAGGAGGTAGGCGTACGAGGGGTTGTTGTTGATGACCATCTCGTAAATCTTCGAGAGGCCGTACTCGTAGCTCTTGGCCAGGCGCTCGTACTCCATGCCGAAGCGCCAGTGCGGGAAGCGGTTCGGGAAGCCGCCGTACGCCGCGATTTCGTTCATCTGATCGTAGGAGAGGATCTCGAAGACGATCGGGAAGAAGTCGAGTCCTTCCGCGGCCGCCAGCTTCTCGATCCGCAGCTGCTCGGCCCGCAGATAAGGGGGTAGCGCGGTCTTGAGGGCGAACTCGCTCATGACGGAATCGTACCGGTTTCGCCCGGATCGGGGGGACCGTTTTTCCCGGCGGAGGGCCCCCGGCCGCGCGGGCCACGGGACGCGCGCGAGACTCGATCGGGGCTGCAAACGCCAAAAGGAGTGCTAGGGTCCGCGCCCATGAACGGCAGTATTTCGCGGTCGGGTGCGCTCGGGGTGGTGGGGGCGACGCTTCTCGTCTTTGCGGCGTGCAGCAGCAGCAAGACGGGGTTCGACGGAAGCAGCGGCGGCAGCAGCGGCAGCAGCTCTGGCGACGACGGCGGCAGCATCTTCGGCAGCGACGGCAGCCTGGGCGGCGACGGCAGCAGCTCCGGCGGCCCCACCGGCGATCCGGTCACCTGCGAGCAGGCGGCGACGTCGAAGTCGTACATCGGCTGCGACTACTGGCCCACCGTGGTCGCGAACAACGTGTGGTCGGTCTTCGACTTCGCGGCGGTCGTCGCCAACGCGGGCCAGAACCCCGTGGACGTCACCGTCACCGGCCCCAACGGCACCAACAAGAAGGTCACCGTCCAGCCGCAGCAGCTCGCGACGATTTACCTCCCGTGGGTCACCGAGCTCAAGGGCCCGGACGCGGACGCGCAGGGCCAGGCCACGCCGCTCACGGCGTCGGTCTTCGCCGCCAAGGGGGCCTACCACCTCGTCGCATCGTCCCCGGTCACCGTCTACCAGTTCAACGCGCTGGAATACAAAGGCCAGGGGGGCCCCGCCGGCAAGAACTGGGGCTCGTGCCCGCAGCCCGCGGCTCAGTGCCTTTCGTACTCGAACGACGCGTCGCTCCTCCTGCCGTCGACGGCGATGACGGGCAACTACCGCGTCGCCGGCATCCACGGCTGGACCGAAACCAACCTCTTCGGCCAAAACACCGACGTCATGGGCGCCTACTTCGCGGTCACCGGGACGGCGGACGGGACGAACGTGAAGGTCAAGGTCTCGAGCACCGGCAGCGTCGTCGCCGGTGGCCAGATCCAGCAGACGGGTCCCGGTGGCGTCCTCTCCTTCACGCTCAACGCCGGGGACGTCGCCGAGATCGTCGGCCCGCTCGGCGAGAAGTACGATCTGAGCGGCTCGCAGGTCTCCGCCGACAAGCCCGTCCAGGTCATCGCCGGCGTCCCGTGCATCAACATCCCCAAGGGGAAGGGAACGTGCGACCACATCGAGGAGAGCGTGCTCCCCGCCGAGACGCTCGGAAAGCACTACGTCGTCAGCGTGCCGACGAGCCCGAACGGCCAGCCCAACTCCCACGTCGTTCGCATCTACGGCAACGTCGACGGAACGAAGCTCTCCTACGGCGGCGGCGCGCCCTGCGGCGGCACGATCAACGCGGGCCAGGTCATCGACTGCGGTCTGGTGACCAAGGACTTCGAGGTGACGGGCGATCACGAGTTCTCCGTCGCGTCGTTCATGCCCGGCAACACGATCGTCGACCCCAACGGCAAGGCCGCCGCGCAGGGCGATCCGTCGCAGAGCCAGATGATCGCCGTCGAGCAGTTCCGAACGAAGTACATCTTCCTCGCGCCCGCCGACTACGACGCCAGCTACATCGACGTCGTCGCCCCCGCCGACACGCAGCTCACGCTCGACGGGACCGGCGCCACGGCGAAGTTCACGGCCGTGGGCGTGAACGGCCTCGCCGTCGCGCGGATCAAGCTCGGCGCCGGGCAGTCGGGCGCGCACGTCATCACCGGGAGCAAGGCGTTCGGGCTGCAGGTGATCGGGTACGGCGCGCAGACGAGCTACCAATATCCGGGTGGGCTCGATTTGAAGGGGATCGCCCCGCCGCCTCCGCCGGTGAGGTAGTCGCCGGCGGGTCTACCCGCTCGCGAGAGGATCCGCGTAGATCGCTTCTACGTCCAGCGCGCACCCGATGTCGTCGAGGCGCGCCTGTCGCGAGACCCGTCGCGACGACCCGCACCCGCAGCTCGGAGCTGAAGACGGCGCACCGCTGGCCGGCGAGCTGGTTTCCGAGCTCGCGACCAATCGCCATCGCGAGTCGGGCGTGCTCCGGTGAGCCACCGCTCATCGCATAGGCGACGCCGCCGATATACTCGTGCCTGAGGTCACTCGCCGCGTCGATCGCCAGG
>JANYHK010000062.1 GCA_025359105.1 Myxococcales bacterium | reverse complement strand
CCCCGGGGGGCCCCCAAAGCCACGTTCGCACCGATCCTCAACCGCCGCCGCGCGGGACATTCAGCGTCCTCGTCGACGTGAAGGACCCGAGCGGCGCGCCGCAGGATGGCCTGACGATCGACGCGGTCCCCTGGATGACCGCGATGGGGCACGGCTCGTCGGTCCGCACCGCGGTCGTGCCCCAAGGCAACGGGCGCTACGCGATCTCCGACGTCGGGATGTTCATGCCGGGCGACTGGGAGCTCCGGCTCACGTTCACCGGGCGAATCAGCGACCATGCGGCGCCGATCATCTCCGTCCCCTAACCTGCACGTGGCGCTCGGTCTCCTCGTGGGGCTGTCTTGCCTCACGTGGGGAAGGGGCGCGCGCGCCCAGGCGTGCTGCGCGGGTGGCTCGGCGTTGACGCCGGGTCGCCTCGCGCCGCACGAGGCCTGGCTCGCCGGGGCGCAGGCGCGTGCGGCGAACGTGTTCGCGTCGTTCGACTCCAACGGCCACTACGCGACGTCGCCGACGGGGACGAGCGAGGTCGACCTGGAGCAAGACGTCTTCGGCGCGGTGCGCTTCTTCAAGCGTGCGCAGGCCGCAGTTCTGGTACCGATCGTCGAGACGCACCGGCAGACACGGGCCAACGGCGCCGAGCTCGGCGGCGGTCTCGGCGACGTCAACCTGAGCGCGCGTTACGATTTCGCGCTCGCCGGCGGATCGCTCGTCGTGCCGGGCATCGGCGTGCTCGCCGGCCTCACGCTCCCTACAGGAACGCCGCCCGAGTCGGCAACCCACCCGCTGGCGACGGACGCAACCGGCACGGGCGCGTTCCAGGGCAACGTCGGCCTCGCCCTCGAGCAGACGTACGGCGCGTGGCTCGTCAACGCGACGGTGCTCGTCGCCAAGCGCGCCGCGCGCACCGTGCAGGGGGTCCACTCGGTGCTCGGCACGCAGACGACGGCGCTCGTCGCTGGCGGCTACACGTTCTCGAACGCGGCGGCCCTCGTGCTGGTCGGCTCGTTCGCGATCGAGGGCAACGGGAGCATCGACGGCGAGGAGGTCGCGAAGAGCTCGCGCCGCATCCTCACGACGAGCGTGGCCGGGCTCTATCCGTTGAGCGATCACCTGCGCCTGACGGGCAGCCTCTTCATCAACCCGCCGGTGCCCATGCTCGGGAGAAACCTGCCGGCGACCGCGGGGCTGACGATCGGAGGGGTGTACGCGTGGTTCTGAAGGCGATCGTCGGTGCCGCCGCCAGCGTCGCGCTCCTGGCGATCTCCGCCTCCGCGTGCGCGCCTGCGCCACTCCGGCCGCTCGAGGAACGGATCCTCGTCGCCGACGCTGCTGGGCGCCCGCGCGACCTACGTGCGGAGCTCGGCACGGCGCCGGTGATGGTGGTCACGTTCTTCTCGGCGCACTGCCCGTGCCAGGCTGCGCACGACGCGCGCCTCGTCTCGCTCTACGCGACCTACCACCCGCGGGGGGTCGCCTTCGTTGCCATCGACGCCGAGATCACCGCGACTCCTGCGCGCGACGCCGAGGAAGCGAGGCGGCGCGGCTACCCGTTCCCGCTATGGACGAGCGCGAACGGTTCGGCGGCGTCGGCTTTCGGCGCGGAGGCGGCGACGCACACCGTGGTGATCGACAGGGAAGGGCGCGTGCGCTACGCGGGGGGTATCGACTCCGATCACACCCAGCTGACCGAGGAGGCCCAAGCCTATTTGAAGGACGCGCTCGACGACGTCCTTGCCGGCCGCGAGACGCGCACGCCGCGGGGAAAGGTCTTGGGATGCGCCCTCACCCGCTGAGCCGCGTCGCGCTCGCGCTCGCGCTCGTGGCGCTCCCGGCGGCGCTCGCGGCGGCGTGCTCGACGAGCTCGTCCATGCCGCCCGCATCGGACGCCGCCGCGGGGGATGGGGGGCCGGAGGCGTGCCCGTCCGACTTGCCTGCCGCGTGCCCGTCCCCTGCTCCTGGCTACGACGCTGCCGTGCTTCCTGTCCTCGCGCGCCGCTGCTGGGGTTGCCATGGCGATGGCGGGCTCGAGGTCGCTTCGCGCGATCTCGGCACTTACGACGCGGTCTTCCGCCAGCGCAGCGCCGTCCTCAACCAGGTGTACGGGTGCCTCATGCCCCCCGCCGACGCCGCCGCCCTATCGGCCGACGAACGCGCCGCGATCCTTGGCTGGCTCGTATGCGGTGCACCTCAAAACTGACGGATCTCGTGCGGTTTTGCGTGAAAGCGCTAGGTTGTGAGAAACCGCTCGTCCGCCTCGTGCGTACCCCCTTGGCATGGCCCCGCCCCCCCATCAGACTTCGCTTCGTTTCCTGGTTGCCGTCGCCGCGTCCCTGGCGGGCGCCCCCGCGTGCACGACCTCGAGCGGCTCGTCGGGTGCGTCGGGCGCCGTCGCCGATGCGCAGGCGAGCGACGCGACGGTGACGTGCCAGAAGGACGCGCGCGTCGACACCTACGTCGCGAACCTCGCCAAGGCGTCGACGAGCGGGGGGCTCAAGGTCACGCTCGTCGCGAGCGAGCCGGCGCCGCCGTCGGTCGGGACGAACGCGTGGACCCTCCGCGTCACCGACGGCGCGGGCGCGCCCATGTCGAACGCGCCGCTGTCGATCGCGTCGTTCATGCCGGACCACGGGCACGGCAGCTCGGTGAAGGCCGTGATCACTCCGAAGGGCGACGGGAGCTACTCCGTCACGCCCGTCTACCTCTTCATGCCGGGCGTCTGGCGCGTGACCTTCGCGCTCCCCGCGACCGATGCCGCGCCGGCCGAAGAGGTGCAGTTCTTCTTCTGCATCGCCGGCTGAGCCGCGCCAGTGATCGACGCACACGAGGCGCTGGTGCCGCGGGATCTGGCTTACGGCAAGTTGAGCGTGCACACCACTGTCGGCCAGAAGAGCGCGTCCGATTCGCAGGTGAGATCGTTCCGATCGCAGCCTACGCCGATCAACTGAGCCAGCACGCACGCGCAGGTCGGCGTCGCGTCGCACGCGGGAGGGTCCGGGTAGCAACCGGGGGAGACGCTTGCATCGCCCGCCTCGCCTGCGTCGCTCGATCCGCTCGAATCCCCGGCGTCGCCCCCGTCCGTCGCGCCTCCGTCGGCGAACGGCGCGCGCCCACGCCCACCTGTGATGCGCCGCAGGTAACAGAATTGATCGGCCGCGCACGGCGGGTTGCACGGAGCGCCGACCGGCACCGGCCCGTCGTACGGCGTGTACGACGAGTCGAAGCCCGCGCGTTCGTCGCCGAACGTCGCGTCGTCCAGGGCGCCCGCGTCGCCGTCCGCGCCACCGTCGACCGTCGACATCGACGTTCCGCACGCTGCGATCATCAGCGCCAGCGGCAGCGAGAGACGAGTGACCACTGGCACGCGCGCACCTGCTCTCGTCATCAGAGCGCTCATGGCCGAGCGTCGCAAGAACCGTCCAAGTCGCCGCTTCGCCGGGCACGCGGAGCCCCGCATGGACATTTGCCGCCCCAGCGGAGTCCGTGCCCCACAGGGTGGGTCAAGGCAGGGGGCCACCTGCCACGATCCGCCCTTCCTCATGTCGGGGAAACGTTCGAAACCTCGTGCGCCACGTTGTTTGGGTGACACGGCGCGAAATTTGCGTACGGTCTGCGGGCGGGGATCCGGTCGTTGGCGACCCGCGCGGACAACTGTTCCCTAAGCTTCGTGGAGGACGCGATGACCAAGCTAGCTCGCCGAATGGGCCTGGCCGGGGGAGCCCTGCTCCTCTTGACCGTTGGCGTGATCAACGGTTGCGGCGGTGATGACAACGCCTCTGGGTCTTCCAGCGGGAGCACCAAGGACAGCGGAGGAAATGACACCGGAAGCAGCGGGAGCAGCGGCACCGACTCCCAGCCCCTCCCGGACGTCGTGCAGCCCCCCCCGGACACCGGAACGACGCTGACGGCGAGCTCGATCCTCGCGTCCGTCGACGACGCGGGAACGACCGGCACGGCGAAGTTCACCGAGTTGAACGGCACCGTCAGCGTCGTCCTCGGGATCCAGAACGGCGCGCCCGGCGTCCACGGAATGCACGTCCACAACGGGACGGACTGCACGACACCCGGCCCGCACTATGGTCCAGATGGCGGCCCGTACCACGGCGAGTGGAAGATCACCGTCAACGAAGCCGGAGTCGGCGCGTTGACCGTGCCCGTCGCGGACATCACCGTCAGCGCCGGACCGGTTTCCGTCGTCGGCCACGCGATCGTCTACCACAAGCTCCCGGCAGCGCCGGTTGATGCCGGTGACGATGCCGGTGACGCAGAAGCGGGGCCCGCCCCCGGCCCGCCCCCGCGCCAGGCGTGCGGCGTGATCACCAAGCCCTAGTTTGGCCTGGTCCAGTCTGGCGCGGTTCTCGTGCCATTTGCGGCGAGGGTGAGCGACGATAACAATCGTGCTCGCCCTCGCCCACTTCGATCTCACCGGCGCAGAGACGCGCGGGGCCGACGCCGATGCCCTGCGCGTCCTGCCGTGCCGCCCGACCATCTCGTGCAGCGCGGACCTCGTCCCGCCCGGCGCCCTCGAGATCGAGGTCGGCCTCGCGTCGCGCGTCGTCGAGCCGCGCGGCTTCATCCACGATCAACCCCTCCTCCTGAAGCTCACCCTCGTCGAGTGGCTCCAGGCGCAGGTCGGGGGCAACGGCTACGTCTTCACGTCGGGCTCGGTGTCGCGCTCGCTGCGCTACTACGACGATGTGTCGTTCGGCCTCAAGACGCACATCGTCGATCAGACGAAGGCGATCCCGTCCATCGCGTTCTCTGCGGCGCTCAGCGTGCCCAGCTTCAACCCGCCCCGCGATTTTCCCTTCGCGTACGACGCTTCGTTCTGGGCCTATGCGACGAAGGATCTCTGCGGCGTCCACTTCGACCTGAACGGCGGAGTGAACGTCTGGCAGTTCGATCTGCCCGCGCGATCGGTACAGGGCTTCGGCACGCTCGCCGCGGGCGTTCCCCTCCCGTTTCACCTGGGCGTGATGGTGGAGACGTACGGATTCACCGATGCGGGTCGGATCGCGCCGAAGGACGCCGGACTCCTCATGGGGCTCAGCTACTCGCCCAGCCCGTCGGTCATGTTCGACGTCGGCGAGGACGTGAGCGTGTTCCCGTCGACGCGCAGGCTGACGCTCTTCCTCGGCGTCACGTTCATCCCGGTCCGACTGTGGGGCAACGGCGCAGGCGCCGCCAACGTGCCGCGCTGACGTGCGCGGTCGCCCGCGCGATCGTGGTAGCTTCAGTAGATGGTGCGAGGTCGCTCCGCGTGGCTCGTCGGCCTGATCGCCGGTGCACTAGGAGCGGCCTCCGCGTGTTCGCTGACGGTCTCGACCGACGGGCTGACGGGCGGCGGCGCCGACGCCACTGGCGGCAGCGACACCGGCGGCGAATCGGGGAGCGAAACGGGCAGCGATGCGACGATCGGAAGCGACGCCGTGCCGCTGCCCGACGTCCAGATCATCGATGCCCCCACCGGCGCGTGCGCCTGCCTCGCGACGCCGCCCGGTTGGATCGGCCCCGTCGCGGTGTGGGATGGCCCGGGCGCGCCGCCCACGTGCGGAGTCGACTACCCGACGACGCGGCTCGACGCCTTCGCCGATCCGACGGCCCCCTCCGCGACGTGCGGCTGCACGTGCGGTCCCGCGACGGCCAGCGGCGTCTGCCCGACGTCATTCAGCGTCAAGATCTTCAGCACCAACGACTGCAGCGGTGCGGCTTGCGACACCGTCACCGTCGGGGGCGCGTGCGCGAGCGTGCAAGCGAACTGCAACTTCGCCAAGAGCATGCTCGCGCAGCCGCCCGCGCCCGCGGCGAGCTGCGTCCCGCAGCCGACCAAGACCGTCTTGCCGGTCGCGTGGGCCCGGAGCGGGCGCGCGTGCGAGGTCGCCGTGCCGCCGACGCGGGGGGCGTGCGGCGAGGGCGAGGCCTGCGTGCCGTTGCCCCGCGCGCCGATGGAACCGCGCCCCTGCGTCATCTCGCCGGGCGACGTCGCGTGCCCCGTGGGTGGCTACGCCGTGCGTCGCGTTTACTACGGCGCGGCGACCGACGCACGCGACTGCACCGCGTGCACGTGCGGCGCGTCGCCGACGGCGTGCGTCGGCACGATCACGACGCAATGCAATGGCCCCCCGGGGGGCATCCCGATCCCGACGGCCTGCGCGCGCCTCAACGATCCTCCGAGCATCCAGTTGACCGGTGCCCTCTCTTTCGACGCCGGGGCGTGCCCGCCGACCAGCTCGACCCCGACCGGAGCCGTGACGCCGACGCAGCCGACGACCATCTGCTGCGCCCCCTGACCGCCTTCGCGCGCAATCACGCCTCTTCCTCGGACCCCAATCCATAAAGCGGCGCGTCCAGGCCCGAGCCGGCCCACGCGCCGAGATCGCGCGGCGCGTGACGGAGCGCGCGGCAGACGAGCTCGAGCACCTGGACGAGGTGATCGATCGGCGCGAGCGCGCGCGGCAGGGAAGAAGAGAGGCGTACGAGCGAGTGACGGGACGGGACGAGCATCGTCGCCAGTCGCTCCCACAGCGCGCGCTCCGCGCCGTCGCGCTCGAGCGCGATCAGCAGGATCTCGTCGTCGAAGAACTGCTGAAACGGGCCATGCGCGATCTGAAGCACGTCCCACGAAGGTGGCTCGGGCGCGCACAGCGCCTCGAGCCAGGTGTTCTTCATGGCGTGGCAGAGCTCGCCGTAGCCCGCCGCCGTCACGAACGCGACGCGCGCGCGCAGGGGCACGTCGGGGACGCGAGCGGGCGCGCGCGTAATCGCGGCCACGAGCGCCTCCACGTCGCTCGCGGCGGCGGCGCCCGTGTGAAGCGCGGCGGCGAGCATTGCGGCGCAGGGGCCGAGCACCCGCACGAGCGTTCCCCGCTCGCTCGAAGGCGGCAAGACGACGACGCGCCCCCCGAGCGCCGCGAAGCGCGCGAGCGCCGGATCGTCCTTCACCGAAGTGAAGAGGAGCGCCTCGCGAAACTCCCCCGCGCGAGCCAGCGCGAGGCGCGCGTTCGGCGAGAGCCCCTGCGAGAACACGACGAGCGTGCAGTCGCGTCGATCGCCGGCCGTCGTCGTTGTCGTGGGCGCGGTGGACACGAACGCCGAGAGCGGGACGAACGACGCGGCCACGCCGGATCCGCGCCACAGCTCAGCGAGCATCCGCGCCGGCGCCTCGGACCCGCCAATGCCGGTGACGAGGACGCTCGCCGCGGCGGGCACGGCGGCGGCAGCGCCTGCGTCTGCCGCGACCAGAACTGCGATCTCGCGCAGGCACGCCGGCAGCGCGGCGAGGCGGCCCCGCAGGTCCGCTTCGGCGCTGCCCTCGCGCGCGACGGTCGGCGCGCTCACCGCGCCCCCGCGTCGGGCTCGTGCTTCCGATCCTTCATCGCCCGAAAATAAGCGACGAGCTCGTCGAGATCGGCGTCCGTCATGTTCGGGTGCGCGGGCATGTTCCCGTAGCGGAACGCCAGTGGGTTCTTGATGTACGCGCGCACCTGCGCCTCGGGTCGGTACTCGAGGATGCTCTGCGGCAGGTTCAGATCGGGGCCGACGCGCCCCCCCTCGCGGTTGATCGCGTGGCAATGGATGCACTGTGCACGGAACGTCGCGAAGCCGCGCATCGCCGGTGAGCCCGGCGCCTCCCCGGTGGGGACGGCGTGCGGGAACGTCGCCTCGAAGCGCGCGATCTCGATCGTCGCGAGCTGCCAGGGCCGGGGGTGCGTCTCGAGATCTTGCTGTTTGTCGCCTCGCCACACGAGGTAGTACGGCCCGGGGCTCACCTGCTGCGGCCCGATCGGCTCCCACGCCGGCACGTCGACGTCGGCAATCGCGATGTACGCGCCTGGCTCGAGCAGGCGCGCACCGGAGAGCGGCACGGTGTAGCCGTCCTTCGCGCGAAGCACGAAGTCCTGCGCCTCCAGAGGCGCGCCCAGCCCGGCGAAGCCCTGCTCGAGCACGGCGCGGAGCGGCAGCGCGCGGTAGGTCTTCTTCTTGTTGTAGTAGGGGTCGAACGCCGTGAACGTCTCGGCCGGGACGCTCTTCAGGTCGGCGAGCGCGACGCTCCGCAGCTCGGCGCCGTCTTTCTGGAACGACAGGCGCGCCGCGTCCGCGTTCCGGCCGGCGTCGCGGCAGGCGACGAGGAGGAGCGCGGCGGTGGCGAGCGCTACGGCCGCGCCCCTTGCCATGGCTCGGCGAGCGCGCGCGGGGCGAGCCACGCGACGAACGGAAGGTAGAGGACGTAGTACATGAGGTTGGGCAAGATGCGCACGAGGAAGCCCGCATCGTAGCCGGAAAGGATGGCGACGTCCGCGGCGACCCACAGCCCGTACTGCAAGAGCTCGTAGCTCGTCGCCCACCGGGCCCACGCCGCATGCGGCGCTCCGCGGGGCAAACGCAGGCGGATCGCGAGGACCAGCGCGAAGAACATGAGCTCGTAGGTGAGGAACGTCACCTGCATGTTCGCGAGCGCCGTGGGGAAGGCGGCCCGCACGACCACCGAGAGCACTGGAACGACGAGCGAGAGCCCCGCGGCCGCGAGCCACCCACGCGCCGCGATCGGGCCGACCGTCTGCGCGCGGAAGAGGAGCACGAAATACCGAAAATCTCCGAGGATTACGAAGCCGATCGCCACCACCGTGGCGAGCCCGGTGCGCGGCGGGACCGGAGTCCACGGGCTCGTCAGCGTCGCGTCCGCGAGGATCTCCACCCCGAACGCCACGAGGTACGCGTAGAGAAACGGCAGCTTCCGCGAGACGGCGAGCAAGAAAAGGGCCCCCGCCGCCCAGAAGAGGACGGGGTGCAGGACCGGGCTCTCGTAAATCTCTCGGAACATGTCGCCGCGGCGCTACTTGCAGCGCGTGTGGTTCGTCGCGGGCACCCGATCGCTCACGACGTTGAAGTTGGTGTCCGTGACGCAGCGGTACAGCTGGTGATCGGTCGCGTCGGTGTAGGTGGCCGTTGCTTGCGCCGCAGTCCACTCGAGGAGGGCGCCGACGTCGAGCGTCGCCATCTTCGTTCGCACCGCCGGATCCAGATCGCCGGAGGCGACGAGATCGTCCAGGACGTCGGTGCCCATCGGCTGCAGGTGCACGCGCATCGTCACTCGGTCGGGCGCCTTCGGCAGCTGCGCCGCGCGCGGGTACGTCTGCACGATGTGGGTCTGGTAGAAGCGCGGATCGGTGGGGTCGAACGTCGCTTGCCCAGGGAGCACGTTGCTCTCGAGCTGCTCGGCCTGCCAGAACATGTGCACCTCCTTGCCGGCGGCGTCGAAGATGCAGTCGCGCATCAGCCACAAATCGGGATCGGTCGACCTGGCGATGGGGGTCCCGTCCGTCGCCGGCGCGCCGCTCCGGTAGACGACGTCCGCGCCGGCGTACGCCGTCACCTCGACCCACAGCCGCCGGTCCTGGACCGCGCCGCTCGGGAAGGAGTGGCCGGCAGCCACGTTGTCGAGCATCACCTTGATCTGCCCGCCGGTCGCGCCGACGCACAGCGCAGACTGCAGCGTCTTGTCGAGCTGTGCCTGGACCTCGGCCCTCTGCGTGTCTCTCTGCGGAAAGTCGGTGAGCGCGAGGTCGACGGCCGCGAACGTGTGGGCGTGCCTGCGTCGCGCGAAGACGCCGGGCGCTTGCGCGATCGGCTCGAGGTTCGCGCCCTGCGCCATGTGGCACTGCCCGCACGTGGCGCCGCCCGGCGCGTGCGAGAAGACCGACGTCTGCCACTCGGCGAACGTGCGCTCGAGCGACTGCCCGTGCCCGTTCACGATGTCGTGGCATGCGCCGCACATCCGCGCCGACTCGAGCTGATCGCGATCGTGAAGCGCCGAGTACGAGGCGCGGTGCGCGGTGTTGGCCACCGGATCTTTGTATTCTCCACGCATCGTCAGATCGGTCCCTGAGGTGAGCGCCGCGTCGTGCGTGCCCGTCACCTGATCGACGGTGTGGCAGAAGAAGCACGTCACGCCCTTGCGGTTGGCCGGGACGCTCGCGAGATCGAGCCCGTCCTTGGTGAGCCCGTCGCGCACGGCCAAGGGCGCGTGGCACTTCACGCAAAAATCCCCGAGCGCGCCGTTCGTCTCGCGCTGGCCGCGCTTGTTCATGGCCACAAATACCGGATCCTCGGCGGCGTAGGCGTGCATGCTGCCCGACCACTCCTTGTAGTGATCGGCGTGGCACTTCGAGCACGCCTGCGGGTCGAGCATCTCGTCGCGCGACAAGAAGGCGTCGGTCGACTTGCTCGTGCACGCCAGCGGCACCGCCACCGAGATCGCCAACGTCGTCGAAAGGACGCCCATCGCTCCGCGCGTGCGGATCATCGCTTCGCTCCTGCCGAGATCCATTGCACGAGCGCGCATTGTTCGCCCGCGGAGAGGGACGTCGGGCCCGGCGGCATGTGGAAATTCGGGTCGGTCGACGTCACGCGTTTCATGAGCAGGCTGCACGCCGGATCACTTGGGGTCACGCGCCCCTTGCCGACAAGGCGGTCGTAGGCGTCGTCGGCGCTCGCGAAGACGAGGCCCCCCTTCGCGGCGTCGGACGTGTGGCACGTGCCGTTACCGCTCGCGCAGGTGGGGACCAAGAGCTTGGCGTACAGGGTGTCGAACGTCGGCGGGGAGTAGAGCGGCTGGCACGCCGTGGACAGCCCCTGAACGCACGCGGGCGACGCGGGACCGCCCGACGACGAGGTGCACGCCTGCGCCGCCGCGCCGGCGGACGCCGCGATCGCGAGGACGGTGGCCGCGCGGCTCAGTTGTTGGGAGCGCCGCAGCGTAGCCATGCGTCGATGCGACAGACCTCGTCCGTCGTGAGTGCAGTGCCTGGCGCGATGGGCATGCCCTGCCCGCACTGGCCCGTCACGTTGCACACGAACGAAGAGCTGGTGGGATCCTTGCCGCCGTCGACGTTGATGTACGGCACCGGGTTGCCGCCCACCTTGATCGCGTAGCCTTTGAGGCTGTCGATGACCGTCTGGGGCGTCGTGCCGTCGATCGCCGGCGCTTGCCCGCCGCCGTGGCACTTGCCAGTCGACGCGCACTTCCACGGGCCGGTCGCGGTCATCTTCGGGTAGATGTCCGCCTTGAACGAGATCGCGCAGCCGCCCGCGCCGCCACCGCCGCCGTCACCGCTGCCGCCGTCACCGCAGACGACGGCCTCGGTGCCGCCCTCGCCGGGGAGGTTCTGGGAGCGGAGGCCCGAGGGATCGCCGTAGGTCGTCGTCCCCACGTCCGAGCACGCGACCAGCGTGGCGACGCCGCCCGCGGATAGGAACGTCAGGACGGCCGCAACCGTGCGGATCGAAGGGCGCTTGTCCATTGCAAGAGGGTAGCACCGCGCGCAAGGGCAGCCTACTTCGGAAGCCGCGAGACCTCGTGTTCGCGGGAAATCGTGTCGTACACGTAGGTCGCGTTGCCGCGGCCACGCGCGTCGAGTTGCGCGGCGTCGCGGAAGGACTTCATGAAGCGATGTTACAACTTCGAAAGAATCCCGGTTTGGTAGTCCGCCGGCCGGAGCCTTGGCTACGATGACCTCCGTGAAGCTCGGCACCCGGGTCGTGACCGCGGTGGGTCTCGTGGCTGCGCTCCTTGGCGCGTGCGCGACCGACGGCAAGCCTTGCTATCCGCAGGACTACCGCGCCTGCGACTGCCCTGGCGCGCCCACGAACGGATACCAGCAGTGCACCGGCGACGGGCAGGGCTACGGCGCATGCGACTGCAGCGGCAAGCTCCCGGGCGTGCCCGGTTCCGGCGACGCCGGGTCCGCGGACGCGCTCGGCGTCGAGGCCGCGAGCGACGCGTCGCCCGATTCGGCGCTGCTCCCATTCATGTCGGTGTGCGATGCGGACGCGCAGTGTGACACGGGGCTCTGCTACTTGTTCGCCGCGAAGGGGCAGCGCTGCACCAGGCACTGCACGCAGCCCACTGAGTGCCCGCCGCCCTCCACGGGCTGCAACAACATGGGCCTCTGCAAAGCCCCATGAGCCGTCGCCTCGCGTTTCTCGCGACGCTGCTTCTCCCCGCGGAAGCGCTCGCGCAGGCACCGGATCCGCCTCCGCCCGACACCGCGCCCGCGCCCGACACCGCGCCCGACACCCCGACCCCGACCGCGCCCGCGACCCCGACCGCGCCCGCGACCCCGACCCCGACCCCGACCCCGACCCCGACCCCGACCCCGACCCCCAAATCCGACCCTCCCGAGGTCCGCGTGATCGGCGACAAGGCCGATTCGCTCCAGCGCGTTCCTGGCTCCGGCACGGTGATCGGCGACAAGGACATCCAGCGCGCCCAACCTACCGACGCGGCCGAGATGCTCCGCCGCGTCCCGGGCGTGCAGGTGCGCCAGGAGTACGGCGGCGGCGGTCGCCTCGACATCGGCATCCGCGGGCTCGAATCCGGCCGCAGCCGCCGCGTCCTCGTGCTCGAGGACGGCGTTCCCATCTCGCTCAACCCATACGCCGAGCCGGACATGTACTACGCGCCGCCCATCGAGCGCATGCGCGGCATCGAGGTCGTGAAGGGTAGCGGTAGCATCCTCTTCGGGCCGCAGACCATCGGCGGCGTCGTGAATTTCCTGACGATCAACCCGCCGAGGTACGAGCACGTCACGCTCGACGCGGAGGGCGGCCAGTACGGCTACGCGCGCGGGCTCGCCAGCTACGGCGACACGTTCGGGGGCGCGCGCTACGTCGTCCAGGCCCTCTACCGGCGCGGCGACGGCTTCCGCGACGAGGCGTTCGAGTCGACCAACATGCTCGGCAAGGTCGCGTTCGACACGAGCGAGACCGGCCAGGCCATCGTGAAGATAGGCTTCCACGACGACTCGGCCCTCTCCGACGACGTCGGGCTGACCCGGCAGATGTACGCGCAGGATCCCCGGCGCCCGACCCTCGCGCCGTCGGACAAGATGCACCTGCGGCGGTACGACGCCTCGCTCACGCACGAGCAGCGCATAGGCACGAGCACCAAACTGAAGACGCTCCTCTACGCCTACGACACCAACCGACTCTGGCGGCGCGAGAACTACGCGCGCGCGGGCTTCGCCGGGCAATCGTACGACCGAATCGTAGGCGACACGCAGCTGCCGGGCGGCGCGATCTACTTCCAGAAGAACGACACCATCCTCGACCGCGACTACCAGGTCGCCGGCGTCGAGCCGCGCTTCGAGACCCGCTTCGACACCGGCGGCGTGGGCCACACCCTTGACTACGGCGCGCGCCTGCTCGGCGAGACCGCGCACTACCAGCAGCGGAGCGGCGGCGACATCACGTCCTACGCCGGCACGCTCGACACCGAGGAGAAGCACCGAACGCTCGCCGTGGCCGCGTACGCGCAGGACCGCATCGCGTTCCGCGAGGATCTCCTCGTGACTCCGGGCCTGCGCGTCGAGCACGCGGCGTTTCACCGCATCACCCTGCGCCAGAGCAGCGGCGCCGGCCCCGTCGACGTCTCGCTGCCGGGCGACAGCGCCACAGGCGGCGTCATCCCCGGCATCGGCATCGTGTACGGAGCCCGAACGGCAAACGTGTTCGCGGGGCTCCACGTCGGCTGGGCGCCTCCGCGGATCACGTCGTCGATCAGCCCGAAAGGCCTGCCGGCGCAGCTGAGCGCGGAGCAGAGCACCAACTGGGAGATCGGCTCGCGCGTCGCGCCGACCAAGTGGCTGCGCGGGGAGGTGACGGGGTTCGCTTCGAAGTTCCAGAACCAGGTCGTGCTGAACACGGGTTCGGCCGCGTCGGTGACGTCGGAGGTGGACGCCGGCGAGACGAAGCACGTCGGGCTGGAGTCGGGTGCCGTCGTGCAGATCGGTCGAGCGCTCGGGTGGGCTACGATCGTCGACGCCGGCGCACGCTACACGTTCGTCCGCGCTTCGTTCGTCGGCGGTCCCTACCAGGGGAACCTCCTGCCGTATGCGCCCCTGCATAGTCTGAACGGGAACATCGACGTCGAGCATCCGAGCGGCTTCGGTGGCCAGGTCGCCTGGTCGCACGTCAGCTCGCAATTCACCGACGTCAACGACACCGTCGCAGAAGACGTGACCGGGCGCATCGGCCTCATGCCCGCGCACGACATCGTCGACGCGATCGTCCGCTACCGCCACGCGCCGAGCGGGCTCACCGTGCGCCTCAGCGCGAAGAACGCGCTCGACCAGACCTACATCGCCGCGCGGCGTCCCGAAGGCATCTTCGCGGGCGCGCCTCGACAAATCCTCCTCGGCCTCCGCTGGGATTGGGAGCGCAAGCCGCCGCCCGTGCCGCAGTGAATCGCCCGCGCGCCGTCGTCGCCTTCTTCCTCCTTGTAGCCCTCGCGCTCGTGGGCTGGACTTTGCCCGCGCGCGCGGCGAGCCGCGACGTGAAGGTGCTCGTCCCCGACGCAGACAACCTGCAGTACATGAGCTTCTGGCTCGCGAAGGGGGCGGGGTTCTTCGCCGACGAGGGGTTCGACGTCACGACGGTCGTTCCGAAGACCCCGCAGGAGACGCGCGGCATCTTCGAGCGCGGCGAGGCGAACGTCGCGGTGCTGCCGCCACCGGTGTACCTGGAGCTCGTTGCCGCGAAATTTCCGCTCGTGCTCGTCGCGAACCTCCTGAAAAACGATCCCATCAACCTCGTCGTCAGCGGCCGGGTGTGGAGCGAGCGCAAGCTGTCGCGCGGCGTGCCGGTGCGCGAGCGCCTCCTCGGGCTCAAGGGACTCAGGGTCGGTGTCGCGCCGCACCCACCTGCGCGACTGCGCGCGATGTTCGCGGCGTACGGGCTCGACGCCGATCGCGACATCGAGATGCGGATCATCCATGGCAAGGAGCAGAACGAAGCCTTCGCGCGAGGCGACATCGACGTGCTCTTCGCGCACACGCCGTACCTCGAGAAGGCGCTCGTCGATCAGGGGGCGCAGCTCCTCGTGCACGTCTCGGGTGGCGAGGTCCCGAGCCTCGCCGAGCGCCAGATCCACGCGCTCGTCTTCACGAGGTCCTTCGCCGAAGGAAGCCCCGCGACCGCCGCAGCGATGGTTCGCGCGATCGCGAAGGCGCAGGCGCTCGTTCATAGCGATCCCTCCGGGGCCTCCGCGGCGCTCGTTCGCGAGCTTCCGTCGCTCGAGCCGCGCCACGTCCGCACGCTCGTCGACCTGTACGCGCCGGCGATTCCTCTCACGCCAGCCGTCCGCGCCGACGGCTTCGCGGCGGCCCTCCTCTTCTTCCCATCGGGGCGCCCGGCGCCGAGCCTCGACGGCATCGACACCGCGGCCTACGTCGCGCCCGATTTCGCGCGGGCGGCGACCGCGCCAACCAGGCCTCGCGCGTGGTGGTTCGCGATCGGGGTCGCCGCCACCGCACTCTTGCTCCTGGTCCTGCTCCGCCGTCGCGGGCGCCAGGTGTGACAATAGTGTAACCCCGCCCCCACGAAAACCGTCCAGAGTGAAGGAACTTCCGCGAGGTGATCCCATGAAGCGTTGGATTCCTGCCTTCCTCGTCTCGACGTGCACGGTCGTCCTCGCAGCGGCGGCGGGCTGCGGCGGCACTTCGTCGAGCTCGTCGAGCGGCGGGACCACGGACGACGGGGGGTCGAGCGGCACGAGCAGCGGAACGAGCGGCGCAAGCAGCGGAACCAGCGGCGCAAGCAGCGGAACCAGCGGCGCGAGCAGTGGCACGAGCGGCACCTCGGGGACGAGCGGCGCGAGCGGATCCTCCGGTGACGCGGGCGGCGACGGCGGCCTCCTGCCCTTCGGCGCGATCTGCACGAAGAACACCGACTGCGCATCGAACGACTGCTTCAACTTCAACGCGAAGGGCATGCGCTGCACGCGGCCGTGCCAGACCCCCAACGACTGCCCCGGCGGCGCCGCGGGCCTCGGCTGCAGCGGCCAGGGTCAATGCAAGACGCAGTAGGCCGTCGAGCGACGTAGTCGCTGGTCAGCCGGCGTCGTCGGCGTCGGCGTCGGCGACGCCGGTGTCGCTTCCGGTGTCCGCGCCGCCGTCTTGCGACGCGTCACCGCCGTCGCCGCCGCCCGCGTCGCACGTCGACTGCGCCAGCGTGGTGTCGTTCGTCTGGGAGACGTCCCCGCGGGTCGCGTTGAGCTTCGGGAGGGTCGCGGTGAGATCGGCGGTGGACATGCCTTGTTGCCGCATGACGCTGACGACGTCGGCCACGAACGCGTCGAAGTCCGCGTCGGTGATCTGCGGATCGACGGCCTTGTGGGCATCGCCGAGGGTGCGGCAGGCGATCTGAAGGGAGTCCTTCGAGCCCGCGTACGTCACGCCGTCGCAGCCTGTGAGCTCGCCGATCTGCCGGCTGAAGCAGTCGGTGAAGTGGGTCTGCTCGGTCAGCGCCAGCCCGGTGAAGTAGGCGCCGATCCGGCAGTCCGCGGAGACCGCCTTCAGCACGGCGCCCGCGATCGCCTGCACCTTGTTGAAGCCGCCGAGGCGGTAACAGACGGTGTTGGTGTTGACCACGGCACCGTCCGTCTTTCCGCCGTCGTCCGTCGCTCCGCTACTACCTGCATCCTTTTTGGAGAGCGGCTGCACTGTGTCGTTCGACGAGTCGCACGCCGAAGCGATCACGAGCGCTGCACCAAAAAGACCCAAAAGAATTCGCCGCATACCCCGGATGATAAGCTGCCTGATGGACACAGGCAGCAAGTTGCCGATCCAGGGGGTGATGGCTGTGGGCCGCACATTGTGGCCAGTTTGGGTGCCACGCCCTCGACGGCGTCCAGTCCCGACAGATTTAGCGGAATCTTCCTGGGGTCCCAACGATCCAACCCACATCCCCTTCTATGCCCCCCGAGCGGACACGAGGTCACCCCTGGATCGCGTGTAACAACCAGGTAACCACGACGGATAGCGGCTTTTTGTCCGCGGGGGTGCGGACTCCAAGCACTTGCGGGTGACCACCCGGCTAAATTCCGCCAGCGCGGTCCGGCACGGCGGCTGCACTAAGAGTCGGCAACCGATGCGCCGCTCGAACCTCACCTGGATCCTCTTCTTCGCGACGGCGGCCCTGACCGCCGGTTGCTCGAAGAAGTCCGTCGAGCCCTCGACGAGCCAGGGGAGCCAGGTGAGCACGCCCGTCACGGCGCCGAAGGCCGAGGCGCCCGTCGCCGAGGCCCCCGCAGCCGACCCGCTCCACGGCACGCGCAAGCTCAAGGGCCTCGATCTGCCCGTGTACGTCGACGGCGTCCAGAAGGGCGTCCTCCGCTACGGCGACCTCCCCGCCATCGCGAACGCGGGCTCGGACGACGCCCCGGAGTTCCGCCTCGGCGAGTACCTGAAGGCCATCGGCGTCGCGCCGGCCAGCGTCAAGTCCGTCTACGTCTGGGACAACGCGAGCCGCATCGGCAGCGTCGAGGGCTCGGAGCTCGTCAAGGAGCAGGACCGTTTCCGCGTCCGTTTCAGCGCGGGCAAGACGGGCGGCGCCGAGGTCCACTGGGACACCACCGGCCTCAAGAACCTGTACGTCGTCCACGAGATCCGCAAGATCGCGGTCTTCGTCGCCAAGGACGCGCCGGTGATCGTCAAGGGCAAGCAGTGCATCGTCGGCACCGACGGCGAGTGCTCGGACGCGACGCCCTACGTCGCGACCGACGCCGCGAAGGGCACGCGCCTCTACGTCGACGGCGCGCTCGTCAACGTCGTCAAGCGCAAGCTCGTGAGCGACACCCTCGCGATGGGCACGACGACCGACGGCGAAGCCAAGCTCTCGCTGACGAAGCTCGCGGACGCAGCGTCGGCGGCCGGCGTCGAGCTCGTGAGCGGCGACGAGGTCGTCGGCCGCGCCGACGCAAAGACTTGGGCCAAGGTCCAGAACGACATCTTCTTCACGCTCGGCAAGCACCAGCACGGCAAGGTGCTCGTGCGTGTCCCGGCGTCGATGCAGGCCGACGGCGCCGTCGACCGCGACGCGCTCATCACGAGCGTCCACGTCTACAAGCACCCGACCGCGATGAGCCGTGAGCTCGTCTCGATCTCTGACTTCACCAATCTAAGCGCGCAGCTCGCGACCAACGACGAAGCGCGCAAGAACGACGATCAAGAAGGCAAACGCTAGGGCGAGGCAGCTCGCACCAAACCGTCCGCTCGGAGGAGTTCCCCAATGAAGACGTCCCGTATCTGTGCAGTGGCTGTTTCGACTCTCGCGATCGTTGGCGCGGCTGCGAACGCGAAGGCGGACCCGCCCCAAGCTGGGGATTCCAAGGGCACGATCCTCCTCAATACCTACCACGCGGTGCTCCCGCAGCTGATCGGCGACGCCCTCGGCCCGACCAAGAAGGACGCCGCCGGTGCCACCGTGCCGCGCGTCGGTCGCTGCACGGGCGTCGGCTTCATGGACCCGCAGGTCAAGCTCGACGACAGCACCACGGCGACGGCGGCCTTCACGTCGACCGTCCCGCTGCTGTTCACGTACACGCGCACCGACAACCTGGTGAACCGCAACAGCAACAACAGCTACATGCAGGGCGGGTTCGCCGTCACGCAGCTGACCGCGGCCGGTCCGCAGGTCGACGCGATGAAGAAGGTCGACCTCCCCCGCCTCGACGGCGACCGCGCGTGGATGAAGCCGAACATCGGCGCCACCAGCAAGTACTACTTCCTCGTCGCCGCGAGCGAGGACAACGGCCAGAACAACAACCCGCAGGTGGTGGCGTTCGTCTACGACAAGGCCACGCTGAAGCCGGTCAAGATCACGAACTCCAACCGGACCGACAGCCTCCTCAAGCCGACGAACCTCATCGAGCTCTCGGGCAACAACGACAACCAGCAGTACGGCCCCCACTCGATCGCTCGCGTCCAGGGCTTGGACAACGCGTTCGTCATGGGCGTGCAGCGCAACAACAACAACGCGTACGTCCTGCGCACCGACGTCGTGGACGACGCGGCCAACGGCGGCGTGAAGCTCGAGGTCAAGTACCTGAACCGCGTCATCCAGAACGCGCAGCACTGCCGCCCCGACGTCGTCACCAACTCGGCCGACGGCAAGACGGCCTTCCTCGCGAGCGTCGAGGCGAACAACCAGCCCGCCGACATCGGCGTCCGCCTCCTCTCCTTCAACGTCGACACCGGCAAGGTGATCAAGAGCGTCCTCATCGCCAAGAGCGATCCGAAGAACAACAAGTACGCGGTTCAGCCGAACATCTCCGACCTCGGCGGTCACATCGCCGTCTCCTACCAGATGAGCCAGGCGGTCCGCGGCGGCCCGAACAACAACAACGGACACCAGGGCGGCTACAACGTCTCGAACCTCGCGATGTTCGACAAGGCGACGCTCGCGCCCGTCGGCACCGTGATGCAGAACGTCGCTCCCTACGCGCGCCACGCCGGCGCCACCGGCGCGATGTGGGGCGAAACGGGCAAGGAGATGCCGGTCGTCCTTTCGACCGGCGGCTCGGCCACCGGCACCGGCGCGGCGTTCCTTCAGGTCATCCCGGTCGACACCACGACCAACCTGCTCGGCACGAAGGATCCGATGAAGCTCTACAAGGTGGCGACCTACTCGGACGTCGCCGGCACCGTGGTGCGCGGTAAGCGCAACCCGAACAACCAGGCGCGCGGCTTCCTCTACGCGCAGGGTGGGATTCCTAACCCGGGCTACAACGGCGGCGCCACGGCGTTCATGCCCGAGGTCAAGACGCTCATCGGCTCCGCCGTCCAGGGCTATACGACCCCCGACACCGCGAAGCTCGCAGCGCGCGAGAGCATCTACCTCTCGCTCGTTCCCGCCTCGTGGATCGCCGGCGTGCCGACCGTCCCCGGCGGTCCGACGGGCACGCCCGGCGTCGGCCCTACTGGCCAGCCGAGCCTCACGGGTCCGCTCCCCCGCGTGAACGTCCCCGGCACCGACACCAGCCCGAATGCGCAGCCCCCGGCGAGCGTCATCCCGGGCGGTGACAGCCCCGACCCGAACGGCGGCGCCTTCCACAACGGCCTCGACGGCGCGAACTCTGGCTGCTCGGTCTCTTCGAACGGCACCAGCAGCGGCTCCTCCGGTGGCCTGCTCCTCGTCGGCCTCGGCATGCTGCTCGCGCTTCGTCGCAAGCAGGAGGACAAGTGAACATGAAGCCGTACGCAATTGCACTGTTCGCGACCCTCGTCGGCGCAGCGGCGCTGGCGTGCGGTGGGAATGACCCGAACACGCTCGGCCAGAACGAGCCGGGCGGCGCCGGCGGCGGCAGCTCGGGCAACGGCAACGGCGGCGGCCCGGCGACGGGCAGCAGCGGCGGCGGCGGGTCGAGCGGCACCACCCCGGGCAGCAGCAGCTCGGGTGGCGTGACGCCGCCGGACCAGCCTCCCCCCGGCATCACTTCGCCGTCGGCGAAGGAGTACTTCATCAAGACGGTGTTCCCCGAGCTCACGACGAGCTGCGGGGGCTGCCACAACCCGCCCGGTTCGGCCGGCGCGCCCACCTTCTGGAATGCCGACGCCTCCACCGCGTACACGTCGGTCGAAGCGCGCGGCTACATCACGACGGCGTCGATGCTGCTCCGCAAGGGCCAGCACACCGGCCCGGCCCTCACTCCCCAAGCCACCGCCGACGTCTCGTCCTGGCTTGCGCAAGAGGCTCAGGTCCGCGGCAACAACGTCCCCGTCAACATCCTGAGCAAGCTCGGCACCTGCGTCGACGCGACGAAGTTTCAGGCGATCACGCTCGACAAGCTGCGCACCATCAAGCGCACCAACGAGAACGCGAACAACTGCACGGGCTGCAACCAGGCCCCGTGCGAGAGCTGCCACGCGACGGGCGAGTACGCGATGCACGCGAACTTCGGAAACCTGGGGACACAGACGGCCCTGGCCCTCAAGGGCAACACGATGTCCCCCGAGGGCATCTTCATCATCAGCAAGTACATCTCGACCAACGGCACCACGCTCGTCGCATCGAGCGCGCTGAAGGACAAGGCGACCGCGACCTCCACGGGCGTGCCGTACTCGCACCCGATGTTCACCGTGACGCCTGCGATGGCGACCGCGATCGACGCGTTCGCGCAGGACATCATCACGAAGTACAACGCCAAGACCTGCGGTCAGTGATTTCGCGTCACGACTGAAAACGCAGTAGAGTTCGGCCTCGCTCTCTTTCGTGAGAGCGGGGCCGTTCTCGTTTTTGGGTTCAGCCGAGAAGGAGCGAGCGCGAATGCGACGGTTGCTTGTGCTTTTGGTGGGTGGCGCCGCCGCGCTCATGGCGTGCAGCAGCAAGTCGTCGAGCAGCGGGGACGACGCTGGGACCCCGACGGGGAAGGACCAGGCCACGGTCGAGCAGGGCAAGACGTCGGTCGTGTCGCGCGAGTGCGTGAAGTGCCACGGCCAGAACATGGCGGGGGCGGTCCAGCCCATCGTCTATCCCGCCACGGGCACCCCGGATCCGAACATCGAGCTCTACCCGCCGAACCTCACCCCCGATGCGAACGGCATCATGAGCTGGACCGACGATCAGCTCGCCCTCGCCATCCGCAGCGGCGTCGACGAGACCGGCCTCGAGCTGTGCCCGCAGATGAAGCACTTCTCGACGATGAACGACTACGAGACGTACTCGATCATCAAGTATCTGCGGTCGCTTCCGCCGGTGAACCAGAAGATCCTCCGCAGCGTGTGCCCTCCGCTCAAGACGAAGCAAGAGCAGCAAGCCGGCAAGTAGCGGGCGGCGTAGGCAAGTAGCCAAGCAGCGAAGCGGCGGCGAGTTGCGGGCCGCGAGCGCGGGGGTCTTAGGCGAGTGGTAAGGTTGCGAGGATGGATCCCCGCCTCCGCGTCGTCTACATCGTCGGCGTCGCCGTCGGGGTGTTCTTCCTGCGGTTGCCGTGGCAGCTCGGAGCGCTGGCGGCGAGCCAGGCTGCCCTGTGGTTGCTCGTGCGCTTGCCGCCGCGGCGGCTCGTCCGGCAGATCACCAAGCTCTGGGGCTTCGCGGTCTTCATCGGGCTGTCGTACGCGCTCACGTCCGACGATCCGGCCACCGATCGCTGGGTGCCCCTGCACATCTGGCGGTGGACGCTGGACCTCAACGTCGCGGGCGCGATCGCCGGCGGGCTCATGGTGCTGCGCGTCGTGTGCGTCGTCCTCGCGTCGCAGGTCGCGCGCGCGGGTGACGAGCGGGCGATCGCCGCGGGGCTCGGGAAGCTCGGCGTCCCGACGATCGTGGCGGCGTCGATCGACGCAGTGCTCGCGCTCCTGGGAGGCGCCGGCGGCCGCGGTCGCGGTGGTGGTGGTGGTGGCGGCGGCGGCGGTGGTGGCGGTCGCGGTCGCGGGCGCGGTGGGGACGAGGGCGAGCACGAGGGGTTCTGGGCGTCGGTAAAGCGCCTGGGCCGCGGCGACGTCGCGCCGATCTTGCGCCGCATCGAGCGGCAGATCGAGCGGAGCGAGGAGCACCTCGCCGGGCACGATCTCGGACCCAAGAAGCACCTCGCGGCAGACGTCGCGGTGATAGCCGGGATGTCGCTCACGATGCTCGGCATCAAGGCGCTCAAGATCCTCCCCAGCATCCCGTTCGCGCCGGGCCACAAGCTCGTGCTCCTGACGCCGCTCTACATCGTGGCGTCGGTGAAGACGAAGTCGCGCTTCGGCGCGACGCTCACCGGCCTCGTCATGGGCACCGTCGCCTTCCTGCTCGGCGACGGGCGCTACGGGATCTTCGAGATCGCCAAGCACGTCGCGCCCGGCCTCATCTGCGATCTCCTCGTACCGATGCTCACGCGCGGCGGTCGCCTGCCCGGCGCGCTCACGTGGTCGTGGGTCGGTGGCGTGATGGGCGCGGGCCGATTCGCCACGATCTTCCTCGTGACCTTGACGGTGCAGGCCCCGGCGGTCGCGTGGGCGATGCTCCTCCCCGGGCTCACCGTCCACACGATTTTCGGCGTCCTCTCCGGCGCCGTCAGCTACCAGATCCTGAAGCCCCTCGCCGAGTTCCGGCGGCCCGAAAGTAACGAAACTGTAACAAGCAGCGCTGCGCCCGTGCAGGACACTTCAGACGCACGATCCACCGAGAAAATGGCCCCATGACCTCCAAGCTCGTCACCGGCGACGGCCGGACGCACATCTCCTCTTCGCTCATGCGCGAGTCCCTCGTGGACCGCCGCGTCGTCGCCAAGACCGACTCGGAGCGGGAGTTCTCGATCCTGCCCGACGTCACGCTCGTCAGCCTGGGGGGCCACTCGATCTTCGACCGCGGCAAGGGGGCGCTGCTCCCGATCGCCGACGAGCTCGCGCTCGCGCGCCGGCAGCACAAGATGGTCGTCGGCGTCGGCGGCGGCACCCGCGTGCGCCACACGATCTCGATCGCGCTCGATCTCGGCCTGCCCACAGGTGGCGTCGCGCAGCTCGTGGGCGCGATGGAGGAAGCGAACGCGGTCTTCTTGAACGCGCTCCTCGCCAAGCACGGCTCGATCGTCATGCAGCGCGAGCACTTCTGGGAGCTGCCGCTCTACCTGGAGAGCGGAATGATGCCCATCGTCATCTCCGTCCCGCCCTACCACTTCTGGGAGCCGCCGCCCGAGGACGGCCCGATGCCGACGCACGGGTCGGACTTCGGTCTCTTCATCCACGCCGAGGTGCTCGGGATGCAGAAGATCATCTTCGTGAAGGACGAGGACGGCCTCTACACGAAGGATCCGAAGAAGCACGCGGACGCCAAGCAGATCAAGAAGACGACGCTCGCGAAGCTCCTCGCCGACATGCCCGAGGAGCTCATCCTCGATCGCCAGCTCTTCGCCGCGTGGCGGACCGCGCGCCACGTGAAGAAGGTGCAGATCGTGAACGGCCTCAAGCAGGGAGAGCTCACGCGGGCGCTCGCGGGTGAGGACGTCGGCACCGTCATCGAGAAGGAGATGACCCATGCTTGAGCGCAAGAAGATCGAGAGCCAGTTCGCCAACTCTCCTTTGACCGGCGGGGGCGAGGGCTTCAAGTACGACGCCGTGGCCATGATGCCCGACGTGAAGGTCATCAAGATCGGCGGCCAGTCGGTCATGGACCGCGGCCGCGCGGCCCTCTTTCCCATCCTGGAGGAGATCGCCGCCGCGAAGGATCAGTACAAGCTCCTCCTCTGCTGCGGCGGCGGGACGCGCGCGCGCCACATCTACGCGATGGCGAGCGATCTCGAGCTACCCACCGGTATCCTCGCGGCGCTCGGCGGCTACGTCCCGCGCCAGAACGCGCGCATGCTCCAGATGCTGCTCGCCAAGCACGGCGGCATCTACATCATGCACGACGACTTCGAGAAGCTGCCGCTCTACTTCCGCCTCGGGTGCATCCCCATCATGACGGGCATGCCGCCGTTCGGGTACTGGGAGAAGCCGACCGAGAACGGGCGCATTCCGCAGCACCGCACCGACGCTGGCGTCTTTCTCAGCGCCGAGGTGCTCGGGTGCAAGCGCGCCATCTTCGTGAAGGACGAGGCTGGCCTCTTCGAGGACGATCCGAAGAAAAATCCCAAGGCCAAGCACATCCCGCGCATCACCGCGCAGGAGCTTCTCAAGGCCGACCTTCCCGACATGATCCTCGAGCGCGTCGTCATCGAGTACCTGGCGCGCGCGCGCTCGTGCCACGAGCTGCAGATCGTCAACGGCCTCGAGCGCGGCATGTTGACGCGCGCCCTCGCCGGCGAGGACGTCGGCACCCTCATCACGAAGGCCTGACGCGATGCGGCCCGCGATCGCCGTCGTCCTCCTCGCCCTCGGCGCGCCTTCGTTCGCCGCGTGCAAGAAGGAGCCGGTGGTCGGTCCGCCCGAGCTCAAGGTCGCGGCGGCGGCGGATCTGGCGTTCGCGTTCAAGGACATCGGCGACGCATACAAGAAGAAGACCGGCCAGGCGGTGACGTTCTCGTTCGGCTCGACGGGGCTGCTCGCCAAGCAGATCGCCGAGGGCGCGCCGTTCGACGTGTTCGCCGCCGCCAACATGACCTTCGCCGACGACGCTGTGGCGAGCGGCGCGTGCGCCGGCGACTCGAAGACGCTGTACGCGACGGGGCGCATCGTCTTGTGGTCGAAGGCGGGGATGGCGCCGCCCACGAGCGTGGCCGACCTCGCGGACGCCAGGTGGGTCAAGATCGCGATCGCGAACCCCGAGCACGCGCCGTACGGGCGCGCCGCCAAGGACGCGATGACCAAGGCCGGCGTCTGGGACAAGGTGCAGGGGCGCGTCGTCTACGGCGAGAACGTGCAGCAGACGCTGCAGTTCGCGCAGTCGGGCAACGTCGAGGTCGCCATCGTCGCCCTGTCGCTCGCGACGGTGACGGAGGGGGGCGCCTTCACGACGATCCCCGCGGAGGCGCACGGGCGGATCGACCAGGCTCTCGTCGCCTGCAAAGGGAAGGGGATCGCGCCGTCCGAGAGCGCGCGCCGCTTCGTCGCGTTCGTCGGCACGGAGGACGGGCGCGCGGTGATGCGGCGTTACGGGTTCTTACTCCCCGGCGAAGCGGCGGCGGCCAGCGCGAGATAGAGGTCCGCGCGCGCTCCTGTCGTTGCGCGGTGTGGTATCCTTCATGGGTGAAGTCCTCTCGAGCCGTCGTGACGCGCACGCTTCGCGGTGGTCAGAGGGACGATGGGGAATTCGACCGGGCGTTCTGGCAAGACCTCGGAGCAGAGGCGATTTTCGCGGCATCATGGGACATGGTTCGCGAGGCGCGGACGTGGCGAGGCCAGGATGGGGACGAACCAAGACTTCAGCGAGCTGTTCTCTGCGTTGTGCGCCGAGGCCGCTGAGTTCATCGTCGTCGGCGCCCACGCGGTCATGTTCTTCACGGAGCCGCGGTACACGAAGGATCTCGATGTCTGGGTGCGACCCGGCAGCGACAACGCTGAGCGAGTTCACCGCGCACTCGAGCGGTTCGGGGCTCCGCTGAACAACTTGACGATCGAAGATCTGAGCTCCGAGGGGACCATTTTTCAAATCGGGGTTGCACCGAACCGGATCGACATTCTCACGAGCATCGAGGCCGTTCAGTTCGAGGATGCCTATCCGCGGACCGTGACGAGCACTTACGGGGGTACGCCCATTCGCCTCTTGTCGGCCGAGGACCTGGTCGCCAACAAGCGGGCAGTCGGGCGGAAGCAAGACGAGATCGACGTGGAAAAACTGCTCCTTGCGATTGCTGCACGCCGCTGATGGATCTCGCGCCGCTCGTATTGTCCCTTCAGATCGCCTTCGTGGCGATCGTCGTGGCGGCGGTCCTCGGGATCGCGCTGGCGGCGCTGCTCACGCGGGAGCGGCTGCCGGGCCGCGAGCTCCTCGACGCGCTTGTGACGGCGCCGATCGTGCTGCCGCCGACGGTGCTCGGTTACTACCTGCTCGTCGCCATCGGTCGGCGGAGCTTCATCGGGCACGCCTTCGAGCACCTGACCGGCTCGTCCATCGTCTTCACGAAGACGGGCGCCATTTGCGCGGCCACCGTCGGCGCCTTGCCGATCGTGGTGAAGTCCGGCCGCGCGGCGCTCGAGGGCGTCGATATCACGCTGGTACGGGCCGCGCGGACGCTCGGGGCCAGCCCCCTGCGAGCGTTCTTCACCGTGCGTCTTCCGCTCGCCGCGCGCGGGATCATCGCGGCCCTGATGCTCGCGTTCGCGCGCTCGCTCGGCGACTTCGGCGTGACGCTCATGGTCGCGGGGGACATCCCCGGCGAGACACAGACGGCGTCGCTCGCCATTTACGATGCCATCCAGGCGCACCGCGAGACGGAGGCGCTGGGCCTCGTCCTCGTGCTCACGGCCGTCGCCATCGGCATCCTCTACACCGTGAACCGCCTCACCGCGAGGCGCCATGCCCGCTGAGGCGTTGACCGTGGCGATCGAGGTCGAGCAGCGCGGGGGCTTTCGCCTCGACGTGCGCTTCGAGGCGCCGCCCGGCATCACGATTCTGTTCGGCCCGAGCGGTGCCGGAAAGAGCACGACGCTGGCCGCGATCGCCGGCCTCGTCCGGCCGACGCGCGGAAAAATCGCGCTGGGCGAGGACGTCTGGTTCGACGCGGCGTCGCGCGCGGACCGCCCCGTGCACCTTCGCCACGTCGCGTTCGTCTTCCAGACGCTGGCGCTTTTTCCCCACATGACCGCGGCCGCGAACGTGATGTACGGGATGGACCGCACGATCGGAAGGGACGACAAGGTCGTGCGCGCGCGGAAGATGCTCGAACGCCTGCGCGTCGGACACCTGGAAGGGCGCCGGCCCGCGACGTTCTCGGGCGGCGAGGCGCAGCGCGTCGCCCTCGCGCGCGCGTTTGCCACCAACCCGAAGGTCGTCCTCTTCGACGAGCCGTTCAGCGCGATGGACCGCGAGCTGCGAAACGATCTCGTCCGCGATCTGCGCACGTTCGTCGCCGAGCTCGGTGTCCCGATGCTCCACGTGACGCACCACCGCGGCGAAGCACGCGCGCTCGGCGACCGGGCGGTGCTCATCGACGGCGGCCGCGTGACGAAGCGGGGCGCAGTGGCGGACGTCCTGGGCGACGACGGTGACGAGGTCGTGCCGAGCGCGCAAACGCGCGAAGGAGAGGGGTGAGGCCGTGAGGACGATCGCGATCGCGGGGGCGATGATGGTGTGTGCTCTGGCTCTGGCTTGCACGAAAGCCAGCGAGTCGACGGACGCGAAGAGGATGCCGAAGCCGCCGCCGCCGCAGGCCACGGCCGCGCCCGCGCTCCTCATCGGCGCCGCGGTGACCGTCGAAGTGGACGGCGTGCCGGCGCCCGCGCTCGACGGGGCAAAGCTGGCGAGCGTGCCGCCCGATTTCAAGAACGAGGAGCACCGCGCGTGGAAGATGACGACGCTGCTCGGCGCGGCCGCGGCGCGCGAGGGCGCGATCGTCGCGGCGACCGGTGACAAGGACGTCACGATCCTGCTCCGCAAGCCGGCGAGCGACAAGGACCCGCTCCCGGCGCTCATCGTGAGCCGGCGCGGCGAGATCTTCGCGAGCCTCGTGGCGCCGGACGAGCCGTTCCCTGCGTACCATGGCCAGGGTGGGCGACTCGCGCGGCCGGGGGATCCGCTGCCGCGCGTCGGCGGCGTGACGAAGATCCGCGTGTACGTCGAACGCGACGCGGGCGGCGCGGCGCCGGCGTTCGAACCTGGTGACGCGACCGACGAGCTCGAACGTGCCGTCAAAGCGTCCAAGGCCAGCGACAAGCCGGCGTTTTTGGCGTCCGCCGAGCGTGCTGTCAAGATCCAGCCTGGCCGACCGCGTGGGCTCTACACGCTCGCGGCGGCGTACGCGGTGAACGGGCGCGCCGACGACGCCGTGGCCACGCTCGCGCGCGTCGCGCGGCTCAAGGTGTACGTCGACGTCATGGCGGAGGACGACTTCGCGACCTTGCGCGGTCTGCCAGCGTTCGCGCGCGTGAAGGCCGATCTGGACGCGCTCGCTGCCAAGCGGACCCGGGCGAGCACGGTCGCCTTCCGGCTGCCCGAGAAAGACTTCGTCGCCGAGGGGCTCGCGCGGGACGAAGCGACCGGCGCCTTCTTCGTGAGCAGCGTCCATCGCCGCAAGATCGTCCGCGTCGCGCCGGGCGGCGCCGCGCGCGACTTCACGAGCGAGGCGGACGGGCTCATGGCGGTCCTCGGGCTCGCCCTCGATGCGCCGCGCAAGCTCTTGTGGGCGTGCACGACCGGCGTACCGGAGATGCGCGGCTTCAAGAAGGACGACGACGGCCGCGCGATCCTCGTCGCGCTGGACCTGGCCACCGGCCGCGTGACGAAGAAGGTCCCGCTCGCCGGGCCGGGGCCGCACAACTGCAACGATCTCCTCGTCGACGAGGGCGGCACGATCTTCGTGAGCGACGCCGGCGCCGGGGACCTGCTCGTCCTTCGGCCGGGCAAGGACACGCTCGAAACACTGGTAAAAAAGGGGTTCCGCTCGCCGCAAGGCATCGCCGCGCTCGGCGGCGCGCTGTACGTGGCCGACTGGTCGCGCGGGCTCTCCCGCGTGGATCGCACGACCGGCCATGTGCGGTGGCTGGACGCGCCGGACGACCTCCTCCTTTGCGGCATCGACGGTCTGCGGGTCTACGACGGCAAGCTCATCGCCGTCCAGAACGCGTCCGACCCCCACCGCGTCGTCGAGCTCGTCGTGGACGGTGATCGCGTGCGCCTTTCGCGCGTCCTCGAGTGGAACCACCCGGAATTTCACGAGCCGACGCTCGGCGTCGTGGTCGGCAAGAAATTCTTCTACGTGGCCGATAGCCAGTGGGGAAGCTTCGACAAAGACGGGAAGATCTACCCGCTCGACAAGCTGTTCGAGCCCACGGTGCTCGAGCTCCGTCTGGAGTAGACTGCGCACCCATGAAGAGCGCCCTCTCCGCCGTCGCCCTCGCCACCATCGCCCTCGCAGGTATCGCCGGCTGCAAGAAGGGCTTCGGCTCCGACTTCGAGGGCGAGGTCACGCTGCGCACGACGCGGGCGGGCGGCGCGGCGCAGGACATGATCGTCAAGGCCAAGGGCGACAAGCTCCGGTTCGACACGACCACGAACGGGCAGAGCGCGTCGGCGCTCTTCGACCCGCAGGCGAACAAGGTCGTCCTCGTGATGGACGCGCAGAAGGCGTACATGGACATGGACTTCTCCGCGCCGAGCGCCGCGCCGAACACCGACCCGACGTCGAGCGCGGTCGACAAGACCGGCAAGCACGAGACGGTGGCGGGCCTCGACTGCGAGAACTGGATCGTCAAGGACCCGAGCGGCAAGCGCACCGAGGTGTGCATCGCCCAGGGGCTCGCGTTCTTCGACATCGACGCGCTCCGCCATGGCGGCGGCGCGTCGTGGAACAAGGAGCTGCGCGAGAAGAAGTACTTCCCGCTGCGCAGCGTCGAGTTCGACGCGGCGGGCAAGGAGATCAGCCGCACCGAGGCGAGCAAGATCGAGAAGAAGCCGCTCGACGCGACGCTGTTCGACGTCCCCAAGGGCTACACCAAGATCACCGCGCCGCCCGCGCTTCCGCCCGGCGCGCCTTCCGGGGCGCCGGCGCCGGCCCGCTCGCATACATGAGGCCGTGAAGGGCAAGGCGTCGTGATCCGCGTCCAGTCGCTCCACGTCTACCCGGTCAAATCGTGCGCCGGCATCGACGTCGGCGCCGCGCGGGTCGAGCCCCGCGGGCTAGAGAACGATCGGCGCTGGATGGTCGTTCGCGACGACGGCGTCTTCGTCACGCAGCGTGAGGAGCCGCGCCTTTGCCTCGTGCGAACCGCGCTCGATCTCGACCGGCTGACGCTGTCGTACGAGGGCGAGACGCTGGCGCTGCCGCGCGCGCTCGCGGACGGTCCGCGTATCGACGTCACCGTCTGGCAGAGCCGCGTCGCGGCGATCGAGCACGTGGCCGCGCGCGAGTGGATCTCGCGCGTCGCCGGCGTCCCCGCGCGCCTCGTGTACATGCCCGACGACGTCGAGCGCGCGGTCACCTCGTCCGTTGCGGCGCCCGGCGACGTGGTCTCGTTCGCCGATGGATTCCCGGTGCTCCTCGCGTCGACCGGCTCCCTCGCCGAGCTCGAGCGTCGCGTGAACGCGCCGCTCGGGATGACGCGCTTCCGTCCGAACGTCGTCGTCGCGTGCGACGCGCCGTTCGCGGAGGACGGGTGGAAACGCCTCGCCATCGGCGAGGTCACGTTTCGCGCCCCGAAAGCCTGCGATCGCTGCGTCGTCACCACCGTCGATCCCGCGACGGGCGCGCGCGGCAAGGAGCCGCTCCGGACGCTCGCGACCTTCCGGAAGTGGGACGACGCCGTGTGGTTCGCGGTGAACCTCGTGCCCGACACGCTCGGAAGTCTCCGCGTGGGCGACGAGCTCCGGGTGCTCGAAGGCGCGTGAGGTGCTAGACCGATCCTGAACGATGCCGCCCGCGCCGCCGAAGCCGACCTCGCGTGGCGCGCTCCTTTCCGCGGTCGCCGTCTACTTCGTGGTGAAGACGTTCATTCCGTTCGGCGGCGTGCTCCTGTACCCGTTGACGCTCCTCTCCACGTGGGTGCACGAGATGGGGCACGGCTTGACGGCGCTCCTGTGCGGCGGGCGCTTCACGTCGCTCGACGTCTTCGCGAACGGCGCCGGGCTCGCCTACACCGCCACGTCGCGCCCGTGGCAGGCCGGGCTCGTCGCGGCGGGCGGGCTCGTCGCGCCGCCGATCGTGGGTGCCGCGGTGCTGGTCCTGTCCCGCGGCCCGCGGCGCGCGCGCATCGTCATGGCGGTGCTGGCGGTGGCGATCGCCTTGTCGCTGGCCGTGTGGGTGCGCTCCCTCGCCGGATGGATAGCGCTGCCGCTCGTCGCCGTCTTCCTCGCCTTCTTCGCGCGCTGGGGCGGCCCTAGGCAGCGCATGATCGTGGCGCAGCTCGTCGGCGTGGCGCTCGCCGCCGACACGTGGAGCGGTAAGGACTACCTCTTCTCCGCGACGGCGACGGTCGACGGCGCGACCCGCCCCTCCGACATCATCAACGTGGCCCAGGCCTTCGGAGGGTCGTACCTCGTCTGGGGCGCCGCGCTCGCGGTCGTGTCGTTCGGGCTGCTCGCGCTCGGGCTCCGCGTGGCGTGGCGCACGCCGATCCCCGCGGCGGCCCCCGGCTCCGTCGCGGCAGGCGCGCGCGGGGCGCGGGGTGCGCGGGCCAACCGGAAAAAATAGCGGAATCGTCGCTCGCGCTGCGTCGTTTCAAGGACGTGCCCGTGCCCATCTCGACCGTTCGTGCCTGCGCGCTCGCGACGCTGATCGCGGTCGCCGCGGCCGGCGCGGCGGTCGCGGGAGGGTGTGCCCGTCCGTCGGCGCCGCCCGTTACGTCGGTGCTTGCCGTTCCGGCGACTGCGAGCGCGTCGACCGAGGCGTCGGGGCTCCGCGCCGAGCCCGAGCGGCGCGCGGAGGCGACTCCGGCCGGCGATCGCACGGTGAGGATCCGCTTTCGCGTCCTCGATCAGGAGCTACGCCGCGATCCCAAGACGGGGCGCGAGGCGTTCCACACGACGCTCGAGCTCGTGGCCGCGACCGAGCCGCCGCAGCGGCTCGCGATCGGCACGCTGAACGAGCCGGGCTGCCGCCTCGCGTACGAGGCGGCGGAGCTCGACGAGACGTCGACTGTGCGCGGCGGCCTGGTCTGCTACTACGCCGGCTACGGCGACTACGTTCGCGTCGCGGACGACGGGGCGGGGCGCGTCGTGGTCTCCACCTACGGGCAGTCAGAGGCGCTCATCGGCAACGAGAACCCGCCGCACGAGCACGAGCGCGTCGTCGGCCGGCTCGCGGTGCCCGCCGGTAGCCGCCTCGTCTTCGAGCTCGTCGAGGCCGACGCTGGGCTTCTTCCGTAGTCCACGCTGGCCTGACCTGCCTGGTTTCGCCGGGTGGCGATGATGTAGGTGCAGATTCCCTCGAACCTTTGCCGGGCGCCGGTGTTTAGCTGGCGAGGACCGAGCACATGGACTCCGACGAGGCCCTCTACGAACGCATTCGCCGCGGCGACATGCGCGCGTTCGACGAGCTCTACGCGCGCTACGCGTCGCGGCTCTACGGGTTTCTGTTCTCCATCCTCCGTAGCCGCGCCGACGCGGAGGACGTGTTCCACGAAGCGTTCATGCGTGCCCTCGACGCGCGCGACGTGGAGCTGAGACCGGGCGGCTTCCGGGCCTGGCTGTACCGCATCGGGCGAAACTGCGCGCTCAACGTGCTCCGCAGCAGGGAGCGCGGCGCGCGCGCTGTGGCTTCGATCCCGGAGGTCGAGCCTGCCGTGCGCGCGGACGAGAAGCTCGAGGGCAAGGAGCTGGATCAGGCGCTCGCAGGGGCCGTCGAGCGCCTGCCCCCGAAGCTGCTCGAGCTCTTTCACTTGCGGTCGAGCGGCATGAGCTACGAGGAAATGGCGGAGGTGCTGGAGACCCCGCTCGGGACGATCAAATCGAGGATGAACCAGATGGTGACCACGTTGCGCGAGGAGATGAAGCCATGGATTGCGTCGTAGTCGATCTCGCCGCTTACCACTTCGGTACGCTGGAAGAGGCGGACCGCGATCGCGTCGAAGAGCACTTGCTCACGTGCACCGGGTGCTTGCGCGCGTACCTGGCGCTCAAGCGACGCACCGCGCCCGGCGCGCAGGGCGCGGTGCCGTCTGCGGCGGCGCAGGAGCGGCTGCGGAGCGCAGTGGCAGCGCGCTTTCGGCCGACGCGCTGGACACTCGCGCGCGGGTGGATGGCGCGCCCGATCCCGCTCTACCAGGGCCTCGCCGCGGCGGTGCTCGCGCTCGTGGTGGCCTCGCTCCTCCCGGCCCTCGCCGAGAAGGCGCCGCCTCTGGCCGGTGGTCGCTACGTCGACACGGCGCGGCCGCTGGCGGAGAGCCTTACGATCTACTGAAGAGAAGAGTTCGAACGACTCCATTCAAGAGACTCCATTCAAGAGAAGCCCATGAACTCCTTCCACAAGCTCTCGGTCCCCGTGCTCCTGGCGATCTTCGGCGCGTGCGGCCACACCGATCCGGTGTCCACGGCGCCCGCGTCTTCTGCGGTCGCGCAAGGCACGCAGGCTGCACCGGCCGCTGTCCCTGCTCGCGCTCCCGAGCCGGACGAGCCGATTCCGACGGAGAAGTTCGCCGACGGCGAGCGCGCATTCCGGACGGTGAAGGACACACTCCTCACCAGCTACTACTCCGCCGGGCTCACCGAGGACGATCTCTACCGCGCCGCCGCCGAGGGCATGCTCGCGCGCATCGAGCCGAACATGCAGAAGTGGAACAAGCTGCTCTCGCCCGCCGAGCTCGCCGACATGGAGGCGGACATGAAGGGCGAGGTCGTCGGCGTCGGCGTGAAGATCCACTTCGACGCGACGAACGGCCACATCGGCGTGCTCGGGACCGTCGCCGGCTCGCCGGCCGAGCGCGAGAAGCTCCTGCCCGGAGACGAGATCCTGAGCGTCGGCGGCAAGCTCTACAAGGGCAAGCAGATGCGGGACGTCGTGCGGGACGTGCGCGGCAAGGCCGGCGAGAACGTGACGCTCACCGTGCTTCGCGACGACAAGATCTTCTCGGTGACGCTGAAGCGCGAGATCGTGCCCATCGACGTGGCGAGCGGCGGAATGCTCGCGAACGGCGTCGGCTACGTGCGCATCCACACGTTCCACGAGAAGACACCCGCGGTGCTGAAGGGGGTCCTGGGGACCCTCTCGGGAGCCCGCGCGGTCGTCCTCGATCTGCGGATGAACGCCGGGGGCCTTTTCGACGAGGCCATCACCAGCGCGGGCTTTTTCTTGAAGCCAGGGACGCCCATCGTGAAGGTGAGCAAGCGCGGGCTGCCGTCGGAGACCGTGGTCGCCAAAGGGGAGCGCCTCGTCGGGGACATGCCGCTCGTCGTTCTCGTGAACGAGGACACGGCATCGGGCGCCGAGCTCCTGGCGGCGGCGCTGGCCGAAGGCCGCGGCGCGCAGCTGGTCGGGACGCACACGTTCGGCAAGTGGAGCGTGCAGAAGCTCGACAAGCTGCCGAACGGCTACGCGATGAAGTACACGACGAGCCTCTTCACGACGCCGAGCGGTCGCTCGTTCGGCGGGGTCGGTGTGTCACCCGACGTCGAGGTCGCCTTCGGCGGCGGCGGCGGCGACCACACGCTCGACAAGCTGCTCGCGCAGTCGGATCTCGCGAAGCGCGCCGCGGAAGACCCGCAGCTCCGCACGGCGATCGGGTTGCTTCGCCCGCGGCCCTGAGGGCTCGAATGGACGCGCGGCCTCGCCCATTCAGCTCAGCGATTCCTCGTGCGATTGACACCGCTGCGGACTTCCCCGAAGTTGCGCTCGGAAGCGCCTGTCGGCTGGCTGCCGGCCCCGGTTTTCAAAACCGGTGTAGGGCGCGAAAGTGTCCTAGGCGGGTTCGATTCCCGTGCGCTTCCGCCA
>JANYHK010000058.1 GCA_025359105.1 Myxococcales bacterium | reverse complement strand
GGCCCCTTCCCCTCGAAGAGGTAGTCGAGCTCGTCCAGCTTCGCGCCGATGCCGAGCGCGTAGAGGACGGTGTCCTTCCACGTGTACGCGTGCGCTTTGGCGTCCGTGGATTTTCCGACGAGGGAGAGGTCGAGCGTCATGGCGGGGCAGGATAGGTTTGTTTTCGGTTCTGTGGAATCCTCCGTCGCGTGCCGGGATCGCTCTTGGGTGAGGTCGCGCGTCTCCTCGAGCGCGAGGGGATCGAGCTCTCCGCGCTCGGGCTCGCATGGGCGCGCGCGACGCCGGCGGTCGCGCTGATCCCGGCGTTCGGCCTGCGCGCGATGCCGGCGGCGGCCCGCGCGGTGCTCGCCGTGGCGCTGGCGGCGTGCGTCTTTCCCGCGCTCGCTCCGATCGCACGAACGCCCGGCGTGCCGTGGGTGCTCCTGGCGATGGGCGAGCTCTTGCGGGGGCTTCCAGTGGCGCTCGCGGCGGCGGTCCCCCTCTGGGCGGCCACGATGGCCGGCGGCGTGATCGACTCGCTGCGCGGCGCCCAGGACACCGTCTCGTCGCCAGCGGTCGAAGGGCGCCCGACGACGCTGGGCGTGCCCATGTCGCTGCTCGCCAGCGCGATCTTCCTGTCGACCGGCGGTCCGGCGCGGGTCGTCTCGGTGCTCGCCACGCGTGAGCTTCCGGCGCACCCTATCCTTGCGGCAGCGCAGGATCTCGTCGCTGGCATCACGCTCGCGGTCGCGGTCGCCGGTCCCCTCGTGGCGGCCGGGCTCGTGCTCGAGATCGCGGCGGCGCTGGTCGCTCGCGCGGCGTCACCGGCGCAGATTCACACGCTCCTGGCGCCACTTCGCGCGATCGGCGTGCTCGTGATCCTCGGCGTGGTCCTCGATCGCACCATGGGTGTCCTCGCCATCGCGATCACGGCGAGCCCGTGAGGGTGGGGCAGAATGTCGCCGTGAGGCATTTCGCCATAGCTAATTTCTGAATGCGTACGCAACGTTGCCGTGGGAGAAGGTGCCCATGCGAAACGCTTGCTCCCTCGTCTTCTTCGGTGCCGCGCTCCTCACCGCGTGCAGCAGCAGCAACAACGGCACGCCGAACGATGCGGGGAGCGGCGCCGACACCGGCGCGCAGGATGCAGGCGGGGGCGACTCGGGCACGCCTTCGTCTCTGCCGTTCTCGCCTTCGAACCTCGGCAACGTGCTGAACGGTATCGACGCGACGAAGCTCGAGGACGTGGACCTCGCGCTCGCACCTTTCGTCATCGACAGCGACGCGGACGACAGCGGGAAGATCCAGTCGCGCGCGGGTGGCGTCGCGTACGTGCAGGTGACGCAGCCGAACCAGGTCAAGATCGGCGTCTACATCGCGCGCTCGTGGACCATCGGGCCGGACGCGATCATCACCGTAAAGGGGCAGTTTCCGCTCGCGCTCGTCGCGCTGACGAAGCATGAAATTCTTGGCCAGGTGCTCGCCGAAGCGGACGGCGACGTCGCCCATGGCGGAGGCTACACGACGCCAGCGACTGGCAGCGCCAAGGGCGGTGGGCCTGGCGGGGGCGCGCCCGCCGCGGGAGCGGCCACGGGCGGGACGGCCAGCGGCGGAGGCGGATACTGCGGCGCCGGCGGCACCGGTGGCGGCATGAATGCGAGCCCCGCGGCGGGCGGAGCCGTGTACGGCGCCGCGACGATCTCGCCCCTGCAGGGAGGCTCCGCGTCGGGGAGCGGCCAGTTCCCCGGCGGCGGCGGCGGCGCCCTGCAGTTCGTCGCAGGGGCGTCCATCACCGTCGGCCCGAAAGCCATTCTCTCGGTCTGCGGCGGTGGCGGTGGCGGCGGTGCGGACGTCAAGACGGCGCACGGCTCGGGCGGCGGGGGAAGCGGAGGGGCCATCCTCCTCGAGGCCCCGACCGTGGAGGTCGCGGGAACGCTCGCCGCCAACGGCGGCTCGGGCGGCGGCGGCAACGTCACCGGGGGCAACGACGGCTCGCCGAACGCGACGCCGGCGACTGGCGGAGCGGCGGGCACCAGCTGGTCCGGCGGCGACGGCGCCGCGGCGGCGACGGTGAGCGGCGGAAACGGCGGAAACGGCGACGTCGCGCAGAGCTATTCTCCGGGCGGCGGCGGCGGCGGCGCGGGGTGGATCCGGATCAACACGACGTCGGGAACGGCGACGGTCAGCGGGACGATCTCGCCAGCCACGAGCACGACGTGCGTGACGCAGGGGAAGATCGCGCGCTGAGATCGGACGAAGACGCGCGCCCTCCCTCCGTGCGACGCTCGGGTCGAGGGCCCATGGGGATACCGAAGAAGAAGGCGCTCGGCGCGCTCGATCGCGCTTTCCTGGCAGGCGAGGGGCGCGACGTGATGATGCACGTCGGCGGCCTCCTCGAGTTCTCGCCGCCGCCCGGAAAATCTCTGGGCTTCTACCAGAGGCTGCGCGAAGAAGTCGCCACGGTGAAGGAGGTCGACCCGCCCTTCGACCGCAAGCTCCTTCACCCCGATCTGCTCGGGAGCCCGACGCAGGCGTGGATCTCCGACGAGCGCTTCGACATCGACTACCACGTGCGACGCTCGGCGCTGGCTTCGCCGGGGGACGAGCGCGAGCTCGGCGTGCTCGTTTCGCGATTGCACGGCACGCCCCTCGATTTTCATCGCCCGCCGTGGGAAGCGCACTTCATCGAAGGGCTGGAAGGCGGCCGCGTCGCGCTGTACGTCAAGCTTCACCACGCGCTCGTCGACGGCTACACGGGCATGCGCATCCTGCAGCGGAGCCTCTCGTCGTCGCCCAAAGACGCCGATACGCCGCTGTTCTTCGCGCCGCGAGCGCGCGACGACGGCAAGCGCGCGCACGACGAGGAGGCGCCCACGCTCGCCTCGCTCCTCCACGCGGTGCGCGAACAGGTCGGCGCCGCCAAGAGCGTCGGGCGGGCCCTCATGAGCGTCGCGCGCGCGATCCGCAGCGACGATCGCTCGCTCGCGCTGCCGCTCCAGGCGCCAAAGTCCACGCTCAACCAGCGAATCTCGCGCAGCCGCCGCTTCGCGACGCAGCGCATCGACGCGGCGCGCGTGAAGCGCATCGCCACCGCCGCGGGCGGGACGGTTAACGACGTCGTGCTCGCCATCACCGGCTCTGCGCTCCGCCGCTTCCTGACCGAGCAGGGCACCTTGCCGCAGCCGTCGCTCGTGGCGATGGTCCCGGTCAACATTCGCCCGAAGGACGATCCGGGCGGCGGAAACGCGGTCGGCGCCGTGCTGGCGACGCTAGCGACCGACGTGAGGGCGCCAAAGGAGCGCCTCGCACGGATCATCGACTCGACGCAGCGCGCGAAGGCGATGCTGCAGGGCATGTCGAAGACGGCGATCATGCAGTACAGCGCGCTCGTCCTCGCGCCGATGATGCTGTCCTTCGTGCCGGGCGTCGCAGGTCGGATGCGGCCGGCGTTCAACGTCGTCGTGTCCAACGTCCCTGGCCCCGACAAGCCGCTTTATTTTCGCGGGTGGAAGCTCGACGAGATTTACCCGCTCTCGATACCGTTCCACGGATACGGGCTCAACATCACGCTCCAGAGCTACGCCGGCTCGCTCAACTTCGGCTTCACCGGCTGCCGCGACACCGTCCCGCACCTTCAGCGCCTCGCCGTCTACAGCGGCGAGGTGGTGAGCGAGCTGGAGCGCGCGTGGGGGTGCGAATGAGCCCTGGGTCGGAGTCGGAGTCGGAGTCGGAGTCGGGGTCGGATCAGAGCGGGATCCGGTAGCCGATCGTCAGCCCGGCTTCGAAGGCTTCGACGCTGCCCGTCAACGTGGCGCAGTCACCGATCGGGGTGCAGTTCGGGGAGTCCGGCAGGATCCAGCGGTCGGCGCGAAACGCGGCGCCGGCGACCCAGCGCTCGGCGAACATCCAGCTGAGGCCCGCCTGGAAGCCGACGGCGAAGCCCTCGGTGCGGACGGTGACCTGCTTGGTGCCCAGGATCGGCGGCACCGCCTCGCCCACGTCGGTGGTGAAGCGATCGGCGATGACCACGCCTCCCATCGTGAGGCCCAACCAGCCTTCGAGCCACTTGAAGTGGAGCGGCACCCACCTCGCCTCGCCGCCGAGGTAGAGGTAGCTTCGCGAGTGCGTCCGCGGCAGAGGGCCGAGGCCGCCAGCGTTGCTGTCGGAGGTCGGGCTCGGCGCGAAGAGCGCGCCGGCGCCGAAGGCCAGATCACGGCTGCCGCGGTAGAGGAGGTGCAGTCCGGTCTGCATCGTCGCGTCGCCCTTGCTGACGGTGCCGAGGAACGGCACCTTGCCGCCCTTCTGGTTGTTCGAGATCGGCGCCCTGGGCAACGCGATGAAGCCGATCTCGAGCTCGGCGATGGTGTGCGCGCGATCGATGAGCGTGCGCGCGAGCTGCTCGGACTCGGGCGGACCGGACGGCGTGGGCGCTGGCGGCGCGGTGGCGAGGGGCGGCGGCTCGGCGCGAGCTTGGCCCGCGACGAGGAGCGCACAAACGTGCAAGATGCACGCGATGGCCACGGCCCGCATCCCGCTAGCTTACAGCCATTTTCCCGAAGGCGTCGGCGGCGGCTGCGGCGGATCGCCCGAGGGGGTCGGCGTGGGGCCCGGTGTGGGGGCTCCCGCGGTCACCGTGCGGGCTGCATGGACGCCATTACCGTCGAGCTTGGCGTTGAACGTGACGTCGTACTTCCCGGCCTCCAGGAAGCTGAACGACGCGCGGAAGAGGCCGGTCCCCTCCGCCGACGCGGGCAGGCGCGTCGAGGAGCCCCCGGGGCCGGCGATCAGGAAGTGCGGCTCCTCGGCCGCGCTCTTCGGCGCGCCGCCGGGTCCGCTGATCTTCGCGACGAGGTCGACCTGCTGGCCCACGCGCGGCCGCGCCGTCGACGCATCGAGGGTGACGCGAACGCTGCCTGGCAGTGGCGGAGGCGGACGAGGAGCGACATGCGCCGACGGAGGCTTCAACGGAATCGGCGCGGGCGTCGACAGCACCGGCGTCACCTGCCCGATGGCCTGCTCCAGCTCCTGCACGAGGTGCTGCGCCGTCGTGTCGTTCGCATCGAGCTCGCGCGCGAGGCGCGCCAGGCGGAGCGCGTCGTTCAGATCGCCGCTGAATTTGCGACCGAGGGCCTCCTTCACGAGCTCGTCGCTGGCGCGTTCGCGAACGTCGGCGAAACGCGCATCGGCGGGCCACCGCGCGAGCCCTTCGGCCGTCAGATCCTTCACATTGTCGCCCGGCGGCGCGTCCCAGCGCTTGTGCTTGAGCGCCTCTTGCGCGTGGGCGACCTGATCGTCGAGCGAGCCGGCCGCCGAGCGCGGACCGATCACTCCGGCGCGCCAGCCGAAGGCGACCGCGATGGACGCGCCGAGCAAGAAGCAGAAGAGCACGAGGACCGCGGTGCGCGATCGGCGCCGACGCGGCGCACGACGCGCATCGTCGGAAAGCTCCGGCGCATCGGGCTTCGAGATCGTCGCGCCCGGGGCCGTCGGTGTCGGCGGCAGGTATTGCGGCACGGTGGGCTGCATGCGCGGGGCGGTGGGCGGTGGATCGGGGATCGTCGACCTCGCCGGGGACGCGAACGGCGCGGGCGATACGCGAACCGGGCGAATCGGCTCGCTCGAGGGCGGCGCGGGGACGATCGGCGCCGACTCGTCGTCGAGTGTCTCCTCGGGGCCCTTCGGGTCCGAGGGCATCGGCGGACGGGGCGGCGAGAGGAGCGCAGAGAAGCCGGGCGGCGGCGTCCACTTCGTCGTCGGCGCGCTCTGCGCTCCGGCCGGCGCGGGGAAGTAGGGGGCAGCGCCGGGCGTCGGGGTCACGTCGCGGGTGAGCGACGGTGCGCTGCCGGAGGGCTCGGGCGTCTTCGCGAGGCGCTCGCTCAGCTCGGGGGAGAGCTCGAGCTGTTTGGTGCGCTGCATCGGAGGCAGCTGCATCGCGCCGCTCTGCCGCCCGCCGAGCAGGCTGGAGCGGAGGATGAGCTCGTCGGTGGACATCCCGCTCTCCTTCGCCGCTTCGAGCAGCGCGCGCCCGAACGTGCGGGCGTCGGGATCGCGCGCATCCGGCGCCTTGGCGAGGTTCTTCATGATCGCCTCGGCGATCGGCTCGGGCACGTACCCGGCGCGACCGAGCGTGCGGAGATCGGGCGGCGCGTCGTGGATCTGCTGGACGAGCAGCGCGACGGCCTGATCCCCCTCGAACGGGGTCCTTCCCGCGAGCATCTGGAAGAGGAGTGTCGCGATGCCGTAGACGTCGCCGGCCGGACCGACCTGCTCCCCCTGCGCGCCCTCGGGCGAGATGTACCGCGCGGTGCCGAAGATGAGGCCCGCCGCGGTCGCCATCGACTGATCGCCCCAGTTGAGACGCGCGATCCCGAAGTCGAGCACCTTCACGAAGTCGGGATCGTCCGCCCGGCGCACGAGCATGACGTTCTCGGGCTTCAGGTCGCGGTGCACGACGCCCTGCGCGTGGGCCTCTCCGGTCGCGTCGCAGAGCTGCAGCGCGACGCGCATCGCGCGCGAGATCGGCATCGCCCCGCCGGCCGCCGCGAGCGCGCTCTGAAGGGAGAGCCCGTCGAGGTACTCCATCACGATGTACAGCGCACCGTCGGGCAGCTGCCCCGCGAGGTGCACCTGCACGACGTTCGGATGTTGCAGGCGGGAGGCGACCTTCGCCTCGCGGTGGAAACGCTGCACCAGCGACTGGTTCGCGCTGAGCTCGCGGTGCAGGATCTTGACCGCGACGTCGCGATCGATCCCCTTCTGAAACGCACGGTAGACCCGCCCCATCGCGCCGACGCCGGCGAGCTGCCGGATCTCGATGTGCCCGGAAAGCTCGCGGCCGAGGTACGGGTCCGGCGCGTCACCGGACCCCGCGTTCGCCGCCCCGGCGGCCGCGTTGCTGCTCAATGGCGTCCCGTCGCTGGGACAGAAGAGCGCATCGGCGGCGTACCTGACGCCGCACGTCGTACATAATTTGGTCGAAAGCACCGCGCGATTCACCGAGGACCGGCTCCAATCGTACTCGTTCAGTGGCCGACCGCAGCGAGTTTCATGCCACCCTCTGGCACGTCGTCGATCTCGCTCGGTCGGCACGTCCAACTGCCCCATGCACCCACAGGCTGCGCTAGGCTCGATCGCTCCTCCCCCGAGAAAATGGCTCAGCTCAGGCGATGCGCGTCTTCCCTCTCTGGCTAAGGTGGCTCCTCGGCGCGATCCTCGTCGGCTCGCTGGCCGCCGGGCTGCTGCTCGATGTGTGGATGCGCGGGCACACCCCGCGTGAAGTCCAGGCCAGGTGGGCGGGCCGCGCCGGGGACCCCGATCGGGCCGCCACGCTGTATTTCGAGGCGCTGAAGTCGGGCCCAGTGACGGTCCCACTCGTCGTCGCGTTCCTCGACGCCCAAGCCCACAGCGGGGCGCCGCCACCGCGACGCTCGGGCCGCGGGCGCGACGGATCGCTCGAGACGTTCGATCACGGAAAGCGGCACGCCACCGAGAGCATCCGCGACCACGCCGTGGAGGAGCTCCTCGCGCGCGACGATCTGCCACCCGAGGTGGCGCTGCTCGGTCGCTACTGGCGAGACGTACTCGGTGGCGTCCTGTTCGGCGACGCGCAGGCACAGGTGGAGGCCGCCGCCGACGCGACGCAACCCGTGGCGTGGGCGAACCATCTGCTCGGGAGGAGCGCCGCCATGCGCGGCGATCTCGCCGCGGCGCTGGCGCGCTTCGAGCGCGAAGGGGCGGCGTTCGGGCGCAAGGAGGACATCGCCACGGTGTTCGCCCTGCTCGAGCGCGACGGCGACTGGGAGGGCATCGGCGAGCGCCTCGCCCGCCCGCGCGTGGCGGAGCTCGCGTCGCCGTGGATTCGATTCCGCTACGCGGTCGAGGTCCGCGACTGGGCCACGGCGGCACGCCTCGCGTGGCGGGTCGCGTACGAGGGGCGCTTCTCGCTCGGCACGGTCCTCCTCGCCGCGGTGTCGAGCCTCGCGTGGTTCGCCTTCTGCTTGCGCCTTGGCCGCGCGACCGAGCGCCCGCTCCTGCGCCTGCCGATCTATGCGCTCGCGCCGGTGCTCGGCGGCCTCAGCATCGTGCCGACCGACGCGCTCATCGCGATCCAGGAGTCCGTCCTCCACCTCACGGCCGGCGGCGATCTCGGCCGAAATGCGCTCTATTTCCTGTTCGGCGTCGGCTTCCGCGAAGAGCTCTCCAAGCTCCTGCTCTTCGCGCCGCTCGTACCGATCCTGCGCCGCGCACAGGCGACCAAGCTCGACGTGCTCGTCGCAGGCGCGCTCGTCGGCCTCGGCTTCGCGACGGTGGAGAACCTCGCCTACTTCACGAACGCCGATCTCGCGAACGCGATGGCGCGCTTCCTCACCGCGAACTTCCTGCACATGGCGATGACGGGAGTCACCGCAGCGGCGCTCTGGGAAGGCGCGCGCGATCCGGAGCGGCACGCGTTCGAGGGGTCGAAGACGTTCCTCACCGTCGTCGCGCTGCACGGGGCCTACGATTTCTTCCTGTCCACCCCCGGCGGCACGTCGTTCATCGCGATGATCGTCTTCCTCGTCCTCGCGCGGATGTTCGTCACGCAGGTCCACGACGTGCGCGGGCGCGCGGGCCGCGGGCCTTCGCTCCTCGACGTCTTCGTCCTCGGCGCGTCGACGCTCGCCGGCGCGAGCTTCGTCTACGCGTCGGCGATGGTCGGGCCCAGCCTCGCCGCGGCCGCGCTGATGGAGGGGATGGTCGGCCTCGCGATCATCGCGTTCTTCTTCGTGCAGGAGCTGCGGCGGCTCTAGCGCGAACCGTCCCTTACATGGAACGGTTGCTCTACGCTGCTGGTGGGTCGCTACCGTCCCTTGCCCGTTCCGTGCAAACGACGTTCGCTCTCGTGAGCTCAGGGGGGTGATCTCTTTCGTCGCGGGCGCGCGATCGGAGCGATCGCGGCCACGATCGATCCGATCGCGGCATCGGCGAACTTTCCCGTATTTTCAGCAAATCGGCGCGCGGCATGCCGCATGAATAGGTGGTGGGACACGAGGCGCGGAAGTCGCGTCCTTCGGGGAGGCTTACCACCATGTCCAAGACGACCACGATCCTTGTCTCGACCGTTCTCGTTGCGCTGATTGGTTGCGGTGGCGGCGGGGGAGCCGGCGGCGGAAGCGGCGCTGGGGCGAGCACCATCACCGGGAAGCTCGCCTCCGGCGGCTCCGGCGGCTCGACGCGCGCCTACGGGGGCGTCCTGCTCGGCAGCGAGCTGCACGTCGCCGCATACAAGCTTCACGCGAAGGGCGAGCGCGGAGCAAGGGTCGACGTCGCGGTCGACGCCAACGGCCACTTCCGCCTCGACGTCCCCCGCGGAGCTCGGTACGTCGTCAACGTCGAGGGCGCGGACGGCAGGAGCGCGGTGCTCGTGACCTTCGGCGGGGCGAAGGGCGTGCTCGACGTGGGCGTGGCGGGCGGCGGCGACATCGACCTCGGGTCTCTCGCGTTGACGGGCGGGCTCGCACGGGCGACTGCGCTCGGGGCGGGCGTGGGCGCCGCCGCGGCTGCGGCGGGCGTCGACGAGTACTTCGAAGCGGCCGACGGCGCGCTGATGGCCGCGCGCGACGCGTTCGACGCTGCGCGCAAAGCCACGGAGCTGGCGTGCACGGACGCAAACAAGTCGATCGCCGCTGCGCAGCAGGCCTGCACGCTCGCCGGGGCCGCGTGCGGCGCCTCGGTCGACAATGCCAAGCTCAGCGCCGACGCGGCGTGCGCGGCGGCCGACGCCGCGCTCCACGACGCGCCGTGATCACGACGACCAGCAGGCGACGGCGATCACTTCGGTCTGCGCGCGACGAACGCGTCGAAGCGGCCGCCGTTGCGCGTGCTGGACATGTAGAGAGCGCACCCATCGCTCGAGAGCCGCGCCGGACCGTCGAGCGCGGGACCGTTGACGTTCGGGACCTGCTTGGGCGTGCCGAAGGGGGCCGCCTTGCTCACTCGAGTCGCGACGTAGATGTCGCCGTCCGTGGTCGGGGCGCGGGTCGAGAGAAAGTAAATCGTGAGCTCGTCGGGGGAGAGCACGGGGCCGGCCTCGATCGCGGCGGTGTTCAGCTCGGTGATCGCGGTCGGCGCCCCGAAGCCCGCGCCGGTGGCGTCGGCGCGGAATAGATCGCGGTTGTTCCCCCCGCCCCGCGACGAGTCGAAATAGAACGTCTTGCCGTCCGGCGACCAGCGCGGGCTCTGCTCGTCGCTGGCCGAGTTGATCGCGCTGGCGGCCCCCGGGTTGCCGAACGTGGACAGCGTGTTCGGGCGGGTGACGACGAACATGTCGTCCTGGCCCGTTCGGTCGGACGAGATGACGCCGGTGAGGCCATCGGGAGAGACGGCGATCCCCCAGTCGTCGTAGGCCCCCGGAGCGGCCAGGAGCAAGCTGAGCGCACCGAAGGCGTCGGTGCGCTTGGCCCGCGTGGCGTAGAAGAGCTGCACGCCCGATACGCCGTGGTTCGATGCGACGTAGACCGTGAGCTCGTCGGCGGACAGGTCGGAGAGGATGTCCTCGTCGGTGCTGTTGATCTCGGCGAGCGCCGTGGGAGCCCCGAAGTCCGCCGACAGGTTGCACGCTGCGCCGTCCGTGCCCGCGTCCGCGGCGCCGTCGTTGCCGGGCGTGACGTCCCCGGTGGAGGGGCCATCCGTCACCGCGACGGCGTCACCACCACCGTCACCGCCGCCGCCCCCGCCGTCGGCCGCCCCGTCTTCCGTTGACGGGCCACTTCCGACCCCTCCGCTGCTGAGGCCACCCAGCGCGCACGCGCCGGCGGCGAGCGAGATCGCCACCACCCCGAGCCGGGTCGCTGCGGAATCCGCCCTGCATGCCATGCGGTGATCTTGCACCTTTTGCCGATCCGAAACCAGCCCGTGGCACGCCGCTCACGGCTTCGGGCGAAGGCTCCGGTCGACGCCGCCGAGGCGATCGGCCCAGTTCTCGGGGAATCCGTCGTAGTAGCCGCCCCAGCGCCGCCCGGTCACGTGGCGGTGGACGAACGCGTACACGACCCGCATCTCCGACGGGAGCCCCACGACCGCGAGGTATAGCGGCCCGAGCCAGCGCGATTGGAGCGAGTGACCGAACTCGTGATCGCGGTTCTCGGGGCCGACCGGCACGTAGCGGTTGTCCTCGTTCGTGAAGAACACGAAGAGGCCGAGGCTCACCGCGCCGATGGAGCCGATCTCCACCATCACGCGCTCGCGTTCGAACGAGACCCGGCGCACGGTCCGCCTCGCGAAGTGAAGGGCGAGGAGCGAAGCGCCCAGAACGTTCTGCGGGCTCTCCCATGCGAGGAGCGAAGCGCGAGTCATCCACTTGAGCGCCGGCGTCACTGCGCTTTTCTACGCGTTTTTCCGTCTTTTTTCCATGGAGAGCGCTGCTGGCCCTTGTCCCAGAGGGCCAGGCGAGGTTACCTAGGCGCTCGTGCCCGAGCCCGATCCGCAGCAAGAACAGCCTGAAATCCTGGAAGCAGGGCAGGACACCTACAAGGTCGCGCTCCCGTCCTCGGCCGGCGGAGGCTTCGAAGGCCCGCTCGATCTGCTCCTGCACCTCTGCCAGAAGCACGAGCTCGACATCCTCGACATCCCCATCAGCTTCGTGACCGAGAAGTACCTCGAGTACCTCGGTGTCATGCAGCTGATGAACCTCGACGTCGCGAGCGAGTACCTGCTCATGGCGGCAACGCTCGCACACATCAAGTCGAAGATGCTGCTCCCCGCCCCGCCGCCGGGGCAGGAGGACGATCCGCTCCTCGAGGAAGAAGACCCGCGCCAGGCCCTCATCCGCCGCCTCCTCGAGTACCAGAAGTACAAGCAGGCCGCCGCCGATCTCGCCGCGCGCGGCATCACCGGCGCCGACGCGTTCGTCCGCGGCGTCGCGATCGACGAGGCGGTCCACGCCGGCCTCGCGCCGCTGGCGGAGATTCCGCTTTACTCGCTCGTCGAAGCGTTCCAGGCCGTGCTCTCCCGGAGCAAGGTCAAGATCTCGCACGACATCATCGCCGACGGCATGAGCCTCGCCGACCGCATCAACGAGCTCGTGGACGCGCTGCGCGACAAGAAGCGAATCGTGTTCGGTGAGCTCTTCACGGGGCTAAGCTCGAAGTTCGACCTCGTGATCACGTTTCTGGCCTTGCTCGAGATGACCAAGCTCCGAATGACCCGCCTCTTCCAGACCGAGCCTCTATCGCCCATTTACGTCGAGCTGTCGGAGAACGCCGCGGACATCGCGCCGATCGACTCGCCCGTCGACGCGGCCGTCGAGGCCGCGCCCCGCGGCGACATCGGGAGCGAGACGTGAGCAAGAAGTCGAAGAAGGAGAGAGGCACGTCGGCGCCCCCGCCCCAGGAGGCGCCGGTGGATGCCACGCAGGCGCCCGCAACGACACCGCCGACGCCGTCGGCCGCAGAGGGCCAGCTCGCGGTGACGCAGGACGAGCAGGCGGCCGCGCCCGAGTCTCACGAAGCTCACGAAGCTCACGAAGCTCACGAGGGATCCAACGGCTCCGGGCACGAGGATCTCGACGTCGAAGCGACCGTGAACCTCACCGGCGACATCTTCGCGATCCCGGGGCGCGACGACCTCGAAGCCCCCACCCAGACCGGCCTCCCTGACTCGGTAGAGGCGGGGCTCCCGCACGCGACGCGCAAGCACCTCCGCGGCTTGCTCGAGGCGCTCGTGTTCGCCAGCGATCACCCGATCAAGCCGAACGAGCTCGCGAAGACCGCGTCGGCGCAGACCAAAGAAGTGAAGGAGCTGCTCGAAGAGCTCCGCCGCGAGTACCAGGGGCGCGGCATCCAGCTCGAGGAGATCGCCGGTGGCTGGCTCTTCCGGACGAGCGCGCTCTATTCGCCGTTCGTTCGCGATCTGACCAAGCAGAGGCCGGTGAAGCTGTCGCGCGCGCAGATCGAGACGCTCGCGATCCTGGCGTACCGCCAGCCGATCACCCGCCCCGAGATCGACGAGATCCGCGGCGTCGACTCGGGCCCGGTCCTCAAGATCCTGCTCGAGCGTGATCTGGTCCGCATCCTCGGCAAGAAGGACGAGCCGGGCCGGCCGCTGATCTACGGCACGACCACCGAGTTCCTCGAGTTCTTCGGGCTGAAATCGGTCAAAGACCTGCCGACGCTGCGCGAGTTCACCGAGCTCAGCGAGGACTCGCGGCGCGTCGTCGAGCAGGAGCTCGGCGAGACGCTGGAGACGGTGCAGGCCGCGGCGCTGGAGGCCGATCAGATGGCCGAGTCCCACCCCGGAGTGGACATGCCACGCGACACGATGGCGCCACCCAGCGCCGGGCTCGACTTCGCGGACTCGGTGCACGGCGCGGCCGACGATCTCGTGACGAACGAGCACGGCGCCCACGATCCCGAGGCGCACGACGCCGACGGCGCGAGCGACGAAGAGGCCGTCACGAACGAGCACCACACGCACGACGAGAAGGCGCACGAAGAGCCCGACGCGTCGGACGAGGACGACGCCGGCTGACGACCGCACGTCACGCTCGGTCGCGTCGTCGTCGATTCGTGGCACCCTTTCAGTCGTCGGCGGGATCCGTGTACGTGGCCGCCATCTTCGTGACCTCGTCGCGCAGCTTCTTGTGCGCGGCGAGCTTGCGAACGAGCTCCCAGAACGCGGCGTCGGTCAGCGTCTTGATGGGGTCCTGTCCCTTCGACTTGCGCGGGATGGCGCCGGGACCCTTCGCGCGCAGCTGCTCCATCTTGTCGATGAAGGGCTTCGTCGGGAACTGTTCCCCCTTCTCCCACGCGAGCACCGTCACCTGCTCGAGGCCGAGGGCGGCGGCGAGCTCCTTGGCGGTGCACGTCAGGTCTTTGCGCAGCGCCTTCAGCTCTTCGGGGGTCACCCGTTACGAGCTACCTTGCGGAGACGGCGCACCGCAAGCAAGATCGCCGCGCCGAACGCCGCGAAGAGCACCAGCGTCGGTCCGGCGCGCAGCGCGGTGGTCGCGAGGCCCATCGACACGACCTTCACGCCGGTCACGCCGTCCTTCGCCGCGTCGGACAGGCGCTCCGCGACCGAAGGATCGGGAGCCACGGCCGCCGTGCGGTGCAAGGTGATCTCGAGCGTCGCCAGATCGACGCGCCCCTGGGCCACGCGCTGATCGGCCTCGAGCCGCTCGACGCGCTGGCGCACGTCGGCGAGCGCGCGTTCGGCGGCGAGCACATCGGTGATCGAGCCGCTCTTCTCCTCGAGGAGCTTCAAGATGCGCGTCTCCTCGATCCGCGCCGAGCGCAGTCGGGCGTCGAGATCGGCGATCGCGTCGGTCACGTCGATCGCCTGTTCGCTCTGCCTCAGCACGCGTCCCTCACCGGCGAGCTGCGCGCGCGCGGCCCGGAGCTGCGACGCGGGGATGCGCAGCACCATGTGCAGAGCGCCGCCGTCGTCGTGCGACTCGCCCACGTACCCGCCGTTCGAGCGCGCGAAATCCTCCAGCTTGCCGGCGAGCGCCTGCGCCCGCTTGCCGTCTTCGAGCTCGAGCTCGAGCTGCGCGTGGATCTCGAGGAGCGCGTGACGCGCGGCGGGCTTGCCGTCGCCCGCGCTCGCTTGTGCCGGAGCGGCTTGCGGCGCAGGGGCAGCGGCGAGCCCCGCGACGGCCGGCGCCGTGGAGCGATCGGCTTTCCTGCTGCAGCCCATCGCGAGGGGCGCGAGGACGAGGGCCAGGACCACGGGGAGAACACGCGCGCTCGGCTTCATGGAAGGGAGAACGCGCCTCTCGCGGCCGTCTTACACTCGCCCGGCAGATCCGAAAAACCCTGAGATACCGCTCAGGTCAAGGAGCCGGCGACCGTCATCTTCGCGACGCGCAGCGTCGGCGCAGCGGTCGACGTGCGGAGGTCCAGATCGGTGCCGATGGCGTCGATGCTCTTGTAGAGATCGTCGACGTTGAGCGAGATGGTGACCTCGCTGACGGGGAACGTGAGCTCGCCGTTTTCGATCCAGAAGCCGCTGGCGCCACGCGAGAAGTCGCCGGTCACCGCGTTGAAGCCGAAGCCCATCATGTCGGTGACGTACAGGCCGCGCTTGGTCCCTTTGAGGATCGCCTCGGGCGAGTCCAGCCCCGGCTGGAGGATGAAGTTCGACGTGCTGCACGACACGCCGGCGCCGCCGCCGCGGCCCGCGTTGCCGGTGCTCTCACGTCCGAGCTTGCGCGCAGAGTAGCTATCGCACAGGTACATGCGGAGGACGCCCTTCTCGACGACCACGTTCTTGCGGCTCGCGAGCCCTTCGCCGTCGTAAGGGCGCGAGCCGGGCGCGCGCCGGATGAGCGGATCGTCGACGATCGTGACGAGATCGCTCGCCACCTGGGTGCCTTCGCGGCCGATGAGGTAGCTCGATTTGCGCCAGATCGAGCTGCCCATGATGCAGCCGCCGAGCATGCCGAGGATCGAGCGCGCGGCGTCGGGATCGAACACCACCGGGAACTCGCCGGTCGCGACGCTCTTGGCGCCGAGCTTGCGCACCGTCCGGCGCGCGGCCTCCTCGCCGACCTTCGCGGCGTCGTCCATCTCGCCGAGGAAGCGCTTCGCCGTCCAGTGGTAGCCCCGGCGCTTCTTGCCGCCCTCGTCGTCGGCCACGGGCACGACCGACAGGGACGCGTACGAGCCCTTGTACGCCGAGCGGAAGCCGCTCGACAGGACGATCGCGGCGCCGCCGGCCGTGCGCCCGAACGTCGCCCCCTCGCTGTTGGTGATGCGCTTGTCGAACGCGCGCGCGGCGTCCTCGCCCTTCTTCGCGAGCGCGATCGCCTGCGCGGCGTCGACGCTGCCGCCGGCCGGATCGAACAGATCGAGATCGGGCGCGTCCTTGGGGTCCATGAGGAGCTTCGGATCGGCAGGGCCGGCGAACGGATCCTCCTGCGAGAGCTCCAGTAGCTCGAGGGCGTCGGCGACGAAGCGCGAAAGGCCGTGCTCGGTGAGATCGCTCGTCGAGGTGATCGCGACGCGCTTGCCCTTCATGACGCGCAGGCCCGCCGAGCGGTGTCCGGCCTCTTCGACGAGCTCCGCCTCGCCGAGGCGAACCTTCGCCGACAGCTCGCGCCCCGACCGAACCATGCACTCGGCCACGGTCGCGCCGCCCTTCGTCGCGCTCGCGACGATGCGATCACCGAGCTCCAGCAAGCCCTTCAGCTCTTGATCCTGGGGAACACTCATTGGGGTGTGAGCCTAGCACTGGTAACGTCACGCGCGCACCAAGGAGAGGTGACGATGAAGGTCAAAGCAGCCGTTGCGTTCGAACCGAACAAGCCGCTCACGATCGAGACCATCGATCTCGAGGGCCCCAAGTCCGGCGAGGTATTGGTCGAGCTCAAGGCCTCGGGCATCTGCCACACCGACGACTTCACGTTGTCGGGGCGCGATCCCGAAGGGCTCTTCCCCGCGGTGCTCGGCCACGAAGGCGCCGGCGTCGTCGTCGACGTCGGGCCGGGCGTGACGTCGCTCGCGAAGGGCGATCACGTCATCCCGCTCTACACGCCGGAGTGTCGGCAATGCTCCTACTGCACCAGCGGCAAGACGAACCTCTGCCAGGCCATCCGCGCGACGCAGGGCAAGGGCGTGATGCCCGACGGCACGAGCCGCTTCTCGTTCGGCAAGGAGAAGCTCCACCACTACATGGGGACGAGCACGTTCTCGAGCTACACCGTGGTGCCGGAGATTGCGCTCGCGAAGATCCGCAAGGACGCGCCGTTCGAGAAGGTCTGCCTCATCGGCTGCGGCGTGACGACCGGCCTCGGCGCGGTCTTCAACACGGCGAAGGTGAAGCCGGGCGACAACGTCGTGGTCTTCGGCCTCGGCGGGATCGGCCTCAACTGCATCCAGGCCGCGCGGATCGCCGGCGCCGACCGGATCATCGGCGTCGATCTCAACCCCAAGAAGCGGGCGCTCGCCGAAAAATTCGGCATGACGCACTTCGTGAATCCGAGCGACGTGAAAGGTGACATGGTCGCCTTCCTGGTGGACCTCACGAACGGCGGCGCCGACTACACATTCGAGTGCATCGGCAGTCCGAAGGTCATGCGCATCGCGCTCGAGTGCTGCCACAAGGGGTGGGGCGAGAGCATCATCATCGGGGTCGCAGGCGCCGGCGAGGAGATCTCGACCCGGCCGTTCCAGCTCGTCACCGGCCGCGTCTGGAAAGGCACGGCGTTCGGCGGCGCGAAGGGCCGAACCGACGTGCCCAAGATCGTCGATTGGTACATGGACAGGAAGATCGACATCGACAGCCTCGTCACGCAGGTGATCCCGCTCGAGAAGATCAACGAGGGGTTCGCGGCCATGCACGCGGGCGAGGCGATCCGCACCGTCGTGACGTTCTGAGCGACCTGCCTACGGAACCTTGACGATGCGCGTGAAGGCCTTCGGCGCGGCGAGCGGCGTCTTGGCCTTCATTTGCTCGACGAGGACGGCGCTGAGGATCTCGCGCGTCAGCGTGGGGACGGGCTCGGCAAGGGACTTGTAGCCGAGCCCGCCGCGGCTCAGCGGCTCCGTCATGACCACCGTGTAGGTCGTCGTGTCGTTGGCAGGGATGACCTTGCCGCCGTCGAGCGTCACGCTCTTCAAGCGGGTGCCGGCGTCGGGCGCGACCGAGTAGGTGAACGACAGCCCGCTCACCTGCAGGAACGCCGCGGCCTTGGCTGGCGCGGCGGCGACGCTCTGGCCGAGGATCTGCCAGAGCGCCTGGCCCGTCACGTGGCGGACCACCGCGGATTCACTCTCACCGAGCACCTGCAGCGCGTCGCCGACGACGAGATCGTACGGCGGCGCCGCTCGGTGCAAGGTGGCTGGCGCGTTGTAAGGGGACGGCAGCCCGGCCATGAGGCGGGAGCCGGGGACGAGCGCGACGTCGGCTTTGTAGCGGACGCGCATCGCGTCGGCTACGAGATCTCCCAGCGCCGTCTCCTGCGTCTGCTCGCTCGTTCCGTCGGCCGGGAACGCGTCGCTGCCCACGGCAATCTGGGTGTCCTGCACGTCGCCGAGCCCGCCCGCCGCGGCGGCCACGAGGTCCTGAGCGGGCTTGTCCGCGGGGACGGCCTCCGACTCGCACAGGCCAGTGGCCGAGTTGCACGCGTGCGCCTTGTCGGGGCACGCGGCGAGGGGGCACGTGCACGTCGCTGCGTCGCACACCGGGCGCACGACGTCGTACGCGAGCGCGTCCACGATGCGCGAGCCGGACGCGACGACCGTGGGCACCCCCGCCGCGACGTGGAGCTGCACCCGCGCGTAGGTCCGGCCTTTGTTCCGATTCTGCGCCACGTACACGGCGCCGACTTGCTTGGCGAACGCGCGGTCGGTCTCGCCGCCGAAGAGGATGTCGATGCCCTTCAGCTGGCCGGCGAGCTCGACGAGAGGACCGGCGGGAGGCGCGCCGGTGTCCACCGAGGCGCCGATGTTGGCGAGCGCGACGACGACGTCGGCGCCGATGAGTCGCGCGTTTGCAGCGGCCTCGTTGGCAGCGGTCGCCGTCCCCGCGAGATCCGCCGTCCCCTTCACGCTGAGCTTGTCGATGTTGGCGGTGAACTGCAGCTCGGCGAGCGCCCAGTCCGTGAGCCCGAGGATCGCCATCTTCACCGGCGCCGATGCGTCGCCAGTGCCCACGTCGACGAGCAAGAACGGTATGACCGGGCGCGGCCCCAGCGCCTCCACGACGTTCTCGAGGTTCGTCGACGTCATGCGAAACGTGCCCAGCTCGAGGAGCGCCGACAGCTGCGCCGGTCCCCGATCGAGCTCGTGTGGACCCAGGGCCGCCGCGGTGAGCCCCATGAGTGAGAGCCCTTTCACCGCCAGCGTATCGCCGGTGGCGCTCGAGACGAGCGGCGTCGAGCCAAAGGCGTCGCCCGACGAGAAGAGGAACGTCTGCGTGCCCTGGGCCCTCTCGCGCGCGAAGTACGTCACGAGCGCAGGCAGGCCGCCGTAGCGCTGCGGGACGCCGGCGTCGTCGGGCTCCGTGATCGGATCCACCTGCCCGCGCCAGTCGGACATGGACAAGAGGACGATGTCCCCGGTGCCGCGCGGCGGGAGTAAGTTGGCGTCGGCGTCGGGACCCGGCTCGGGGCCACTGTCGGCGCCGCCGTCGGAGACGGGGGGCGGAGGTTGTGCGTCGGGGCTGGACGAGCACGCCACGAAGGCCGCGAGGCCCACGAGCACTGCTCCCGCCAGCCAGGGGACGCGCACCTTCATCGCTCGTCAATGTAGCGCGGAAGCGGGGGCGCGGGCTTTCAGCCCGGCAGGTTGGCGAGGAAATCGGCGATGAGGGGCAGCGGCAGCACGCGGCTGGGCACACCGGCGCGCACGGCCGCGCCTGGCATGCCGTAGACGACCGCGGTCTCCTGCGACTCGGCGATCACCGTCCCGCCCGCCTCGCGGATGGCCTTGGCCCCCTCGACGCCGTCGTCGCCCATCCCGGTCAGGATAACCCCGACCGCGCGAGGACCGGCGGCCGCCGCGGCGCTCTTGAGGAGTCGATCGGCGCTCGGCACGTAGCGATCGTTCGACGTCGCAGGGCCGACGCGGAGGCGGTACTCGTTTCCGACGAGCACGACCTCCATGCACTGGCGGCCGGGGCACACGAAGCCGGTGAGACGCGCGACGGCGTCGCCGTCCTGGCCTTCGGAGCAGCGCACAGGCCCCTTTTTGTCGAGGCGTTCGGCGAAGGTCCGGGTGAACTTGTCCGGCATGTGCTGCGCGACGACGAGTCCGCCGCTCCACGTCACCGGCATCTTGCCGAAGATCTCGAGCAGCGCGCTCGGCCCGCCGGTCGAGCTCGCGATCGCGACGAGATGCTTCGGCGCGACGTAACGCTGCGTCGACTGCGGCGCGCCCTCCACCTGGGGCCTCCCGTCGGCGGCGAACGAGCCGCTCATCCCGCGACCACGCGACGACACCGGCGGCACGAACGTCGGCCGCAGGCTGCGAACGAGCCGCACCTTGGCGAGGATCTGCTCGCGCACCTCGGTCGCGTCGGGGGCGATCTGCGCGGTGGGCTTCGCGACGAAATCGAGCGCGCCGAGCTCGAGCGCCTTGAAGACGTTCTCCTTCTGCGAGTAGCTGGACACCACGATCACGGGGGTGGGCTGCTTGCTCATCAAGATGCGGAGGAAGGTGAAGCCGTCCATCCGGGGCATCTCGAGGTCGAGCGTGATGACGTCGGGCTTGAGTGCGGTGGCGAGGCGAAGCGCCTCCTCGCCGTCGGCCGCCTTGCCCACGACCTCGACCTCAGACGAGCCCGCGAACACGTCCGCGATGTTGCGACGGTTGTAAGCAGAGTCGTCGACGATGAGGAGCCGGATGGGCGGCGTCGGTGCAGTCATGTACGCGCTTCTACCGACCGTACCCTATTCGGCCCCCAGGGCGAAAGCCTTGGGCTTGCGATAGACGAGATCCTCCTTCAAGTGGAGGAGCTCGAACGCGGTCGACACGTTCAGGAGCGACTCGGCATGGCCGAGGAGGAGCACGCCGCCCGGATAGAGGCGCTCGTGGAAGATGTCGATGGTCCTGCGGCGCTTCTCGGCCTCGAAATAGATGAGGACGTTGCGGCAGAAGATGACGTCCGCGCGTCCGAGCAGGCGGGCCTTGTCGTCGTCGAGGAGGTTCATCTGTCCGAACTGGCAGATCGAGCGAATGGGGTCCGCCACGTGGTGGCCATCGGGCTTCATCACGAAGAACTCGCGCTTCACGTCGTCGGGCGTCGACCGGAACGACGCGGGGCCGTAGATCCCCTTGCGCGCGGCCGCCACGCAGCGCTTGGAGAGATCGGAGCCGTAGACGCGCAGGTCCCAGCCGACGAACAACCCCGACTGCTTGAGCAGAATGGCGATGGTGTACACCTCTTCTCCGGTCGAGCACCCTGCGCTCCAGATCGACAGGCGCTTGCGCACGCGCGCCTCCTTCGCGAGCAGGGGGAGCAGCTCGTTTTTGAACGACCGGAGCTGGTAGTCTTCGCGGAAGAAGTACGTTTCGTTCGTCGTGAGGAGCTCCACGGCCTCCTCCCACTCCGCCATCGCGAGCGGGTGGAAGCGCAGGTACTGGTAGTACTCGGCGAAGGTCGCCAGCTTGAGCACGCTGAGGCGCTCGCGGAGGCGGCGCTCGAGCGAGAAGCGCGACTCGATGCCGAAGTGAACGCCGATCTTCGCGACGAAGAGATCCCGGAGGAGACGGTACTCCTCCGGCTTCAGCGGGATGTCACTCGGACCGAAGAGCGAGCTCTTGCGCACGCGCTACTCCACGCTCTCGTGCGGCGGCGTCATCAGCGCCGTCGTGAGGGCGGCGCGGACGCCGGGATCGCGCTCGCGCTCGAGGCGTGCGCGGAGCAGCGCCTGGGCTCCGGCGCCGCCGGCATTGCCGAGCAGCTCGCCGGCGAGCTTTCGCACGTCGGCGCCGGCGTGGTCTAGGCACATTCCGAGGCGGGCAAGCGCGCGCGCGTCGGGGATGCGGGCAACCTCGGTGAGCGCGAGCTTCACGACCTCGGGGTCGGTGTGGTCGAGCGCCGCGAAGAGACCGTCCTCGCGCGCGCGTCCATCGACGCGCCCGAACGCCTCGACCGCGGCGCACGCGATCTCGGGGCGCGGGCTCGAGACGAGCGGTAGCGCGGCCGCGACGAAGCGCTCGGGATCGGCGTCGCCCAGCGCGCGGAGGACCGCGGAGACGAGCGCGGGATCGTCGGTGCCGCCAGCGAGGCGCTCGAGCGGCTCGGGGCGCTTCAGCCGGCCCATCGCACGGACCGCGATGAGGACGACCTCGCGCTCCTCGTCGGCGAGCGCGAACGAGACGGCCTCGGACGCGGCCTCTCCGCCGAGCGTGGCGAGCGCCTCGAGCGCCGCCTTGCGCGCCAGCACGGCCCCCTGCGCCAGCGACGTGCGCAAGAACGCGAGGTCCGCGTCGGTCGAGCGGCGTCCTCCGCGCGCGGCAGCGTCGATGAGCACGCACCCGCAGGCGGCGTCGGGGCCGGTGGGATCGAGCTCCGCGAGCAAGCGCACCGCGGCGTCGGGTTGCCGCGAGGCGATCGAGAAGAGCGCGGACAGGGCCAGGCCCGCCACGCGCGCTTCGGGGTGCGTCGCCAGGGGCACGACGCACGCGAGCTCGGCGCCGCCGCCGGCCATCGCGACGCCCTTGAGCGCGCCCATGAGCACGTCGGGCAGTGGCGACCTCAGGGCGTCGCGCAGCTGGGCGACCACGTCGGCCTCGTGACCGAGCGCAAGCATCGGCATCATCGAGATCGACGCGCCGCGCGCCGCCGGCAGGGCGATCCGGCTCGCCGCGATCGCAGGGGCGATCGCGCCTTGGCCGAAGAGGGTCAGCCCCAGCTCGGCCCGCTCGGCGACGGCGTCGTCTGCCAGCGCGTCGACGAGGAGCGCGACGTCCACCTCACTACGCGCGAGGCCAAGCACCGCGAGCGCCGCGCCGCGTAGACGCGTGTCCTCTCCGCGCGCCCAACCGCGCACGCGCCCGAGCGCCTCTTCGGTGGCCGGAACGGCGTGCCGCAGCCGCGCAAAGACGTCGTCGTCGTCCACCTCGAACAGAACGTCGCCGAGGAGGAGCGCCGCGTCTTTGGCGGTCGTGGCCGACGGGTCGCCCAGCGCCGCCACCATCGCCGCCAGCGCGGCCGGCTCCCGAGACCGCGCGGCGGCAGCGAGGGCGTGTCGCCGCAGCAACGGATCACGCGCGAGCCGCTCGAGGCTCGCCCACGGAACGCGCACCTCGAGCGCGGCGAGCGCCTCGAGCGCGCCGAGGACGACGCCGACCTCCGCGTCACCGAGCGCGGACACCAGCGCCGCCGTCGCGAGCTCGCGCGCCTCGTCGCCGCTCGCCCCCGCGCGCCCGAGCGCCTCGGCAGCGGCGGCGCGCACGTTGGGATCCGGATCCTCGAGGCACCCCTCCAGCGCGCGCGCGCCGCGTGGATCGGGCACGCCGGCGAGGACCTCGATGGCCAGCTTCCTTCCGTCGGCGTCGAGCTTGCCCAGCTCTCCGACGACCAGCGCCAGCACGTCCTGCCCCACGCCGACGAGGGCCTCCACCGCGGCGTTCCTGAGCCCGATGTCGAGCTTGTCGTGCAGCGCCGCGACCAGCGCCTCCATGACGATCGCGCGCGGCTCGACGGAGGCCGCTACCCGCGCCGCTTCTTTGCGCACGCGCCAGTCGTCGTCCGCGAGCGCCCGCAAGAGCAGCGTCGCCGCGTCCTTGCCGCGAAGCTTTGCGATCTCCTGCGCCGCCACGCGACGCGCCTCCGGCTCGGGCGCCGCGAGGCGGGTCGCGATGTCGGCGGCGGTCAAGGCTCACCTTTAAAGGAGAGCGCCGGCACCGGAAGGCTCGTGACGAGCACGCCGCTCGTGGCCAGCTCGGCGGCGAGATCGCGCAGGCGGCGGACGTCGAGCACGAACACGAGCGCGCCCTGGTGCTTGGTCACGCCGACGATGCCGCGCTGCTCGTCGCCGCCCCCGAGCGCGGGGGCCTTCTTGATGTCGAGCCCGCCGAAGACGTCGGTGACCGCGTCGACGACGAGCGCGCTCGTCCGGCCGCCGAGGTCGATGAGGATCCACTTGGTACGCCGCGTCGCGGGCGTGCCGGCCAGCCCGAAGCGCGAGCGCATGTCGATCACTGGCACCACCTCGCCGCGAAAATCCGCGACGCCGCAGATCCCCGCCGGAGCGCGCGGCAAGGGGACGATCGCCAGCGGGTTCGAGATCTCGCGCACCGCCCCTATCGTGATCGCGTACTCGACGTCGCCCACGACGAAGCCGACGAGGTTCTTGGTGGGATCGTGCCTGTTTCGCTGCGGCATCGCTCAGCCCTCCAGGATCGGCTTGAGATCGAGCAAGATCAGGATCGCCCCCGTCGGCCGCCCGATCCCGGCGATGTGGGGAGGCTGCTCGCCGCCGAGGACGCTCGCCTGCTCGATCTCGGAGTCCGCGAGGCGGTACACCTGGACGACCTCGTCCACCAGGAGCCCGACAGGATCGTTCTCGGCCGACACGACGAGCAGGATGCGCGACTTGGCGCCGAGCGCCGTCTCCGGCAGGTTGAACCGCCGCCGCAGATCGACCACGGTGACGAGGCGCCCGCGCACGCTCATGACGCCGAGGATCTGCCGCGCGGCGCGAGGCACCTCGGTGATCGGGGGGGGCTTCAGGATCTCGGCGATGACGCCGATGGGAACGGCGTACATGTCCGTCCCGAGGAGGAAGGTCAGGTACTCGGTGCGCTTGCCGAGCTCCCCCGCGCGTCGCATCGCCGCCCGCGGCTCGGCGCCGCGCCTGGTCAAGAGCGCCATGCCGAGCTCCCATCCGGCACGCCAGCGTGGCGCACCTCGCTGCCGGCGAGCACCTCGTCGAGGAGCGCCGCGGCGTCGAGCACCAGGCCAACGCGTTGATCGCCGAGCTCGGTCGCGCCGGCGAAGCCGCGCACGTTCTTCAGCGACTTGCCGAGCGCCTTGATGACGATGTCCTGCTGCCCGACGAGCCTGTCGACGACGAAGCCCAGGCGTCGCGTGCCGACCCGCCCGATGACGACGTACGACTTCCCGGAGGCGGGCGGCTCATGCCCGAACATCTTGTAGAGCCGGCAGATCGGCAGCGTCGCCCCGCGCACCGTCATCACCTCGCGGCCTTCGACGAGGCGAACGAGCGACTCGTCGAGCATGATGGCCTCCTCCACGCTGGCCAGCGGCATGCAATAGGTGCGGTCGCTCACCTTGAGGACGAGCACGCTGATGATCGCCAGCGTGATCGGCAACGTGATCGTGATCTTCGTGCCGATCCCGACCTCGCTGGAGATATCGACGATCCCGCCGAGCGCGGCAATGTTCGTCTTGACGATATCCATGCCGACGCCGCGGCCGGACAGGTTCGTCACGTCCTCCTTGGTCGTGAACCCTGGCGCGAAGACGAACGCGAGGATCTCGCGCGGGAGCATCCCCTGCGCCTCCTCGGGGTGCGTGAGGCCGAGGCGCACCGCGGCGCGCAGGATGAGCGCCGGATCCATCCCCGCGCCGTCGTCCTCGATCTCGAGCACGACGTGGTTGCCCTTCTGGAAGGCGTTGAGCGCGATCGTGCCGACCGGCGGCTTGCCGACGCGGAGCCGCTCCTCGCGCGACTCGATCCCGTGATCGATCGCGTTTCTCATCATGTGCATCAGCGGGTCGGAGAGCTCCTCGACGATGAGCTTGTCGAGCTCCGTCTCGCCCCCCGCGATGCTGAGGCGGATCTCCTTGCCCGCGTCACGCGAGAGCTTGCGAACGACGCGTGACAGCTTGTCGAAGATCTGGCCGAGCGGAACCATGCGGATGTCGAGCACGCCGGCCTGCAACTCGTCGAGCTTGCGCTCGAGCGCGCGCATCTCGCGGCGCATGTTGCGCGCGATCGGCAACGCGGCCTGCTCGTGGCGCAACAGGTCGAAGACCTCCTCCAGTCCCGCGCGCACGTTGCCGAGCTCGCCGACCAGGTTCATGAGCGCGTCCAGCTTGCGGATGTCCACGCGCACCGTCTGCGCGACGGAACGCAGCGAGGCCTCGATGGGCTCGTCGGGCTCCCGCGCCGCCGGCTCGCGGGCTGATTCGCTTTTCGGTTCGGCGGGCGTGCCCACGACCCGTGGAATCTCCGAGACCGTGCAGCGACGACCGGTGAGCACCTCAACGATGTCGGCCATCGAGCGAGACGAGCCGAACAAGATCTCGAGATCGATCTCGTTGGCGTTGCCTCCGTCCGCGGACGGCAGGAAGGCCAGCGATTCGCCGAGCGGTCGTAGCGCGCTTTTCACCTCGTCGAGACCGCGATCGATCGTCTCGAGCGGGAAGGTCGCGCGCACCCGGTAGAGCGCCCGACCGTCCTGCA
>JANYHK010000056.1 GCA_025359105.1 Myxococcales bacterium | reverse complement strand
CGCGCGGCTCGATGATGTCGGAGAGCACGCGGCGGGGGACGCGGCGGGGCGGGTGGCCGCCGACGCCGGGGACCTCGATCTCCTCCTCGTCGCCGATCATCCGGCCGAGAGCGCAGCCGCTCAGGCGCTTGAGGCGGTCGGCCTCCGCCATCGGGGTGCGAAGACCGGCGGCGATGTCGTTGGTGATGTTGTTGCCGCCGACGGGAATGACGCTGGTGTGGGCGATGCCGCCGTCGACGTAGAGGATGATGTCGGTGGTGCCGCCGCCGATGTCGATGACGGCGGCGCCAATCTCCTTCTCGTCGTCGGAGAGAACCGCCTCGGCGCTCGCGAGCGGCTCGAGGACGACGTCGGCGACGGTGAGGCCGCAGCGCTCGGCGCAGCGGATGACGTTCTGCACGCAGCTCGTGGCCGCGGTGACGAGGTTGACCTTGGTGCCGAGGCGGACGCCGCTCATCCCGATGGGGTCGCGGATGCCGTCCTGCGCGTCGACGACGTACTCGCGCGGCAGCACGTGGAGGATCTGGCGGTCGGCGTCGACCGGGATGGCGCGGGCCCCCTCGAGGACGCGCTCGACGTCGGTGCGGGTGACCTCACCGCCGGCGATGGCCGCGACGCCGTCGGACGCCTGCGAGCGAATGTGGCTGCCGGCGACACCGGCATACACGGTGCGAATCTCGACCCCGGCCATCGTCTGGGCGCTCTCGATGGCGTCCTTGATGGACCGGACGGTCCAGTCGATGTTCGAGACGATGCCTTTGCGCAGGCCTCGGCACGGCACCGTTCCGACGCCCAGGATGGTGATCCCGTCCTCGGCGATCTCGCCGACGACGGCACACACCTTGGTCGTCCCGATGTCGAGACCAACGACGATTTCCCCGTGAGTAGATGCGGTGCTCATCCCTCTCCCGCATCGCATGCTGGTGAGTTTCGGGCCAAATTCTCGTCGCTCATCGCATCCTCACGACGACGCGTTCGGGGCGCGCTTCGTTGTCCAAAAGGATGGTGTCGGCCTTCGAGCCGCGCCGCTCGAGCTCGGCGACGATGCGCGCCGCCTGGTCGATCTTCTTCCGGTACGGCGGCTCGCCCAGCGAGAGCTGCAGACCGTTCTTTCCGACGGTCAGGGTGACGGCACCGTCGGGCGAGAGATGGATCTCCTGGAGCTGCGCCTTCGGGCCGAGGGGCCCGCGCTCGTAGTCGTCGGCGAGCTCGATCGCGCGGCGGAGACTGTTCTTCACGCCGTCGCGATCTTCGGCGACGCCCTCCGACGTGAGCCCGGTCACGACCGGCAGATCGACGGGATCGCCGCTCTCCAGGCGCTTGAAGATCTCGCCGTCGCGGGCGACGAGGTAGCTGTCGCCGAGCGCTGCGATCGCGGCGGCCTCGCGCTCCTTGACCTGCAGGTAGATCGTCCCGGGGAGGCGGCGCGCGAGCTCGGCCTCGTAGATCCACGGGTCTTGAAGCAGGCGCTGGCGCGACGCCTCGAGATCGAGCGCGAACACGTTCGCGCCGCGCCGGATGCCGGCGGTGTCGGTGAGGTGATCGGCGCTACGGAAATGTCCGCCGGCGACGACGATCTCGCTCACCGCGAAGCGCGCGCTCGTCTTGACGTACTTTCGCGCGCCCCACGCCACGCTGCCGCTGACGCCAAGCACGAGGAGGACGCCGGCGACGGTGCGCACGACGTTCATGACGGCGGACGCGCGCGACGCCTTGCCGTTCGTCACGGCGGGCGACGGCGAGGCCCCCGCGTCGCCATCGGCATCCGCAGCGCCGACGTCGAGCACGTCGGGGAGCGGCGCGTCCTTGCCGCGCTTGCGGTTCGAGGGAACGGGCTTCACGGCGTCTCACCTTGCTTTTGCAGCGCCGCCACGAGCTCGCGCGCGCTCGCGTTGATGTCGCCGGCGCCGAGCGCGATGACGAGATCGCCGGGCTCGACGATCTCGAGCAGGGCGTCGATGACCTTCTTCTTGTCGGGCACGTAGCGCACCGCGTGGTGGCCGTGCGCGCGGATCCCCTGCGCGAGCGCGTCGCCGTTGGCTCCGGGGATCGGCGCCTCGCCGGCGGGGTAGACCTCGGTCACGACGAGCACGTCGGCCTTGTTGAACGCCCGCAAGAACTCGCTCCAAAGTGACTGCGTGCGCGTGTAGCGGTGCGGCTGGAACGCGACGACGACGCGGCGATCGAAGCCGCGCTGCGCCGCGTCGAGCGTCGCCTCGACCTCGGCCGGGTGGTGGCCGTAGTCGTCGATGATCATCACGTCGCCTGTCTTGCCGTTCTTCGTGAACGTCGGCTGGCCGACCACGGTGAAGCGGCGCTGCACGCCGTGGAACGAGCCGATCCCGTCGCGCACGACGTTGAGCGGGATCTCGAGCTCGTCGGAGACCGCGATGACCGACAGCGCGTTCAGGACGTTGTGCGCGCCCGGCATCTTCACGACGAACTCGCCGAGCGGATCGTTGCGGCGAAACGCGTCGAAGCGGGTCGCGAGCCCCTCGTAGCGCAGGTTCTTGGCGCGGTAGTCGGCCTGGCGAGACACGCCGTAGGTGACGTGACGGCGCTCGAGCCTCGGCAAGATCGCCTGCACGTGAGGGTGATCGAGGCAGAGGACGCCGAGGCCATAGAACGGGATCTTGTTGGCGAACTGGACGAACGCTTCCTTGACCGCCTCGTGGGTGCCGTAGAAATCGAGGTGCTCGGCGTCGATGTTCGTGATGACGGCGATGGTCGGCGTGAGCTTCAGGAACGAGCCGTCGCTCTCGTCGGCCTCGGCGACGAAGAGATCGCCCATGCCGAGCCGCGCGTTGGAGCCGAGCGCGTTGACTTTGCCGCCCACCACGACCGTCGGGTCGAGGCCCGCCGCGCGCAAGACGGTGGCGACGAGCGAGGTCGTCGTCGTCTTGCCGTGGGAGCCGGCGATCGCGACCGTGTATTTTACACGCATCAGCTCGGCGAGCATTTCTGCTCGAGAAATGATGGGAATTTCGAGCGCGCGCGCGCGGACCATCTCGGGGTTGGTCTTGGCGATCGCGCTCGAGTAGACGATGACGTCGGCGCCGGTCACGTTCTCGGCGAGGTGGCCGACGTCGATGCGAACGCCCATCGTCTCGAGGCGCCGGGTGATGTCGTTGGGCTTCAGGTCGGAGCCGGAGACGTCGAACTCCAGCGTGCGCAAGATCTCGGCGAGGCCGCTCATGCCGATGCCGCCGACGCCGATGAAGTGAATGTGGCGAACCCGTCCGCGGAACATCAGAGGGCCTCCGCGAAAGGGCGCGAGCGCGCGCGTGTCGACACCGACGCGCCGTTCTTGTGCTTGGCGCCGCCGCCGTTGGTCGGGCGCGCCGGGATGCCGGCGAGGTCGAGGAGATCGCGGGCAATGTCGTAGGATGCCGTCGGACGCCCGTGCGCGCGCGACGCGTCGGCCATGCGCAGGCGCGCCGCCTCGTCCTTCCAGAGATGAACGATCTCGGTCGCGAGGCGCAAGTCGTCGGCGGCCTCTTGGCGAATGCAGATGGCGCCGCCGACGTCGGCCAGCGCCTGCGCGTTCTTGAACTGGTGATCGTCGGCCGCGTGCGGGAACGGGACGAGGATCGCCGGGCGGCCGACGGCCGCGATCTCGGCGACGGTGACCGCGCCGGCGCGCGCGACGACCAGATCGGCGCGCGCGAGCTCGGTGGCGATGTCATCGAGGAAGGGCACCACCGTGACATTCGCCGCGCCCGCGGTGGCGTAGGCGTCCCGGACCGGACCGTCGCGATCGCGCCCGGCCTGGTGGAGGACCTCGAGCGAGGGAACCTGCTCGAGCGCACGCTTCACCGCCCACGGCATACGCTCGTTCAGCGCCTGCGCGCCCTGACTGCCCCCCATGACGAGGAGGCGCGGAGAGGCGCCGGGCGCATACGGCTGCGGCGTGAAACCGGCGCGCAGAGGCACGCCGTAGGTGCGGGCGCGACCCGTGCGGAAGACGGTGCCCACCTCGGGCCACGCGACGTACGCCCGCGACGCCAGCGGCGCGAGGACCTTGTTCGCGAAGCCGATCGTGCTGTTCGGCTCCAGCAGCGCCAGGGGCACGCGCAGGACCGCAGCGGCGAGCGAGACGGGCCCCGCCGCGTACCCTCCCATCGACAGGACGACGCACGGCTTCACGCGCCGTACGAGCGCGATCGCCCTCGCGGTCTCGCGCGCGGCGATCGCGGCCCCCTTCACGGCACGCGCAGGCCCCCCGCCCTTGATCGGCGCCGCGGCCATGAGCTCGAGTCGGTAGCCGCGCGCAGGCACCACCCGCGTCTCGATGCCCCGCGCCGTACCGCAGAAGACCACCTCGACGTCTGCGAGCGCCCTCAGGGCATCGGCCACAGCGAGGCCCGGAAAGACGTGTCCGCCCGTTCCACCGCCCGCAATGAGGATCGTGTCGCTCATGGCGCGATCTCCGACTCTTCGAGCCCCTCGGTGATGTCCGGCTGCGGCGAGGGAGCGCGGCGCGGCTTCTCGGCGACCGCCGGCGCCTCCGGCGTCACCAGCTCGGAGGCGGCGTCACGCGGCGCCTGGCGCGACACGTTGAGCAAGAGCCCCGCCGCCGCCGCGTTCACGAGGAGCGACGAGCCGCCGTAGCTGAGAAACGGCAGGGTCAGCCCCTTCGTCGGCAGGATGGCCAGCGCGACGGCGAGGTTCACGAGCGCCTGCACGCCGAACATCGTCGAGATGCCGAACGCGAGGTAGCTGCCGTAGTCGTCGGGCGCTCGCAGCGCCGCCCGGACGCCGCGGGTCACGAGGAGCATGTAGGTTGCACACAAGAGCAGGATCCCCAGGAATCCAAGCTCTTCGCCGACGATCGCGGCCACGAAGTCGGTGTGCGCTTCCGGCAGGTACAGCGTCTGGAGGCCGCGGCCGAGGCCGACGCCGACCGGCCCGCCGGAGCCGAAGCTCATGACCGACTGGAACGGCTGGTACGCGATGTCCTGCTTGTGCGCGTCCATGTCGAGCCACGCGAGGTACCGCTGGTAGCGGAAGCTCTTGGCCATGATCGCCGCGACTCCGAAGCCTGCGCCGAGGATCGACGCGCCGAGGATGTAGCCGATCTTCGCGCCCGCGACGAAGAGCAGCGTGAACGTGAGGAGCAGGAGGATGACCGCGCTGCCGAGGTCCGTCTGCTTCATGCAAAGGAACATGAAGGCGCTGGCGACGAGCAGGTGCGGCAGGAAGCCGACGGTGAACGTCTTGACGCGCTCCGCCTTCTTCGCGAGGGAATACGCGAGCCAGGCGACGAGCGCGATCTTCGACATCTCGGCGGGCTGGATATGCACTGGGCCGATCGCGATCCAGCGCGTCGCGCCGCCGGCCGAGTGACCGAAACCGACGACGCAGGCGACGGAGAGGAGCCCGACGCCGATCAGCACCGGGTACGTCAGCTTGTACAGGCGGTGGTAGTCGATGCGACTGAGGCCGAAGACGACGAGGAGCGAGAGCACCGCGAAGATCGCCTGACGCTTCAAATAGAACTGCGGATCGTGGTTCTGCACCGTGGCCTGCACAGCCGACGCGCTGTAGACCATGACGACGCCGAAGCCGATGAGCGCGATGACCACGGCGGCGAGTACGTGGTCGACGGGGAGCGACGCGAGTTTCGCGATCGGCTTGGCGTCGAGCGGCGCCGTGATCGCCTCGACGATGGGCGCGCGCCGCTTCACGTTGGCGGGAACGAGCTTCATCCGCGCACCTCTCTGTCGAGCTCGCCGACGGCGCGGACGAACTCCTCCCCGCGATGTTTGTAGTCGCGGAACATGTCGAAGCTGGAGCAGGCCGGCGAGAGCAGCACCGCGTCGCCGGGCTGCGCGAGCGCTGCGGAGGCGCGCACCGCCTCGGCCAGCGACGTCACGCGGCGCACGGGGATGGCGTCACCGATGGACGCGGCGATCGCTTCGGCGGCCTCGCCGATGAGGATCGCGGCGCGCCCTCGCTTGACGAGCGCGTCCACGAGCGGGCCGTAGCTGCCCCCCTTGTCGCGTCCGCCGGCGATGAGAACGGCCTTTTTCTCGGCAATTCCGAGCAGCGCGGTCACGCTGGCGCCGACGTTGGTGCCCTTCGAGTCGTCGTAGTAGCGGACCCCGCCGACCTCGCGCACGAGGACCATGCGGTGCGGCAGCCCGCGGAAGTCACGGAGGACACGGCCGATGACGTCGGCACTCGCGCCCATGTCCGCACACGCGGCGACGGCCGCGGCGACGTTGAGTGCGTTGTGGCCCCCCTGGATGCCGAAGAGCGCGCGCGGGTAGCGGGCGCTGCGGACCCCGTCCTTCACCTCGGCGTCGGTGACGTCGATGTCGCCGCCGGGACCGAACGTGACGAGCCTGCCCTTGCCGCGGCCCGCCTCGGCGTGGCACAGAGCGTCGCCGAACGGCACGACCGCGAGATCGGTCTCCGTCTGGCGCGCGAACGCGTTGCCCTTCGCGTGGGCGTACGCCTCGAAGCTCGGGTACCTGTCGAGGTGATCGGGCGTCACGTTGAGGAGAATCGACACGCGGGGCTGAAAATCACGGACGCGTTCCATCTGGAAGCTGGAAACCTCGAGGACGACGACGTCCCAGGCCTCGTCGACGTGATCGGCGAGCGGCTCGCCCAGGTTGCCGCCGGTGAAGGTGCGCTTGCCGGCCCCCTCGAAGATCGCACCGACGAGCGACGTGACCGTGCTCTTGCCGTTGGTGCCGCCTACCGCGACGATCGGCGTGCGGCGGGGGAGCTGGCGGATCGAGAGCTCGACCTCGCCGATCACGGTGACGCCCGCGCGCTCTGCGGCCGCCAGTCTGGCGAAACTGGGAACACCGGGCGACATGACGACGAGATCGGCGCGGTCGAAGTCCACCGCGTCGTGCCCGCCGAGCGCCAGCGTGGCGCCCTCCGCGCGCAGCGCCAGTGCGTTCGCGCCGACCTGCGGCTCGCCCTTCGCGTCGGTCCCCAGCACCGTCGCGCCGCGCCGCAGACAAAGGCGCGCCGCCGCGACACCACTGGTGCCGAGGCCTACGATGACAACGCGTTTTCCGTGGAGATTCGGCATCGGAGTCGGAGTCGGAGTCGGGGTCGGAGTCGGAGTCGGAGTCGGAGTCGGAGTCGGAGTCGGAGTCGGAGTCGGGGTCGGGGTCAGCGCAGCTTGAGGCTGCTCAGACTCACCAGAGCGAGAAGGATGGAAATGATCCAGAAACGGACGATGATTTTTGGCTCCGGCCACCCCTTCTTCTCGTAGTGGTGGTGGATCGGTGCCATCAAGAACACCCGCTTGCCGGTGAGCTTGAAGTAGGAGACCTGCGCGATGACGCTGACGGCCTCGAGGAAGAAGACGCCGCCCAGGATGATGCTGAGGAACTCGTTCTTCGTGAAGACGGCGCAGCAGCCGAGGCCGCCGCCGAGCGCGAGGGCGCCCACGTCGCCCATGAAGAGCTGCGCGGGGTAGGTGTTGTACCAAAGGAAGCCGATCCCCGCCCCGACGAGGGCGCCGCAGTAGATCGACAGCTCGCCGACGCTCGTGATGTACGGAATGTCGAGGTACTTGGCGACGACGAAGCGCTGCGCGACGTTGGCGATGCCGAAGGTCGCGCCGGAGAGGTACGCCCACACGAGGTAGGTGCCGCCATTGAAGATGACCGGGCCGATCGCCAGACCGTCGAGGCCATCGGTGAGGTTCACCGCGTTCGACATCGCGACGACGACCAGCACGGCGAACGGGATGTAGACCCACATCGGCAGCGTGATGGGGTGCTTAGCGAACGAGATGAATGGGAGGGAGAGCCGAAAGCGGATGTCCCACCAGTCCGTCGGCACGTGATCGTGCGCGAGGTACACATACGAGAGGACGGCGGTGCCGATGACGAGCTGCCCGAGCATCTTGTAGCGACCAGGCAGGCCCTTGGAGTTCTTGAACTTGATCTTGAGGTAGTCGTCCAAATACCCGATGACGCCGTAGCCGGCGGTGACCGCGGTGGTCGCCCACACGAAGACGTTGCGCGGGTCGCACCACATGATCGTCGGCACGAGCACGGACAGCAGGATGAGCGCGCCGCCCATCGTCGGCGTTCCGGCCTTGATCTTGTGCCCCTCGGGGCCGTCCTCGCGCACGATCTGGCCGATCTGCTTTTTTTGCAGCTCGCGGATGAACCACGGCGAGACGAAAAAGGAGATCATCATCGCCGTGAGCGTCGACGCGATGATGCGGAACGGGACGTAGCGGAGGACGTTGAGCCAGCCGAGCCACGTCGCCTCGTGGCGCATCGCGTAGAGGAGCTCGTAGATCACGCGGGGCTCCTCTCTGCCAGCGCGGTGACGATCCGTTCGGTGCCGATCGAGCGTGAGCCCTTCACGAGGACCACGTCGCCGGGCTGGACGTCGCGAACGGCGACGCGCGCGGCCTCCTCGGCGCTTGCGGTCTTCACGGTGCGGACGCCGGCCTCGGCCGCGCGGTCCATGGCCAGATCCATGAGGCCCCCGCAGGAGATCGCGAGGGCGACGCCGGCCTTGGCGAGCGCGTCGCCGAGGGACGCGTGCTCGGCGTCCCCGAGGGGGCCGAGCTCCTTCATCTCGCCGAGGATCGCGACCATGCGCCGGCGGTCGGGGATGGCGACCTCCTGGAGCGACGTGAGCGCGGCGCGCATGCTCGACGGGTTGGCGTTGTAGGTGTCGTCGATCACCTGGGTGCCGTCGGCGAGGACGTGCACGGTGCCGCGGCCGGCGAAGGCCGCGCGCGAGGCCACGGACCCGAGCGCGCTCACGGCGCGGTCCAGGGCGATCGGCTGATGGGCGGCGGCCTCGGCCGCGGCGAGCGCGGCGAGGAGGTCGATCGCGGCAGCCTCACCGATCAGCGGAAAATCCAGCTCGATCACGTCGCCAGAGGGCCGCCCGATCCGGAGGCGTGATCCGTGGCGGCCGCGGGGCACGCGCTCGAGCAGGCAGTAGGTGGCCTTGCGTGAGCGGCCGAAGGTCTCGATGCGCGCGGCGCGGGTGCGCTCGACCTGGGCCATCGCGACGTCGTCGTCCGCGTTCACGATGGCGATGGCCTCCGGCGCGAGCGCCTCTAGGAGCGCGCCTTTCTCGCGGCCGACCGACTCGCGCGTACCGCCCGCCCCCTCCGCGTGCGCGACGCCCACGTTCAGGAGAACGGCGACGTCGGGCTCGACGATCGACGCCATCGCGGCGATCTCGCCGGGGACGCTCATCCCCACCTCGAAGACGCCGAAGCGGTGGCGATTTTCGATGCCGAGCGCGACGGCCGGCAAGCCGATGCGGTTGTTCAAGTTGCCGGCGGTGAGGTGGCACTGGCCCCAGGTGGAGAGCAGCGCGTGCGTGAGCTCCTTCGTCGTGGTCTTGCCCGCGCTGCCGGTGATCGCGACGACGCGGCCGCCGTGCGACGCATGACGCCACGAATGAAGGTGTGCTCGCGCGAGCTCGCCCCAAGCGACCAGGGTGTCGGCGACCTCTACGACGTCGGCGTCGGCGGCAACATCGACGCCGCGCCCCTCTTCGACGACGACGAGCCGCGCGCCGCTGCGCACGGCATCGGCAAGGAAGGCGTGCCCGTCGAACCGCTCGCCGCGGAGCGCGACGAAGGCGCAGCCAGGGCGCACCGCGCGGCTGTCGGTGGTGACGCCGACGACCGGGTGGTCCACGCCGCGAAACGTCGCGCGGATGGCCCTGGTGGCGCCGGCGACGGAGCGCGCCGTGAACGTCGCCTCGTTGCTGGGGATCGGCGTCGCCATCAGGTCGCCGTCCCCTCTCGCGCGTCCCTCTGGGTACGGCGGGTAGAGAGGGCGCGGCGCGCCTCTTCGCGATCATCGAAGTGGCGACGGGCCGCGCCGACGATCTGGTAGTCCTCGTGCCCCTTGCCGGCCACGACGACGACGTCGCCCTTGCCCGCCTTCTGGATCGTCTGGTCGATGGCGCGTGCGCGATCGAGCTCCACGACGTAGCCGCGGGCGCCGCTGGCGAGCGCGCCCCAACCGGCGGACGGGAGGCCCGATGCCGCCACGGCGGCCTCGATCGGCGCGGCGATCGCCGCCGGATCCTCGGTGCGCGGGTTGTCGCTGGTGACGACGACGGCGTCGGCGCGGGAGGCAGCAGCCTCACCCATCGGGCCGCGCTTCGTCGTGTCTCTGTCGCCGCCGCACCCGAAGACGCACCAGAGGCGCGACGCCGACGCGACGGTCCTGACGCTGTCGAGCACGCGCGCGAGCGCGTCGGGGGTGTGCGCGTAGTCGACGAGGACGGTGATGTCGTCGCCGGGGACGTCGCAGCGCTCGAGGCGACCCGGCGCGCCCGCTTCGCCGGCGATCCCTTGCGCGGCGCGGTCGAGCTCGAGCTCGAGGGCGTGGGCGATGCCCATCGCGACGACGATGTTCTCCAGGTTGTGCGCGCCGACGAGGCGCGTGGCGAGCCGGATCTCGCCCTTCGGCGTGGCGAGGACGACGTCCATTCCGCCCGCGTCCATGCGCGCGCTCTTCGGCGCGATGTCCGCGTCCGCGCCGATGGTCGCGCTCACCCGCACGAGCGGCGCCTTGACGAGCGGCACGAGCGAGCGCCCGAACGCATCTTCGACGTTGAGCACTGCCGAGCCCGGCGCGCACGTGGTGAAGAGGGCGCGCTTGGCCGCAGCGTACGCGTCCATCGTCCCATGAAAATCGAGGTGATCCTGCGTGAGGTTCGTGAGCGCCGCGACGCGGAAGCGCACGGCGCGGACGCGCCCGAGATCGAGCGCGTGCGACGAGACCTCCATCGCGACGTGCGTGGCGCCCGCCTTGCGCATCGACGCGAGCACTCGGGCGAGCTCGTCGGACTCCGGCGTCGTGTGCGACGCGGGGGTGAGCTTGCCGGCGAAGGCATGGCCGACGGTCCCCACCGTCCCGCACGAGGGGCGGCCGAGCGCGGCGTCGATGGCGGCGCGGACCAGGTGCGTGGTCGTCGTCTTGCCGTTGGTCCCGGTGATGCCCACGATCTCGAGGCTGAACGCCGGGTGGCCGTACACGGCGGCGGCGGCGTACGCGAGCCCGTCCTTGACGTCAGGAACGAAGAGCACCGGGAGCCCGCACGCGGCCGGGTCGATCGTGCCGGTCACCGCGAGCACGGCGGTCGCGCCCTTGGCCTTCGCCTCGCCCAAAAACCGCGAGCCGTCGCTCGTTGCGCCTCTTCGCACGACGAAGAGGTCACCGCTCTCGAGCGCGCGGGAGTCGTGGTGCACGCCGGTCACGCGTGCCTGCGCGTCGCCCACGATCGACGTTTCGCCGGGAATTTCTCGGGCGATCTCCGCGAGCGACAGGCCCGGCGTCATGACGCCGGCTCGAGCACGAGGCGCACCGCGCTGCCCTTCGGTGCCGACGCGCCCGCGGCGGGGTTCTGGCGAACCAGACGACCCGACCCCTCGATCTGCGGCATCAACCCGGCCTGGGTGATGGCCTTCACCGCGTCGCGCGCGCCCAACCCGGTGAGATCGGGCACCTTCACCGAGCCGGGCGCGGGCAGGACGCCGGGCGGCGCGGCCGCAGCCGCCGGCTCCGGGGCATCCTTGGGGTGCATCACCGTCAGCGTGACGTCGGCAGGATCGTTCGCGCGCGTGACCTTGGCGATCTTCGTTCCGGGCGCCGGCGTCACGCCGAGGTAGCGCAGGCTCGCCTCGGCGACGCGGCGAAAGACCGGGCCAGCGAGGTTGCCGCCGGCGTGGCCGATCATCGGCTCGTCGAGGACGACGGCGATGACGAGGCGCGGCCGCTCGGCCGGCACGAAGCCGACGAACGACGCGGTGAATTTCTCCATCGACATCTTCCCGGTCGCCGAGTCGAATTTCTGTCCGGTCGCGGTCTTGCCGGCGACCCGGAAGCCGGTCATCGCCGCCTCGACGCCGGTGCCGTCGCCCTCGACGACGGCCGTGAGCATCTCGGTCACCATCTTCGCGACATGCGGTGGCACGACCTCGCGGCGTACGCGCGGCACACCTTCGCGCACCAGCTGCCCGCGGCCGTCGGTGACCTTGTGGACGAGCACGGGCTCGAGGAGGCGCCCGCCGTTGGCGATCGCGCCCATCGCGAGCGCGAGCTGCACGGTGGTGACGCTGATGCCTTGCCCGTACGACGCGTTCGCGGTCTCGACCTCGAACCACGGTCGACCGCGGGGGCGGAGCACGCCACCCGCCTCGCCGGGCAGCGGCAGCCCCGTCGGCTCGCCGAAGCCGAAGCGCCGGAACGCCGAGTAGAGGCCCGGCTCGCCGAGCCCTAGCCCGATCTTGAGCGCGCCGATGTTCGAGCTCCGCGCGAGGATCTGCGTCGGCGTGAGCCAGTCGTTCAGGTGCGTGTCGTGGATGGTGATGTTGCCGAGCGCGTAGCTGCCGTGCTCGCAGTAGATCTGCTCGGTGGGCTTGAGCGTGCCGGCCGCGAGCGCCGCGGCGAAGGTGAACACCTTCATGACGCTGCCCGGCTCGAACCGATCGGTGACCGCGCGAAGGCGCCGCGCGTCAGGTTCGCTCTCCCCGTAATCGTTGGGGTTGTACCCGGGGCTCGACGCCATCGCGAGGATCTCGCCGGTGTTCGGATCGAGCACGGTGATCGACGCGCCTTTCGTCTCGTAGGTGCCCCGCGCCCCGTCGAGCTCGCGCTCGGCGACGTGCTGGATGCCCTCGTCGATCGTCAGGTAGACGTCGTGCCCGGCGAGCGCACTTTCGTCGGTGACGCCTTCGGAGAAGATGAGCCGACCCTGGCGGTCGCGCAGGCCTTTCACCTCTTCGACGTGGCCGCGGAGCTCGTCGTCCATCGCGAGCTCGAGGCCGTCCTTGCCGAGGCCGTCGGGCGCGACGAAGCCGAGCACCGGGCCGGCGAGCTCGCGACCCGGATAGTAGCGATGACCCTCGCCCTCGATCGCGAGGCCTTTCAGCGGGTGTGGCTGCTTCTTGGCGTCGCCTAGATCGCGCAGCAGACCGGCCTCTTCGCCGGAGATGCGGCGCTTCACCCAGACGAAGCGGTGCTTGGTGGCGAAGCGTCCATACAGCTCGTTCGCGTCGAGGTTCAGCGCGGAGGCGATGCGCGTGCTGGCATCGCGGAGGGCGGCCTCCTGCGGCGCGGCCCCGTCGACGCCGCGGAGCATCTCGACCACGTCGGCGCTGACGCTCGGGACCTCCACGCTGACGGCAAGCGGAGTCCCGTTGCGGTCGAGGATCGTGCCGCGTTTGGGCTCGATGTGGAGACGGCGCAGGCGCTGACGCTCCGCCGTCTCGCGCCACTTCGGTCCGTCCTCGACCTGCACGCGGTACGCGCTCGACACGAGCCCGCCGAGCCCCAACCCCATGACACCGCAGAGCACCCCCATGCGGAGGCGAATCCACTTGGCGCGCTTGGGGTCGAGGTTTCTCACGGCAGCGTCGCCTCGTCCTTCTCGGCGAGCGAGTGTTTGTCTCCGCCAGGCGAGGCGGGCGCCGCTCCGTTCGCGGTCCCGGGAGCGTTGGAAATCGGGATGATGCGGTCGGGCGCCGGCGGCTCCATGCCGAGGAGCGTGCGCGCGACGATCTCGACGCGCTCGGGCGTCTTGTAGCTCGCCGACTCGACCTGGAGCACGCGCTTCACTTCGCGGAGCCGCGCCTGCTCGGCGCGCGCGCGGCCGAGCTCGTAGCCTAGCGCGACGGTGCGACCGCGCGTCGCAAGGTGCAGCACGAAGGCGCAGACGCTGGCGGTGATCGCGAGGGTCCAGAGCGCGATGAAGATGTGCGAGCCCTTCCTGCTCACGACGGCCTCGCGTTCCTTCGGGCGGCGCGCAGCTTGGCGCTGCGTGAGCGCGGGTTCAGCGCACGCTCGTCCTCCGTCGCCAGCTGCGGCTTCTTGAACAAGGGTGCCCACGTCTCCCGATCCTGGAACGCGTACTTGGCCGCACGATCTTCCAGGGAATGAAAGCTGAGGATCGCCGCGACCCCGCCGTCCTCCAGCACCTCGGGCAAGGCGGCGAGGAGCGCGTCCAGCTCGTCGAGCTCGCGATTGACGGCGATGCGGATGGCCTGGAACGTGCGCGTCGCCGGGTCGACACCGCCGATGCGCACCGGCCCGACCGCACGCACGATCGCGCGCCGCAGGTCGAGTGTGGTCCTGAGCTCGTTGTCACCGTACGCGCGCTTGATGCTCCGCGCGATGCGGCGCGAGCGGCGCTCGTCGCCGTACTTGAAGATGACGTTGGCGAGATCGTCGTCGTTCATGCGCGCGATGAGCTCGAGGGCGGTCTCGCCGTCGTCGCGATCCATGCGCATGTCGATGGGGCCTTCGTGGCGGAAGCTCATCCCGCGCCCCGCGTCGTCGAGCTGCGGCGAGCTGACCCCTAGATCGGCGCAGACGCCGTGGACCCGCGTGACGCCGAGATCGGACAGGACGCGCCGGATCTCACCGAAGCTCGCGTGCACGATCGTGACACGGTCACCGAAACGCGACAGGCGCTCGCGGGCGGCCTCGATCGCCACGGAATCACGGTCGATCGCGATGACACGGACCCCGGGGGCCGCCTCGCAGATGGCCTCGGTGTGGCCGCCGCCGCCGAGCGTCGCGTCCACGTAAACCCCGCTCCCGTCGGGGGCGAGCGACGCGGTGACCTCCACCTTCATGACCGTGGCGTGGGCGAAGCCTTGCACGTCGTTCTCCTCCTCGCCCTGCTCGCAGAAGACCCATTCGATGGACGGCTCGGCGAGGACCCCGGGGAGCGCCAGCTGTGCGCTTCTCATAGTCCGAGCTCCGCGAGGCGCGCGCTGATGTCGCGACGCTCGTCTTCGGTGGTGTCGAACGTGGCCTTCCAGGCGTCCTTGTCCCAGAGCTCGGCGTACTTGCCGCTCCCTGCCCAGAGCACGTCCTTCTTGAGGCCGGCGTAATCGCGCAGCGTCGGCGGCACGAGGATGCGACCCGAATCATCGACCTCGCACTCGACCGCCCCCGACACGTAGATGCGCTTCAGCTTCTGCACGCTGCGATCGAACTGCGGCAGCTTCGAGAGCTTGTCCTCGAACGCCTGCCACTCCGCCATCGCATAGGCGACGAGGCACGGGTCGAGCGCGCTCGTGACGACGATGCGGCGCTCGTTCACGGCCGAGAGCACGTCACGGTACCGCGCAGGCAGGCTGGTCCTGCCCTTGGCGTCGATCGTGTGCTCGTAGCGACCGCGGAACATCGACGCACCCTCGTGAAATCCGTGCCTTCGAAGCGGAGCTGGGCGGGGTTGCCATGAATTGGCACTTTCCGCCACTTTCTCCCACGTACGATGGCCACGCTACGGAGGTGGCGATCACGTGTCAATAATCACGTGGAGGTCCGCGTGCTTTCTCGTGCTGAGCGCGCGCGCAGGAGTGCACTGGCGTTCTGCGCGAAAGCGCCTCGCTTCAATAAGTTGGAGCGCCACCTCCACTATGTTGGATGAGAGGAGGAGGGCCAACTCCTCGAATCGCTGTCGACGGGGTCGTTGCGCCCGCCCCGCGCGTCACCCGCCGAGGGTGATCGTCCGCATGTCCTCATCGAACGTGGCGACGATATGGTCGATCGTCCGGCCGCGGAGGCGCTTCTTGGTCGCGTGGTACGCCATGCGCGAGAGCGCGCCGAGCCGGGCCGCGTGCTCCTTGGCGCGCGCGAGGACCTCGGACGCCGCCGCCACCTCGTCCAGGTAGCCGGCGCGGGCCGCGTCCTCGGGGCCGTAGATCTGGGCGCCGAGCGTGGCGCGTCCGAGCTCCGTCGGGACGAGGCGATCGCGCGCGAGCTCGATCCCGAGCACCGGGACGGGGATTCCGATCGAGGTCTCGTTCAGCCCGATCCGAAACGAGCCGGCGGCGCCAACGCGAACGTCCGCGGTGAGGAGGACGAGCGCGCCTCCCGCGAGCGCGTGCCCGGTGCACGCCGCGACGACGGGAAGCGGCGAGCCGTAGAGGCGCATGAGGAGATCGCCGCCGGCGCGCAGGAGCGCCTTCGCCGCGTCGGGGCTGCTCATCATGACGCGCAGATCGAAGCCCGCGCAGAAGCGGTCGGGCCGGCCCGCGAGCACGAAGGCCGTCGCCTCCTTCTCCGCGCGCGTCAGCGCTTCGCCCAGCTCGGCGATCATCGCGTCGGAGAGGGCGTTCGCCTTGCCGTCGTCCATCTGGACGATCGCGGTGGTTCCTTCGAGCGTGTAGTGGGCGACCGGCATCTCGTGTCCTCTTCCGCGCCGAACGGCGCACGGCCTTCTTACATGATTTTGAGGGAATGCGACCTCAGCAGGCGAGGCGGGTGGAGAACGGGCAGGCCGTCGGCTAGGATCGTGGGTCGATGTACGCGTTGAAGGTCCTCCAGCCGGAAACCGCCAGGCGAGCCGCGCCCGCGACGCCGCCTCGTTCGGTGCGGCTGTCGCTGACCGATCGATGCGATCTGGCGTGCATCTACTGCCGCCCGCACAAAGACGCGGGCTACGTCGACGAGCGGCTCGACTTCGAGGCGTGGACGACGATGGTGGACGGGCTCGTCCAGGCCGGCGTCCGTCGCGTGCGCCTGACCGGCGGCGAGCCGCTGCTGCATCGCGACATCCTGCGGGTCGTCGCCTACCTCGCAGCGCAGCGCCTCGATGATCTCGCCATCACGACCAACGCGACGCGCCTCGAAAAGCTGGCGAAGCCTCTGCGCGACGCGGGGCTCCGGCGCGTGAACGTCTCGCTCGACAGCCTCGACACGGCGCGCTTCAAGCGGATGACGCGCGGCGGAAGGCTCGACGTCGTGATGCGCGGCATCGACGCCGCGCTCGGTGCGGGCTTCGACGAAGTGAAGCTGAACGCCGTCATCGTGAAGGGCGAGAACGACGTCGAGATCGAAGCGCTGGTGCGCTGGTCGTGGGAGCGGGGCATCGTCCCTCGCCTGCTCGAGGTGATGGCGGTCGGCGAAGGCGCCAACCTTCAGGACCGCGTGATCACCACGACCGAGATGCGCACGCGCCTCGATCACCTGCTCGTCCCCGGAGACCCGGCGCGCGAGAGGGACCGCGGCCCCGCCCGCTATCTGGTGGCGCGTGAGGACGCGTCCAGGAAGGTCGGCTTCATCAGCGGCACCAGCGACACCTACTGCAAGGGGTGTGATCGCCTGCGCGTCGCCAGCGACGGCATGCTTCGGCCTTGCCTCGCCACGAACGACGGCCTCTCCGCCGCAGATCTCGCGCGCGGGGGCGACGCGGCCGCCGTGGCGAACGCGGTGGCCGAGGCCTGGACGATGAAGCCGGACGGCGAGTCCTTCAAGGGCTGCACCGAGACGAGCGCGGCCGGCGTCTCGATGCGCGGCATCGGCGGCTAGGGAACGCGCACGGTCCCCCATGGCCAAGGTCGTCAACCTGCACCTCGCGCCCGTCGACGCCGCGGACCCTGAGGACGGAGCGAGCCTCCCGGTCCCGGAGCCCGCCCTGCCGGCGCGCGTCCTTGCAGTCGCCGCGGATCGCACGGGCCGCGGAATCGGCGGGGCCATGGCCACGATCCTCGAGCGGCATGGCTCCGCGCCGTCGACGCCCGGGCAGAAGATCTGGGTCGGTGCGGACGGCTCGTGCACAGGCACGGTGGGTGGCGGCGCGGTCGAGCGCGAGATCCTGGCGAGCCTCGCCGAGATGGCGAGGTCGGGCGACACCCAAAACGAAGTCCGCACGTTCAAGCTCGGCGCCGAGCTCGGGATGTGCTGCGGCGGTCGCGTCGTCGCGCTGCTCGAGTCGATCGCCGGTCTGGTGCCGTGTCTGATCGTGGGCGGCGGTCACGTGGCCACGGCCACCGCGCCGCTCCTCGGCCGCGTCGGCTTCGCGGTCACCGTCGTCGACGCGCGCGACGCGTGGGCGAAGGACGGAAGAATCCCCGGGGCCACCTGCGTCGTCGGCGACTACGACGACGTCGCCACGTCGCTCCCGCTCTCCTCCGTCGTCCTCGTCATGACCCACGACCACGCGCTCGACCAGAAGGCGATCGAGTGGGCCATCCGCCGGGGCTTCGCGTACGTCGGCGGCGTCGGCAGCCGCGCCAAGGCGCAGCGCACCCGCGATCGCCTGACCGCGAAGGGCTTCCCAGAGGCCGACGTCGCACGCGTGCGCATGCCGATCGGCGTCGACATCGGCGCGCGGCTCCCCGACGAGATCGCCGCGTCGATCGCCGCCGAGCTCATCGCCTGGCGCCGAGGTCGCTGAATCGCGTGGTCAGGCGCGTGGTCAGGCGTCGTACTCAGGCGTCGTGCAGCATGCCCTTGGCGATGACCATGCGCTGCACCTCGCTCGTGCCCTCGCCGATCTCGCAGATCTTCGCGTCGCGCAGGTGCCGCTCCACCGCGAACTCGCGCGTGTAGCCGTAGCCGCCGTGGATCTGCAGGGCGCGGTTGATCGCCCGCGACGACGCCTCGCTCGCGAAGAGCTTCGCCATCGAAGCTTCTTGCCCGTAGCGGCGCCCTTCGTCGGCGAGCCACGCGGCGCGGTACGTGAGGAGGGACGCGGCGTCGAGCTCCGTCTTCGAGTCGGCGAGCATCCACTGAATCGCCTGGAACTCGGCGATCGCTTTGCCGAACTGCTTCCGATCCTTCGCGTACGTGACGGCCATGTCGAGCGCGCCGTAGCCGAGCCCCAGCGCCATCGCGGCGATCGAGATGCGGCCACGGTCGAGGATCTTCATCGTGTCGGTGAAACCGCAATCGATGTCACCGACGCGCTGCTCGTCGCCCACGCGGACCTCGTCGAACGTGAGCTCGCAGGTGTCGCTCGAGCGGCAGCCGAGCTTCTCGAGGTGCTTCGACGCCGAGAACCCCTTGGTCCCGTGCTCGACGACGAACGCGGTGATCCCCCTCTGCTTGGCGACGGCCGGGTTGGTCCGGGCGAGGACGACGCAGAAGCCGCCGACGCTGCCCTGCGTGATGAACATCTTGGTGCCGTCGATGACCCACCCGTCGCCGTCGCGGCGCGCCGTCGTACGGAGGCCCGCGGCGTCGCTGCCGCTGCCCGGCTCCGTCAAGGCCCACGCCGCGAGCCACTCGCCCCGGGCCGCCTTGGGCAGGTACTTCTTCTTCTGCGCTTCGCTACCGAAGCCCAGGATGTGGCCGGTACCGAGGCCGTTGTGCGACGCGACCGTCAGCGCGAGCGAGCCGTCGACCTTGGCAATCTCCTCGACGCAGATGGCGTAGCTCGTCGTGTCCATGCCCGAGCCGCCGTACTCCTCGGGGATGCGGATCCCGAGAAGCCCGAGCGCCGCGAGCTTGGGGACGAGCTCCTTCGGGAAGCGCTCCTCTTCGTCCCACTTGCGCGCGTGGGGGGCGACCTCGACGCGCGCGAAGTCGCGGACGGACTTCCGGAGGAGCTCGTGGTGCTCGGCGTGGGTGAAATCCATGGGGGGCCTAGGTTTCTATAGCAACCGTCCCTGGGATGGAACGGTTCCCATGGCCTTCTTTGGGGCCCGTCCCTTGGCGGGTCAACCGACGGGGCTCCCCTATTTCGCGACGCACACCATCGCACCGTTGCTCGCCTTCTCGCAGCCGTAGTGCGTCGGGCAGCGGTCGCCGTTGCCGCAGGCGCGCGAGCAGTACTGTTTCTGCCCGTCTTTGACGCAGATCCCGGTCGAGCAGTCGTGCCCGCTCTTGCACGAGCCGCCGATGTCGCTCGGGGGCTTGTGGGGGTGACTTCCGGCGTCCTTCGCCTTGTGCCCGGCGTCTTTCACGTGAACGCCAGCGTCGCCGTCGTCTCCCGCGTCTTCGCCACCACCAGGATCGCCGCCGCCCTGGGCCTGGCGCAGCGCTTCCTGGAGCAGCGGCAAGTAGACGTCGGTCCGCGTGTAGACGTTGTGGACATTGGGGCCGTCGCACGCAGGGCCACCGCGCGAGACGACGCCGACGATCTCGCCCGTCGCTTCGTCGATCGCGGGACCGCCAGAGTCCCCCTGGCAGGTGGCCTCGCCGACGATGAACTCGTTGTCGCTCGTGTCGAGGACCTTCACGTGATCGCGCAGGAGCTTGGTGCCGGCCGGTTGCCCGTCGCCCGCGCGGCCGTAGCCGACGGCGCGGACGTGATCGCCGACGGCCACGCCGTGGCGGCGAACGGGGAGCGGATCGATGCCCGTGACGTCGCGGTCGAGGACGATCAGCGCGATGTCTGCGTCGCAGAGCGACCACCCCCTGGGTGTCACGATCGCGCGGCCTCGCGCCACCTCCCGCGCGAGCTGCGCATCGTCCCCCACCAGGATGTGCAGGGACTGGGGGCTGCGCTGCTCGCCGACCTGCGGAGACGAGGCAGGGCACGCGATGCGCTCGACGGTGCGTGCAACGCAATGGCGCGCAGTGAGCACGATGTTGGGGGCGACGAGCGCGCCCGTGCACAGCGCGTTGCCGGCGATGTCGATGGCGACGACGGCGGGATCGCGCTCGCGATCGGGGATGCCCGTCACAATCTCCACCTCGTCGGCCGTGACGGGGCTGGGGACGAGCGCACCACCCGGCGCGGACGCATGGTCCGACGGTTCGGACGCGCACCCAAAGAGCGCGACCGCAGTGAACGCGATGAACGACGAGACGAGCTTGGACTTTACCGACTTCATGAGCCACCTCCTGCCGCGCGCATGAGCGAAGGCCGTGCCGCCTCGGGCCCGGCCCTTTTCTCGGACGTTTTACGACAGCGAGGCGTCCCGGACGGCAAAGGAGCGTCCTGGGACACCCGGATGGCGGTATCTTCTTCGGTGGGATGACGCGTTTCCTTCGGGTCGCAGCGGTGGCGGCGCTGCTCGGTGCGTCGTGCGGGCCCGCGAGAGGCCCGGGCGGCGGTGGGTGCCCCCGCGGCATGGTGTTCGTCTCCTCTGGTGCTGGTGGTGCTGGTGGTGCTGGTGGTGCTGGTGGTGCTGGTGGTGCTGGCGCGGGCGCGGGCGCCCACAGCGGCGGGGACAAACCGGTCGCGCCGTTCTGCATCGATCCGTACGAAGCCGCGCTGGTCCTGGACACCCCGAAGGGCGAGGAGAGCGTCTCGCCGTACGAGCCGGTGAAGGGCCGCCGCGTCCGCGCCGTGTCGGAGGTGGGCACGGTGCCCCAGGCGTACATTTCGGAGATCGAGGCGGCCGCCGCGTGCAAGGCGTCGAACAAGCGCCTCTGCACCGAGGACGAGTGGGTCACCGCCTGCCGCGGCTCGAAGCGAACGCGCTTCCCCTACGGTGACGCGCGAAAGCCCGGCTACTGCAACGACGAGGGCAAGTCGCCGCTGGTTCGCCTCTATGCCTCCGCGGGCGCCGGCGCGTTCTCCGACGATCCGATGAACGATCCCCGCCTGAACCAGCTCCCCGACACGCTCGCCCGCGCCGGGAGCCATCCCGACTGCAAGAGCGAGTACGGCGTCTTCGACATGGTCGGCAACCTCCACGAGTGGGTCGACGATCCCGCCGGGACCTTCCGCGGAGGCTATTACCTCGACACGCACCTCAACGGCGACGGCTGCGCTTACCGGACGACGGCGCACGACGCGGCGTACAAGGACTACTCGACGGGCTTTCGCTGCTGCGCCGACCGCGGGCGGTGACGGTCAGCGTCGGCGGATCACGAGGAGCGCGATCCACGCCGCGGCGACGATCGCGAGCGCCGCGATGCGGGAGCGCCCCACGAGATCGTCCATCGCGAACGGGACGAAGAACATCGCGAGGACGATCGCCACGCCGAGCGCCACGCGCGCGTACCTCGCCCGGCGCGGCGCCTGAGTGAGCTTCACCCGTGCGGCTACCCGGGCGCGCAGCTCGCCGAAGCCGTCGCCCCCGCGCGGCAAATCGAAGCGGCCGCCGTCGGTGGTCTCGAGGCGGAGGCCACCCAGGGCACCTCCCACCTCGCTGGCGCGGGCGAGCTCCTCCCACGCGAGCGCGACGTCGCCGCCGGCAAACGCGATGCGCAGGACGTCGTCGTCCGCCTCGACCTCGAGGCGCGCGAGGCGCGAGGCCACGCGCCGGTGCTCCACGACGCCGCGCACGAGCGCGAGCGCGACGAGGACGCCACCGCCGGCGAGCGCGAGCGAGTCCTGCAGGTAACCGAGCTTGTGGACCAGGACGACGACGAGCACCGCGGGCGCGAGCGCCTGCGCCGTTCCCAGCGCGGCGACGACGCGAGCACGACTCCGCGCGGCGCGTTCGTCCAGCCGGTAAAGCATCGACTCCTTCCCCCGCCCCCCGCCCACCGCGCGATGCCGCCGCCGCTCAGCCCCGCGGCTTCACGTTCGTCTTGACCCACTCGATGATGGTCTGGAGCGTCGTCCCCGGCGTGAAGACGCCCTGCACACCGCTCGCGCGGAGGCGGTCCATGTCCCCCTCGGGAATGATGCCGCCACCGAAGACGACGACGTCGTTCGCGCCCTTGGCCCGCAGCGCCTCGATGACCGCGGGGAAGAGCGTGTTGTGCGCGCCGCTCATGATGGAGAGTCCGACGCCGTCCACGTCCTCCTGGACGGCGGCGTTGGCGATCATCTCGGGCGTCTGGTGCAGCCCCGTGTAGACGACCTCGAAGCCGGCGTCGCGGAGCGCGCGGGCGACGACCTTGGCGCCCCGGTCGTGTCCGTCGAGACCGGGCTTGGCGACGAGGATTCGGACTTTCTGGGCGGCGACGGTCGGATCCACGCCAACGTCTTGGCAAAGATCCCGGCCAATTGCAAATCGAGCTTACTGGCGGGAGACGCGAAAGCCGCTGACGTCGAGGATCGCCCCCTTGCGGGCGAAGAGGGCGACGTCGCCACGCGCGAAGGAGAGCGGAATGGTGCCACGGAGGACGGTGTCGCCGACCTTGGCCTCCACCTTCGTCCCCTTCACCGAAAGGCGCAGATGCACCGTGCCGACCTCGCTCAGGTCGCGCGGCGCGGCGAGAAACGACTCGAAGCCGTCTTCTTCTCGCAGGACGAGCGCGATGCGCGGCGAAGGCCACGGGGTGATCATGAGCGCCGCGCCGCGGAAGCCGTCCTTGTTGCCGGCCGCACGAAGGGCGATGCCGCCGGGCTGGCCCGTCACCGTCAAGTCCCCCTCCACCACGACGTTGTCGGCGGGGGCGAGGGTCGCGATGGCGTCGTACCCGAGCTCGCCGGCGCCGACCATGCGCACCTTGGGGCCCGGCGCGAGGCCGGCCTTCGGCGTGCCGTGCATGCGCGCGAGGACGAGGCCGGGCACCGTCCAGCTCGTCGCCTCGAGGGTCGGGACGCGCGCCTGGCCGAGGAAGCTCATGTTGAGCGGGATCGTGTCGCGACGGATCGCCGTCACGGGCCCGGTGTCGCGCGCCAGCGTCCACGCCCGGCCGTCCACGGTGAAGCCGGTGACCGCGCCGCTCGGGGCGAGGCGCACGTTCGTGAGCTCGACGGGGGCGAGCGTCCCGTCGACCCCCTTGGGCTTGCCGAGCGTGATCGCGAGCGTCTTTTTGTCGGGATCGGGCGTCACGAACGTGGCGAGCACGCCGAGCGCGTCGCTCATCACCGCGGCCGACTCCGGCTTGTTCGCGAGGAAGCGGACGAACGCGAGATCCATCGCGCGCGGCGCGTCGGTCAGGAGGAGCTGCAGCGCGGCGGCGAGCCCGGCCTCGGTGCCGTCACCCTCGGGCTTGCCGTAGGGGACGCCGGCGGTGGCCTTCAGATCGCGCTCGGCGACGGGCCGCAGATCGGGCCGCGTCTCGAGCGCACGGCGCGCGGCGAGGAGGCCGAGATCCCGCGCGAGCTCTTGCGTTGGGGCGTCCGCGGGGCCGGGCTCGACCTCCTCCGAGAACGGCCACGGCGCGGCTGCGCCCGAGCCTTCGAGCGGTGTCTTCACGCCGAGCACGGCGGCGCGCGCGCTCAGGCGCGGCGCGTCGTCCCCGAACACGAAGGCGGAGACGAGCCCCACCTGAGGCCGAGCGAGGCCCAGCCGATCGACGAGGCCACGGGCGCGCAGGACCCGCCCGTCGTCTCCGCGCCCAGAGTCGATGAGGAGCGCGCCGGTCTCGAGCAGGAATTTTCGCCGCGCGCCGGTGAGGCCGAGCCGATCGGCGGCGTCGACCCTGCGCGTGAGCGTGTCGTTCATCATGCGAACGACCGCGAGCTGGAGCTGCCCGCGAACACGAACGACGGTGGCGGGGATCTGCACGTCCCCCTTGAGCCAGCGCGGGTTCTGCTCGATGTGCTGCGCGAGCGCCTTGACGCACTCGTCGTACGAGGCGGGCGGGATCCCCATCTGCGGATCGTGCGCGTCCGCCTTCGGCTGCCCGGCGCCGGCGATCTCGGCGTCGAAGAAGCGGTAGATGCGCGCGAGCTCGTCGAGCGCCTTGGGGTTCTGGTCGAGGTCCCCCGCGAACTTCGACAGCACGGAGTCGGCGCGCGTGACGAGGGCGCGCGTGACCGCGGGCACGAGGACCGGGCGCGCCCCCGCCGACGCGCCGCCGAACAGGACGTCGCGCACGAACGCCACGTGCGCGTCGTCGAACGGGACCTGGGCCATCGCGTCCTTGAGCGCCTGCGCCGCTTCTTCCGGCGTCAGATCGGTCCGACCCGCCATCGCGCGAACGCGCGGCGCATTCTGGATCTGGCCCCCCGCGACGAACGCGCGGAGCTGCGCTTGCTCGCTCGGCGTGAGCGAGGCCGCCGCCGGGGGAGCAGCGGAGATCGTGGCGAGCAAGGCGAGCGTCACCGCGCAGCTGCGCGACACCTTCGAGAGACGGCTCTTCATGCGCGCCACGGCGGACCTCGGCTACTCGGGGGTGACCTCGGGCTTGGCCACGGGCTCGGCCTCGGCCTCGGCCTCGTCGTCGTCGTCGTCCTCGTCCCCGTCCTTTTCGTCGCCCGAGCGCGCTTGCGCCTCGACGTCGCTCATCGACTCGGCCTCGGACGGCAGGATGCGGCCTTCCTTCTCGGCGAGCTGGCGATCCTTCTCACGCTGCGCCTTGGCCTGGGCGACCTTCTGCATGATCGCTGGCTTGGGGGCGATCATGACGGTCATCGTGCGCGCTTCCATCATGGCGCGGGTCTCGACGTTGGAGAGGTCTTCCGTCTCGTGGATGACGAAGGTGAGCTGCTCCTGCGCCTTCTCGGGGTGCGTGATCTCGCGACCGCGGAAGCGGACGGTGAACTTCACCTTGTGGCCAGCCTCGAGGAAGCGGCGCGCGGCCTTCACCTTGAACGCGAGGTCGTGGTCGTCGGTCTTGGGGCGGAGCTTGATCTCCTTGATTTCTACGACCGTCTGCTTGCGCTTGGCCTCGCCGGCCTTCTTCTTTTCCTCGTACTTGAACTTGCCGAAATCGAGGATTTTGCAGACCGGCGGATCGCTCTTCGGATTCACCTCGACGAGATCGAGCCCCTGCTCTTGCGCCTTGCGGAGAGCCTCATGCGTCTGGAGGACACCCAGCATGGACCCGTCGGCGTCGATGACGCGGACCTCGGGAACGCGGATGCGGTGGTTGACGCGAATCTGAAACTGGCGCTGCTGCTGGCGCGGATCAAAGCGGGGGCGACCCATGGACATGCGTGCTTCGTGACCTCCAAAAGGTTGAGGAGCGCATCATCGTCGCCCCCCGCTCCGCGCGTCAATGCACAAATGGGGCCAAATTTCCGCTTTCCCGAGGGACCCCGATGGGCCCACTCGGGCATCCAAGCCCCCGATGAGCACCACGAATGCCCCCAAACTCTCCCCGGCGGCTGCGGACAAGATCGCGGCTTTCCATGCCGATACGGTCCGCGAGGTCCGCGAGGCCATCGTCCGTGACCGCGTCGTGGTCGTCGGAATGGCCCAGAACCCCCACGTGAAGAACGTCCTGAAGGCCCTCGAGGCCGCGAACGTGAAGTTCACGTACTTCGAGTACGGAAGCTACTTCTCGGAGTGGAAGAAGCGCCTGGCGCTCAAGCTCTGGAGCGGCTGGCCGACCTTCCCGCAGGTGTTCGTCGACGGCGTGCTCATCGGCGGCGAGGACCTCACGAAAGAGGCGATCGCAAAGGGCGAGCTCGGCGGCGCGCCGTCGACCGGCGCAGCACAGCCCAGCTAGGACTTCGCCTCGGCGGCGAGGATCTCGCCCAGGAATCGGAACGTGTCTCGCCAGTGGTCCTTTGCGTTCTGGCGCCACACGAACGCGTGGAATGCGTGCGGCTCGCCCTGGTACACGCGCAGCTCGTTGGTGACGCCGAGCGCGGAGAGGGCGCTGGCGAGGCGCCGCGAGTCGTCGAGGATCGGATCTTTGGTCCCGCACGGGACGAAGAAGGGAGGGATCGGGCGCACGGCCTTCACGCCGCCCTCGAGGACGAGCAGAGGATCGGCGAGCTCGAAGCCATGCGCCCGAGCGGGCTCCGGCAGGTACGCGGTCTCCACTTCGACGAGCCGGTCGAGGATCCACGGCGGTAGCTGCCTTCTCCTGCCGAAGCGCGCTGAGTCGCTCACCTGGAGGATGCCGCACGCCGCGAGCGTCGCCCGCGGCACGAGCCCCGTCTCGAAGATGCGCTTGGCGAAGGGCTCTTCTCGCGCGCACGTCGCGGCGATCGTCATCGACGTGACGAGGTTCGCGCCTGCGCTCTCGCCGGCGAGGATGAGCCTGGTCGGATCACCCCCAAGCTCGGTGATGTTCTTCGCGAGCCACGCATACGCCTCGGCGCAGTCCTCGAGCGCGGCGGGGAACGGGAAGCGCGGCGCGAGTCGGTAGTTGATGCTGACGGTCAAGTAGCCGTGCCCGGCGAACATCAGCCCCATCACCCAGTGCGAGTCTTTCGACAGGATGCGGAAACCGCCGCCGTGGACGTAGAGGACGACGGGGAGCGGCCCTGGGCGATCCTTGGGTTTGTAGATGTCGCACAGGTGCTCGGGCAGGCCGGTCGCCGCGTACGGAACGTTCGTTCGGACCTCCACGCCGTGCCGCTCCGGGCGCGCCCGCGGGTGGAGCTTGGCGACGCGCGACGTACCTTTGAAGAAGCCGTCGACGAGGAACGCGCCGACGCGCCGGCGAAGGACGCTCACTTGGCGCCGCTCGCGATCGCGTTCGTACTCCCGGGCGAGACCACGCCTCAATCTACAGGAGAGCACGGTGCAACGCCCACGGTGCAACGCTGCGGCGCCACACGAGCGCGGAGCGTTGCGCCCCAAGCGCGCGAGGATGAGCACTTCCCCGCGTATTCACTGTGCGCGGGTGCGACTCGGGCTTGGCACGCATCGCGCTAGGGGACCGCCATGCGCTCCTTCCGCCTGCGTTGGTCGTTCGTCGCCGCCATGGGTCTCAGCCTGGGTACGGGCATCTTCGAAAACGGGTGCAGCACGGCCGCGCCGCCAGCCCCGGCCGACGATTCCTCGCTCCAGTGGCGGCAGGTGCACATTCAGGTGCCCACGTCGCGCTACGAAGAGTTCCCGGAAGGCGCCGGCCTCCTGCATCGGGTCGATCCCGCCGTCATGCGCGGGGAGTCCGACTGGTTTCTCGGATACTTCCCGAGCTTCGAGATCGATCGGCTTCGGGGACGAGGCTTCGCGGTCGAGCCGCTGTCGACGAGCGGCGTCACCCCGCAGACGGCCACCCCCGGCGGGAGTTGCACCACGCCGCCGCTGGGCTCGATCGTCGATCAGTTCTGCTCGTACCGGTTGGGCTCGGTCTTTTCGACCTGCAAGCGAAGCATCCAGACGGAGCTGTTCGACGCGCCCAACGACTTTCCCCCGATCGGCGGCGTGCCGTACGCGGAGTCCTTCCAGTTCGGCGTGACCAAGGGGGACGTCAGCATGCTCGCCGCCCGCGTCGGGCGCCTCTGGAAGGCGGGCGATCCGCCTATTGCCCAGCTCGTCTTGTACGGCGCCCAGCACGCGCGCGAGTGGGTCGGGCCCGAGATGATCATGCAGCTCTATCGGTACTTCGCCAGCAGCTTCAAGAACAACACCAACGGCGTGCGGGCGCTCCTCGCCAACGTGGCCATCGTCTTCGTTCCGGTGTCGAACCCCGACGGCTACGACTTCACCCACGCCGCCGCCGCAAACCGTCTGTGGCGTCCGAACCGTGAGCCGTGCGGTGACGCAGGGGGAATCGGGATCGATCCGAACCGCAACTTCGAGACGACGTGGACGCAGCCCGGCAACTCGACGACGTGCGCCAACGATCCGAACTCCACGTTCCGCGGTCCCGCGGCTCGGTCCGCACGCGAGACCGATGCCCTCTCGAACCTCCTGGCCAACGCGGGGCTCCAGGGTCAGTACGCGACGCGCTTCGCGCTCGACATGCACTCGTACGGCAACTTCATCATCTTCACCGAAGGCCTCAGCGCCAACTTCAAGCCGTGCACGACCAACGGGAATTGCTCGGCCCCCGATCTCGGAGCGTTCCACGATCTCGTGGGAACGGAGCTCACGACGGCCCTCTACGACGAGGAAAATCCCAATCGAAAGTACGTCGTCGGCCAGACGTTCCGAAACCTCTATGCGGTCGGCGGCGACTCGGTCACGCCCACTGTCTATGGATCGCCGTCGCGACCGAGCGATCCCAAATTCCTCTCGGCGACCGTGGAGCTCACCGACACGGAGTGCGGCTTCAAGGCGGAGGGTATCCCTGCGTGGCAGCTGGGTACGCTCTTCCAACACCTAGAGAGCGCGACGACCCAGCTCGCCTCCAAGGTCCCCGCGCTCCACAGCGGAGCGTTCTTCTCGGCGTACCAGCTCCCGCACTTGCACCGCCGGCAGGTGCAAGGGGCCGGCGCAGAGTTCCCCAGCCTGCGTCTCGCAGCGAGGACCAACGTGGGGACCGTCGACCTCGGTCCCGGCGGCACGACCGCGGTCGACGACGTGCGCGACGGCGTGGCCTACCGGATGTGGCGCTGGCGATCGAACGATCCTTACGTCTTCCCGACGACGTTCACCGTCTGCTCGAAGGGTGGTGGTTGCCAGACAGGGACGATGGAGGACGAGGGGAAGATCGACCTGTGCTCGCCCGATCGCTTCTCCGCGAGCGATCCGGCCTGGAAGTTCACGCCCGACCAACCGGGGGGCCCCGGCGAAGAGTGCTTCTGGTCGCACACCGGCACGAAGCCGGCGACCCTCACCAGCGCCAAGTGGAGCATCGCGGACATGGCCAAGGCGAGGCTCGTCTATTCGTACCGCTGGAAGCAGGCGAACACGAAGATGCAGGTCACAGTGAGCAACAACGGATTTTCGAACTGCCAGCTGTTCGCCGGGACCGGTTGCCGGATCGTGCGCGAGTATCCGTACGGCGACGCCAACTTCGATCTCCGGAACTCCGACTATCGCACGGAGATTCTCGACATCTCCGAGTTCGATCACTCCGGCACGATCCAGGTGCGCTTCGACGTGACCAGCACCGGTCCCGTCGCGGGGATGGATGTGTTCGATCCGGTCATGGTCGGCTGGAAGCAGTGAAACGGAGAGCGGACTGGCGCCCGTGACCGGCGAACGGCGGTACCCGGCTTCACGAGCCGCATGGCCGTCTGCTACGCTCGAAACCGTGCGTGCGGAAAGCGTGTTCTTCGCGGTGGTTCTCGTCGCATGCGGCAACGGGTCCGGCAGCTCGACGAGCAGCGCGAGCTCCTCGTCGGGATCGTCCGATGCTTCGGGCAGCTCGGGGACCTCAGGCGCGTCGGGGACCTCAGGCACGTCGGGGACCTCAGGCACGTCGGGCGCGTCGGGCACTTCCGGCAGTTCGGGGACGTCGGGAACGGTGCAGCAGACGTGCACCCCTGCCTGCACGGCCACCGAGTACTGCCTCGTGCCTGGCGCGTGCGCCTTCGATGCGAAGTGCGTCGCGCGGACCGAAGTAACGTGCCCCGATGCTGGTCTCTGCAACGCTCCCGGCTGCGCCGGTGAGCTCTCGGGCGCGACCGTCCGATGCATCTGCCGATAGCCATCGGGAGACCGACCCGCCTTCCGCGCTCCGTTTTGGTTTGCGCTGGTTTCACCCAGGGTCGAGCAACACCACACTCGCCGAAGACGTCGCCGCACCCGGCTATCCGCCGACGCGTGATCTCGGGCATCCGAGTCATTGCCTCGACATTGGATGCACCGACGACTGCGCGCACCGTGCGTGCCCCGATCACCTTTCCAAGCTCGATGTCCAAACCGATGCCCATCGCAGCACCGGCATCTCGTCGAACGCTTGGGTTCTGATGACGCTTGGCGGTACGAACGACACGTCCGGCGGCACGGTCGATGACCCGCTCGGCTGGGACGCGTCGCTTCGCGTCTGGTATGCGCTCGTCGTCTCGCGTGCCGTCGCCCCAAGCGCACGCTTTCGCGATGTCGCGCTCACGTCCGTCGCACTTGCTCGACGTGCACACGAGGGAGGCGCGGGACGTGCGACAGCGTGTGCGTGGGTCGCGGTCGGCGTGCTCGACAGTGAGCTCGTCAGGCGCTTCTGGGGCTTCCGATGTTGAGAGGCGGAGTGAGCTACATCCCCGCTTCAGCGAGCTCGGTCGTCTTCGGCGGACCGAACGAGCCGTCGGCGTTCTTCAGCGCGACTTGCAGGCGGATCGCGACCGGACCCGCGGGCACCGCGCTGAGATCGAGCGCGAACGCGATGGCCGGAGAGTTGATCGCGTCCGCCTGGGACTCCGAGAAGGATTGCCACTCCGTCTGGCCACGCTGACGCAGCAGGAGCGTCATCTTGGCGGGGACGTTGGTGACGACGCTCACGGCGAACTTGAGCGTCGTCCCGTTGCGCGTGAGGTGCTGGAGGCGCAAGAGCTCGACGTCGGCTAGCCGCGGCGCGGCCGGCAAGTCCGCCGGTGGCGCCGCCCAGTCGTGGGCGAAGCCATCGCGGTTCGCGAGGGCGCGGATCCCCTGAATGTCGTCGTCCGTCAGGTAGAGCCGCTCGCGAACGGACGCCGCGCCCATGACGCTGTCGAGCACGAGGTGGCTCGTGGAGTGCTCGGGATCGCAGTTCGTCGACCCCTCGTACTGGTCGCAGAGACCCCAGACATGGCCAAACTCGTGCGTGAGGACCGGCAGCCAGAGCTCCTTTCCCTCGTCGGCGTACTGGACCTCGGAGCGCGTCTGTATGCGCGTGAGGATCGCCGCAGGCTCGCTCACGTGGCCGTCACTGCCCCCGAGCGAGACCCAGCGGGTCGGAGAGCCGAACGAGTCGCGCGGCGCCAGGTCGTAGTCGCGCAGGAACAGGTAGCGCTTGAACGACGCGACGCGCCCGTCGGCGAAGACCATGCTCGTGTAGCCGGTGATCCCGACGGTACCGCCCTCGAGCTTCGCGAACCCGAGGACCGTGTCGAAGCCGCCGCCGCACCGCGCGTGGTAGTCGTCGGAGACGTCTCCCAGCGTCTGATCGGCACGCGCGCGCGGGAGTTCGACGACCTTCACCTCGACGGGGATCGTGCGCGAGAGATACGTCCCCCACGACTGAATGGCCGCCTGCACCTCGGCGGCTGCGCCGGGCATCGTGTCCGCGACGTACTGCGCCATGCACACGCGGTAGGTCTCGCCGTGCTTCTTGTTGATCAGGAACTGTGGGGCGCGCGGGTCCAGGTTCGGGAGGTGACCCCATGCGGAGGTGCTCTGGTCGGCGTCGGTCGTGTGCTCCGCGCACGCCGCCGCCGGGAGGACGGACAGCGCGAGAAGGGCGGCAAGGCCGAGTCTTGTCACTGATTGAGCGCGCACGCGGCGCCCACGCCGCTCGCGGCGGTTCGCTTGGAGTACTTCTCGGCCAGGTCCAGGTAGTTCGCGAGGAACAGCTTCGTCGCGGCGGCGTCGTCGACGATGGCGCCGAACTCGGCCAGGTTGGCGACGTACAGGTTCTGCGAGCCGACGTAAAAGGCACGGTCGTCGACGACGACGATCTTCGCGTGGTTGGCGAGCGTCCCGCCGCTGGGCCAGGTCTCCCAGTCGCTCGAGCGAAGGCGCATGAGCGTGAAGGAGTTGCAGATCAGCGCCGACGCGCTCGCTACCTTCGGGTGCAGATCCGGGTGCGCCTCGGCGACCTTCGCGAACTTCTCGAGCACACCCTTCGGCGTCCAGCCGTTGTCGTAGGTGTTGAAGGTCGCCTCGATCGCGTTCATGTCGCCGGGGACGGCGCCGGTGTTCGAGAGGATGAGGCTCACTTTGACGCCGCGGTCCATCGCGCGAACGAGCGCGGCGATCGTCGCCTCGGGCCACGCGCCGAGCGACACGCCGGCGCGGTGGATGGGGCCGATGTCCTGCTGCGACATGCGGATCGACGTCTTCGCGCTGTCGATCATCGCAAGGATCGCGTCGTCGCTCGGCTCCTCACCCAGCGTCCCGAGTCGGCCGATCGAGATGACCGGCGTGTTGCCCGTTCCGTGAGCGGCGGCGGCGGGCTCGGCGGCGAACGGTCGCTGGCAGCCCTCGATGCCGCGCGACGCTACGGCCGTCATGTCCATGATGCCCGACTTGCCGCACGCGTAGGCCCAGAGCTCGTCGAGGTAGCGCGCCGCGTCCGCCGCGGCCCCGCCGTTCTCGGTGATCCAGATGTCGTGGACGGGGTTCTTGCGCAGGTAGTGCGAGTCCCACATGTTCGCGCCGCCCATCACGGCAAAGTTGCCGTCGCGGCTGATGATCTTCGAGTGGTTCCACGACGTCACGCCGGAGCGGTACGTGCCGACGGACATGACGAGGCCCGAGCCGTCGGCGACGTCGCGCGTGAGGCTGGCGAGCGTCTTTTTCGCCGAGGTGAACGCGCCCGGGTAGTCGCCGAAGAGCATGCGCACGCGCGGCGGAGGCTGGGCCTCGCTCGCGTAGGTGACGGCGTTGCGCACGGCGGCCTCGTATCGACCGTCGGGCGGCGTCAGGCTGGAGACGTCCACCGTCTGCGTCGCCATCGCGATGCCGTTCCACACGGCGTCGATCACGGTGTCGGCGTCGCCGGCGCAGAGCCCGCGCGCCGAGTCACCCCTATGCGCGATCGTCGCCTTGAGCGTCGTGCATCGCCCACCGGCCACGCAGTCGGCGTCGCTCGAGCACGTCGTCAAGAGGAAGTCGGGGTCGCACCCGGCGTCGTCCTTCTTGCACATCGGCGCGATGGTGATCTCGCCCTCGCCCCAGGTCGACTTGGCGGGGATCTGCACGGCGAAGTCGCCGGAGAAGGTGTTGTCGCGCGAGAGGTTCCAGGCCTTTCCTTTCGTCTTCGGGTGCATGACGTCGAGGCGCGCCAGGACGGCCTTGCCGATGTACGACGGCTCGCCGACCGACACGGCCTCATCGGACGAGTCCGAGTTGCCCGCTGCGGACGAACAGCCGACCCCGACGCTGGCGATCGTGAGCCCTAAAACCGCCCCGAGAGCCACGCGGATTCGCATCATGACCAGCTACTCAGCACATTGGATGCCATTTCCTTACACCCTATCAAGTTACTGATTTTGCAGTATATTTATCACTTCGAAGGCGCGGACTGAGTGACGCAGATATTGTGGGTATAGGTAAGACGATCCACCCGCCCGGCGAGCGCTCCTCAGAAGTCGGCCGTCAGGAAGCGCGCGGGATCGGTCGTGCTCGGGTTGCCCTGAAAGTAGTGCCCGGTCGTCAGGGCATCGCTCGGGATCACGCTGCGGCGATCGAGGACGAGCCCCAGCGCGCGGCCGCGCTTCTCGACGTGCGCGCTGCCGTTCTCGAGCGCCCCCTTCGTGCGCGTCCGGATCGACTTGAACATGAGGGTCGGGTCCCAACCGTTGATGCGGAGGTGCGGCTCGTCCGCGGTCGCCCAGGGGCGGCCGAGCACGAGGAGGCGCGCGACCGATACCTTGTTGCCGGGGTTCGTCGTGCCCCCGATGAGGGTCATCGGCATGAGGACGTCGAACTTCCACTCCTTGCGCATGTACGGCTCGACGAGGTTTGCGAGCTTGAGGAACGACAGCGTGAAGGCCGAGCATCCTCCCCCCTCCTGGAACGACGGGCGGACGAAACCGTAGTTTTTCTCGACGTCGCGCGCGTCGTAGTCCTTCACGTAGTCGAGGAGCCCGTGGCATACGGCGCTGGAAATGCCCATGCGGAGGAAGGCCACGCGGCCGTCGTCCGCGTAGCGGCCATCCAGCGTGCTCTGGAGCACCTCCTCTTTTTCGAGGGCGCCGGGCACGGTTCGAAAGAGCACGCCGAGCCCCGCCTGCTCGGTCATCACCATGTCGCGGAACTCGTTGCCCGTGCTCGTCATCGAGCCCTGGAAGTGCGCGGCGGGCCGGGTGGCGGTGGCCGCGCAGTCGACTCGGACGGCCGCGTGACCGATCGCCCGAGCGAGCCCGAGTCCCTCGTTGATGAGCGTGCGGCGCGCAACGGCGCCGGGGCTCGACCAGTTGAGGCCGGTGAGCTTCGGCGAGGGGATCGCGAACATCGTCAGCTCGTCGTCGAACGCGCGGGCTTCGGGCGTGGCGCGCGCCAGGTCGTCGTCCGTGGGGTCGAGGGATGCGAAGCTCTCGGTCTCGCTGGCGATCTGCGCCTCGGTGGCCACGTCTTGCGCCGCATCGGGCGCGGCCCCACACGCGAACGCGAACGGAGAGCTGGCAACCAGGATCAGGGCGGACAGGCGGCGCATGGGGGGAACCTCCGAGCGCCCAGCTTGCATCTTTGGAGCCAACGTATGGAAAGGTACTACCATACAGTAAGTGTTCAATAAGTGGAGAGTATTATTGCAACTGGTGGCAGGCCCGGTGAGCGAATGGACCAGCCAAGGCTGTCTATCGACGCCCCACTTGGTTTCTCCGGCTTCAATGAAATCAGCCGGTTGAGCACGCCGCGGTCACGGCCCGGAGTTTGCTGTACGTAGCGAAATGTAGGCACTAGGCCTACCCGCCGCCGACGCCCCTGGAGATCCCCTCGAAATGAAGCGCTCCTCCATCGCCCCCCTCCTGTCACGGGTGACACTGATCTTCCTGGCAACCAGCGGAATCGCGCTCGGGTGCGCGGTCGAGCCGGTCGCGAGCGAGCCCGCCCAGACCGAGGATCCCCTCAAGACCAAGGACCACAGCGCCATCACCGGCGCGGCGTGCCGGGCACATGGCCTCGGTGAAAACTTCTGCAGTCGCGTTCAGGCCGAAGCCTTCAACGTGGACCACAACGAGTGGAGCACCCTCGCGGCGCACGCGCAGCCCGAGGCGGGCCAGTCGCCGTGCGATGCGGCCAAGGCCGTCCAAACCCGACTGCGGTCCCTCGGCGGCGAGATCCACACCCTTCTCGCCGCGGGAGCCCCCGACGCCGGCGCGGTCAACCGCCTCGCCGTCGCGCTCGGGCGCTCCTTGCACACGGTGCAGGACAACTGCGCGCACAACGGGATGAGCAACCCGCAGCATGCTTGGTACTCCACCCGCGACTGGTGCATCTCGAGCGGCGAGGATCCGGACAGCGCGCCCGCCGCCCTCCAGTGCGCGAAGGAGGAGACGGACATCGCGGTCCGCGCGTTCCGCGACGCGCTCCGGACGGCGCTGATCGACCCGACCGCCCTCGGCGTCGCGTCGTCGGTCGGCACGAAGAACCCGACGCGCGCGAACGCTTGCTCCTTCCTGCGCTCGTGGAACAAGTTCGACGGCAACGATGCGCGATGGGACAACCAGGTCACGCGCGGCGTCTTCAAGAGCGCGCTCGTCAACTCGCTCAACACCGGCCGTGACGCCACCGAGGTCTGCGCAGACGGAGCCTCCATCGCCATCCGGACGCCGAAGGCCCACGCTTCGGTGAGCGATCCGTTCTGCCCGACGCTGAGCATCTACTGCGTAGGAGAGTGATTAGTGCTTCTGAAGCACCTGCATCGCTTCGTCGTGCCGCTTCCGCACCTTGTCGGGCGGGTCTAGCTCCGCGCTCGCCGGCGCCGGGTTGAAAGCGCGCGGCTTGACGGCGTCGCGCGGCGCGGCCGCGGCTCCCGGGGCCGGCTTCGGTGCGTCGCTCGCGCGCGCGAGACGGATCGCTTCGAGCGTGTCGGCGGCCTCCCTGGCCTGAGCGGCGGCGCGTACGACGTCCGCGTTGGCTCCGGCGGCGAGCTTCGCGCCGTCCGCCGTCGCGTGGACGCCGAGGAACGCGCGTCGCTCGTTCTGCGCGCCGCCCACCCCCTCGTTGAAGCGATCGCGAGCCGGTCTCTCGGCGAGAGCGCGTCGATGAGGGCCAGCGCCGCCGTGCGCGCATCGTCGATGGCCTTGCCCTTCATCGACCCCGAGGTGTCGATGACGAGCGCGAGGTTGGCCGGCGGGCGACCGCTGCGATCGATCGAGCCCACGCCGACGGCGACCTTCGCGACCACCTGGGCGGGAGCGCCGGCTCTCACGAAGCGATTCGCGGCCGAGACCTCGAGCGACAAGAGATCGCCGCGTGGGCCGGCCGGCTGCGAGGGGCGGCCGCAGGAGACGAGGAGGCCGAGAAGGCCGACGACGGAGCAGCAGAGGAGAACCAGGAGCGAGAGGCGACGCATCCAGTGCTTACAGTGCGTACGACGCAAAGGATCTCCGCGCGCCGACGCGCAGCGCTCAGGACTCCGGCCCGCGACGAGGGTTGAGCTATGCTGCGTGAAGATGCGGAGAGCGCGCCTGATCCTCGCCGCAGCGATCCTCGTCGCGGCCACGGCGTGCGGGCTGGTCGCCGGCATCGGCAGCGAATACCGCACGGCCGGCGCCGAGGGTGGCGGGGCTCAACCGAGAGATGCGGGCACGACGGACGCGGACGCGCCGCAGCCGCCTCCCGAGGACTGCCTCGACGGCATCGACGATGACAACGACGGCTACCTGGACTGCCTCGATCCGAAGTGCATCGCCGCGGGGTACACGTGCGTCGACGCGCCCCCGCAGGGATGGGACGGCGTCACAGTGAATCGCCACGCTCCCACCGACACCGTGACGCCCGCGGCCTGTGGCGACGCGGCCGTCGCGGTCGTCTACTTCGAGGGCCTCGCCGCAGCACCCACCACCTGCACCGCCTGCGCGTGCACGGCGGCGGACGGCGGCGCGTGCCGGGCGACGGTGACGTGCCATGGCGACACGACGTGCGGCGGCGGCGCGAAGCCACCCACCCCGCTTCAGTTGGGCCCGGCATGCTCGCCCCAGACGACGGTCGCGGGCGCAAACTCGTGCAAGGTCGCCGGCACCTCTCCGGAGGGCGGCTCCTGCGCGGCGGACGGCGGAGCGCTCGCCGTTCCGGTCCCTTGGACGTATCGCGACGACCTCTGCGCGGCCGCGCGCGGCGGCGGTGGAAAGGGATGCACGGGCACGCAGGTCTGCGTGAACCGCGGCACCCGCGCGCCGCAGATCGCGTGCCTCCGCGCCCGCGCCGATCTGGTGTGCCCCGCCGGATGGCCCGCGACAGTTTCCCTATATCCCAAGTCCGGCGTCGTCGACCAGCGCGGCTGCGGCGCGTGCACGTGCGGTGGCGTGGTCGGCGCGGGGTGCTCCGGCGCCACCGTCACGGTGAACAACAAGCCCGACTGCACCGGCGGATCGAACGTGTCGTTCTCGGGCTGCGAGAACAGCAACGCGCTGCAAGTGGACATCCAGGCGGCCCAGTGGGGTGCGTTCGCCAAGGCGACGTGGACGCCCGGCTCTTGCCCGCCCGGCGGCGGTCAGCCGAGCGGAGCGTGGAACCCGGGATCGCCCGAAGCCTTCTGCTGCGCGCAGTGAGCCCTCTCCTGGATCGCTACCGCTTCGAGAGCGAAGATCGTTGGACCGGACCGGGCCAACGACGGTAGCGCCGCCGGCGTTCGAGGAGGCTCGGCGGTACGTGTGGCGCGCCGCGTTGGATCTCGGCCGCGGATTCCGGATCGGGAAGGATCCAGCCCAGCACTGGAACATTATGATCTTGCTGGAACGCAGGCCGGCTCTGCCATGGAGGCGATTTTGCATTCGTGACTACAACGTCGGATACCGACGCACATACGGAGCTCCCCATGCCCTCCCGTCGCTTCCGCAACCTTGGCGCCGCTATCCTCTTCCCCGCAGCCCTCGCCGCTCTCGGTGGGTGCAGTGCGGCCGCCGATACCCAGCCCGGTGTATCGGAGGACGATCTCTTCTCGCGCGGCAAGGTGCCGCCGTCCTGGGACCGTGCGGTGGATCGCCCGGCGAGCGAGGCCGCCGCGGAGCAGGCGCGCAAGGCGTGCCGCTTCACGAAGGGCGCGATGCCCGCGGCGACGATCGGGCGTGAGCTGCCCGTCGACGGCGACATCCCGATCAAGAACATCGTGGTCCTCATGCAAGAGAACCGCTCGTTCGATTCGTACTTTGGTCACCTCGGCGAGTTCGCCCACCGCACGGACATCGACTCGGCGCCCGAAGAGACGACGAATCCCCACGACACGGCGCAGCCCGAAGGCCCCAGCCACGCCTGGCAGCACGCCAAGGACCTCTGCCTCTCCGACACGAACCACGAGTGGTACGGCGCGCACAACGAGTTCAACGGCGGCAAGATGGACGGCTTCTTCCAGGCCAACCAGAGCTTCATCGAAGAAGGCCAGCCGACGGTCAGCCCCGACCTCGTCAACGGTGAGCGCGCGCTCTGGTGGTACGACGAGCGCGATATCCCGTTTTACTATTCGCTCGCGAGCACGTTCGCCATCGGCGACCGCTACTTCTCGTCCGTCATGGGACCGACGTGGCCCAACCGCGATTACCTGTACGGCGCCTCGAGCCACGGCGTCACCACGAACGTGCGGCCCGACCTGAGCAAGCTCGACTTTCCGGCGCACGACGCGGTCGTCTTCGACGAGCTGCAGCGCCGGCGCGTCGACTGGGTCATCTTCGTCGACGGCGCGCTGCCTGCTCCCCGCCTCGGAACGTTCCTGAGCCCGACGCAGCTCCTCACCCGCTACTCCGGACTTCACATCGAGCCGATGTGGCGCTTCTACCAGCGCGCAAAGGACGGGGACCTGCCGCAGGTCGCGTTCATCGACGCGAACATCCACGAAGACGTCGATGGAAACGACGAGCACCCGCCCGGCGACATCCAGAATGGGCAGAAGTTCACGAGCGATGTCGTCCACGCGATGTTCAAGAGCCCGCAGTGGAAGGAGTCGGTGCTGTTCATCACGTACGACGAGAACGGCGGGATCTACGACCACGTCCCCCCGCCGCCCGCGTGCGACCCCGACGGCATGAAGCCGGACTTCCAGACCGACGAGGACAAGGCCTACGACGCAGCCCATCCCGGCAGCGGCTTCAACCAGTACGGCTTCCGCGTGCCGGTGACGGTCGTATCGCCCTTCGTGAAGAAGGCGTACGTGTCGCACAAGACCTTCGACCACACGAGCATCACTCGGTTCATCGAAGCGAAATTCAAGATCCCCGCGCTCTCGAGCCGCGACGCCAACGCCGACGCGATGTTCGACTTCTTCGACTTCCAGCACCCGCCGTTCATGACGCCGCCGGTGCTGCCCGAGGCGACGGTCGACATGAACCGCCGCGCGCATTGCGAGCTGCTCTACCCGAAGAACGGCCGGAAGAACGCGGCGCCTCAGGCGAGCATCGTGGTGCACTGACTCGCGACCCCCTACCCCAATGAGCCAAGAGGCTTGGCCGGCTCGAGTTGACCTCAGCCGCTGGTCTGGGGTATGCCGCCCCCATGATCAAGACCACTGCCTCCTTCCTCGCTGTGCTCACCCTCGTTGCTTGCGGTGGCGCCACGCCCGCCGCGACCGATCCGGCGTCGCAGACCACCGTGACCTCCACCCCGGAGTCGGCGACCCCGGCGACCCCGGCGACCCCGGCCGTTGCCACCCCGGCGACCCCGGCCATGCCCGCGACGCCGGCCGTCGCGACCCCGACCGCGCCGACGGCGCCCGCGACCCCGGCCGCCACGCCGGCGACGACGCCCGAGACCCCCGCGAAGGCGGAGCCGTGCGTCGCGGCCAAGGAAGTGACCTCGAAGGATCTCGCGAGCTGCAAGACGACCTGCGCGAAGCTCGACGACAAGGCCCCCGCCGGCAGCAAATGCATCCCGGCGCGCACGGCGTGCCTCTCGAACTGCGACACGAAGTTCAAGAAGTAGTCGCACGTTCCCGTGGCGGCGCGCCCATCCGAGCGCGCCGCCGCGGTGCTTCTTCACTCATCGGATCCAAAGACGACGCGACCCACCTGGGCCTCCGTCTGCGCCGCGGCCGCGCGCTCTTCCTCGAGCGCCTCGGCCTCTGCCTCGAGATCGACGAAGCGATACCGGACCTCACCGCTCTCTTCGATCTGCACGTCGCCCCCGAGATCGACGACGCACCGCGTGAGCTGTTTCGGCGCAGGGGCTTCCCCGGCTGCGTCGGTCCACGCCTTCTCGAGTGCCGGCTCCGTGAGCGGAGCCCTGGCATTCACGCGCGTCAGGATCTCGCGCAGGAGGCCGAGGCGGCCGTTCTCGCGGGCGACCGCGCGGGCGCGGAATCGCTGCAGGAGCACGCGCCCCACCGGCATCAAGAAGAGGGCGAGGGAGAAGACGATCGGGAGGAGCCCGAAGGCGATCGGGATGCCGTCGTACGGGATCGAGTGGACGACGGGAGCGTGGTAGTGGCCGGCGTAGTGCGGCCGCGAACGGACCATCTCGTAGAGGTTGGCGATCCGATGGAGCGTCAGGTTCGTGCCTAGCGCGACCGATCCCATCGCGAGGTTGAATCCATTCAGGAGCCCGATGGCGACGTTGCTCCCCGTGGAGTTGCCGGTGACCGGCGGCACGCGCTTGCGCTCCGACCACGCCGGCGCCGGGCGCGGCTCGCGGGTCTCGAGGACCGTCTTGCGTAGCGCTTCGAAGCGGTAGGTGATTCCGCCGCCCTCCGACACGTCGACGTCGCCGTCGTAGTCGAGCATCAGGCGCGCCATCATCGGATCGGCCTCCTCGCGCGGCAGACCGGTCACGCGCATCACGTCGCCGAGCCCAATCCTCCCCCTCTGCGCGCGGATCTCCGCCAGGATGCGCCGCTCCATGAGGAGTGGCTCGTCTCGCGGTGGCGTCGGGCCGAAGACGAATCGGTTCACCTTCTCGTAAAACGGCACCTTGTCCGTCCCTGCTTCCGCGGTGGAGCTTCCGCGAATTGCGACCGGCGAGAACGGGTGGAACGTCCAGAACAGCGCGTCCGCCAGCACGCGAAAGAAGACGTACGCGAGCGTGCCGGAGCCCTGACGGCTCGACGACCCGCCCTGCCCCGCGAAGAGGAAGCCGATGAGGATCGCGAGGAACGAGCCGGCGTACGCGAAGATGATGATCATCATCCACGCGCGAACGACGAAGCGCGCCGCGCCACCGAGCAGCCGGCCCAGCGCGCGAAACGCGTCGCGGACACGGTCGCGCGTCTCCCACGGCCGGGTGAAGCCGTACGGGTAGAGAAACAAGAGCTGCCCCTCCTCCGTCACGCGGAGGTGCCCGCGGTACGTGCTGGTCAGCCAGTTGAGACCGCGCTCGGCGTCACGCAGCGCGAGCCCGCTCTCCGCCGCGGCATCGGCGATCGTCACCGGCGCGCGCGGGTTCTTCAGCGACCCTTCGAGGACCTTGGCGGCCTCGCGCGGTTCCATCGAGCTGGGAGAGGCGGACGGCACCCGATGAAGATAAGCATTGTCATCGACATGCGCGAACGTCAGGGCAAGATCGGCTCTCGGGGCACCTGAAGCGGAGCCCTCACGCCCCTCGGGGTGCGCGTGTCTCGTCGAGGAGCATCTGGGTGAACACGTCGACCGCGATGGCGCCGAGCTCGCCCTTCTCGCGGGAGCGCACGCCCACGGTGTTCGCCTCCGCCTCCTTCTGGCCGACCACGGCGATGTACGGGTAGCGCGCGAGCCGAGCGTTTCGGATCTTCGCGCCGAGCTTGTCGTTCGACAGATCTGCGTCGACGCGCAGGCCCTTGGCGACGAGCGACTCCTGCACCTTCTTGGCGAACGGCGTCAGGTCCTCGTGCACGGTGATGACGATCGCCTGCCTCGGCGCAAGCCACGTCGGGAAGTTGCCGCCGCAGTGCTCGAGGTACACGGCGAAGAAGCGCTCGAGCGAGCCCAGGATGGCGCGGTGGAGCATCACCGGGCGGTGCTCCTTGCCGTCGGAGGCGATGTAGCCGAGCTCGAAGCGCCCCGGCAGGTTCCAGTCGTACTGAATCGTGCCGAGCTGCCAGCTTCGCTTCAGTGCATCTTGCACGTGAAATTCGACCTTGGGGCCGTAGAACGCCCCCTCGTTGGGCAGGACCTCGAAGGGGAGCCCCGCCGCGGTGAGGCCTTCGGCGAGCGCGCCCTCCGCGATGTCCCACTCCGCGTCGGTGCCGAAGCGGCTCTCCGGGCGCGTCGCGAGCTTCACCGCGAACTTGTCGAACTTGAGCGCCGTGTACACCTCGGTAAGAAACGAGATGAACTTCGCGATTTCGCCGGGCACTTGCTCGGGCGCGCAAAAGATGTGCGCGTCGTCCTGCGCGAACGATCGCACGCGCGCGAGGCCGTGCACGACGCCGCCGCGCTCGTAGCGGTGGAGGCGCCCGAAGTCCGCGACGCGCCACGGCAGCTCCCGGTAGCTGCGCTTCTTGTGACCGAAGATGATGCAGTGGCTCGGGCAGTTCATCGGCTTCAAGGCGAACGCGCCTTGCTGGAGCGTGTCTTTCAGCTTGGACGCGTCCTCGCCATCGACGAGGTCCTCCGTCCACAGGCGGTACATGTTCTCGTTGTAGTGGCCGAGGTGGCCGCTCGCGCGAAAGAGCTTCGGATCGAACGCCTGCGGGGTGATGACCTCGTCGTACCCCTGCGTCTCGTAGAGATCGCGCACGTACTGGACGAGCTTGTTGTAAACGAACGCCCCCTTCGGCAAGAAGAACGGCATCGCGGGGGCGACGTCGTCGAACATGAAGAGATCGAGCTCCTTGCCGAGCTTGCGGTGATCTCGGTTCTTGGCTTCCTCGATGAGGCGCAGGTGCTCGTGCAGGGCTTCCTTGCTCGGGAACGCCGTGCCGTAGATGCGCTGGAGCATCGGGTTCTTCTCGTTGCCGCGCCAGTACGCGCCGGCGACGCTCGTGAGCTTGATCGCCTTCAAAAAGCCGGTCTGCGGGACGTGCGGGCCTTCGCAGACGTCGACCCACTCCTCGTTCGGCGCGCCATGCTTGTAGAGGCTGACCTCTTCGTCCGCGGGGATGGATCGGATGATCTCGAGCTTGAACGTCTCGCCCATCTTCTCGAAGAGCGCGAGCGCAGCGTCGCGCGTGACGACCTCGCGGCGGAACGGGGAGTTCTTGTTGATGACCCCGAACATCGCCTTCTCGATCGCGGCGAGATCCTCGTTGCTGAAGGTGCCGCCCGGCTTGTCGAAGTCGTAGTAGAAGCCGTCGTCGATCGCGGGGCCGATCGTCACCTTCGTGCCGGGGAAGAGGCGCTGAACGGCGTCGGCCATCACGTGCGCGGTCGAGTGGCGGATGACGGCGAGGCCCTCGGGATCGGTGGCGCGCACGGGCGTGAGCTCGGAGGGCTGGGCGTCGATCGGCGTGTGCAGATCGATCACCGTGCCGTTCCACTTGACGGCGAGGATGTCCTTGTCGAGCTTGCCCTCGGGCGCGAGGATCTCTCGCGCGGTCTTTCGTTCGGCCATGGGACGGGCGAATTTACGCGAAAACGGCGCGCCGCGCTGCCGGTGATCGAGGGCGCTGGCGTCCAGGGTGGCCCCTCGCAATAGTTGCGCACCTCGCCCCCCGCTGTCATGAGCGGGAGCGGGAGACACGCGAGTATTCGCGAAATAGCCGAGGGATCGGAGGCAAACGGCTGGGCTTACTTTTTGCGAGGCCTGGTAAAACACCCGCTGTCACCACCGTACGGAGGCCATCATGCGCGACGGGACTCGCCTTGCTTTGGGGATCTCGACGCTCGCCATCCTTGCGGCCTGCGGCGGATCGGGCGACACACTCTTCGGCTCCGACGACGGGGGCGGTGACTCTGGCACCGGCGACGCCGGCGGCGCGGGCGATTCGGGCAATCCCGCCGACGGGGGCCCATCGGACGGAGCTTCGACACCCGACGCGACGGCCGACGCCTCCCCTCCCCCCGACGCGGCCGCCGACGCCGGCGTCTGCGCTCCGCTCGCGGCGGGCGCCACCGACGTCTACGTGGACTCGCGGTTCACGGGCTCGCCCGCGACGGGCGCGCGGGCGTGCCCGCTCCCCACCATTCTCAAGGGCATGGCGGCGGCCGCCCTCCTCAGCGGCACGCGGACGGTTCACGTCGCCGGCAGCACACCGGCGCTCGTCTACGGCGAGACGAGCGCGGTGCCGGTGGCGGCGAACGTCATCCTGCAGGGCGACGGCCCGGCGAAGACGGTTCTGAACGCCGCGGGCACGTGCGGCTCCGGCATCTGCGCGGTCATGCTCGCCGGAGGCGGCACGATCGACGGCATCGCCGTGACTTCACCGGGCGCGAGCGGAGGCGACGGCATCGTCGCCGCCCACGCCAGCCCGGCGCCCGTCGTGAAGAACGTGACCGCGAATGGCTGCAAGGGCAGCGGCGTGCTCGCGCTCGGCGCGATAGAGCTCGGGCCGAACATCGTCGCGAGCAACAACGGCGCGCAGGGGGTCCAGTCTCCCGCGGCGGCCAACGGCCTCGTTCACGTCGTAGCCGGCGCGAACTCGTTCGACGGAAACGCGGCGAACGGCGTGAACATCGACGGCGCGGCCACGCTGAGCTTCGAGGGAGGGACGGCGAGCGGCAACACGTTCAACGGCGTCCGACTCTTCGGCGTCAACGCGCCGGCGGCCTTGACCGCGCACACCATCGCGGGCCTCACGGCCACGCTCAACAAGAACACCGGGATCTCGGTGTTCAATAGCCAGAGCCTGACGCTGCGCTCCAGCAAGCTCCTCACGAACGCGAACCTCGGGCTCTTCTACATCTACGCTCAGGGGACCGCGCTCGACCTCGGACCGCCGGGGAGCACGGGTGGCAACGTGTTCGGGGGCGCGACCGTCGCGGATCGCAACGGCAAGGCGGGAGTCTACCTCTGCCGAGCGCGCGGCGCCGCGACGCAGTCGGCCGAGGGCAACTCGTGGGCGGCGTGCCCGCCGACGCAGACGTCCATGGCGGCCTGCGACGTGATGCCGAGCGCGTACACGGACGTGGCCTATGCAACGGCCCCCGCGACGACGCCGGGCGCCCCGGTGGTCGCTACGACCTGCACCGTCGGCCCCTGAGCAAGCACCCGTGACTCGGGCGACGGGCGGCGCCGTGCTAAGACCCCTCCGCAATGGCGATCCAGTGGTACCCCGGCCACATGACCAAGGCGAGGCGTGTCCTCGCCGAGACCATGCCGAAGCAGGACGTCATCATCGAGGTCCTGGACGCCCGCATGCCGCGCGCCAGCGAGAACCCGGTCGTGACGGAGCTACGCGGGAGCAAGCCGTGCATCAAGGTGCTCTGCAAGAGTGACCTCGCCGACCCCGAGATCACCAAGGCGTGGCTGGCGCGCCTCGAAACCGTGGACAACGTGGTCGCGCTCGCGATCACGACCGACCGGCCGCAGGACGCGCGCGCGAAGATCCCGGAGCTCTGCAAGAAGCTCGCGAAGCACCCGAGCGGCCCCGGCAAGACGGTGCGCGCGATGATCGTCGGCATCCCGAACGTCGGAAAATCGACGCTCATCAACACGCTGATGGAGCGCAAGGTCGCGAACACGGGCGACGAGCCCGCCGTGACCAAGGCGCAGCAGCGGGTCACGCTGAAGAGCGGGATGACGCTCTACGACAACCCCGGCGTCATGTGGCCCAAGATCGAGGACGCGCAGGCGGCGCTGCGCCTCGCCCTCGGCGGCGCCATCCCCGACAACGCGATCGACTACGAGAGCGTGGCGCTCTTCGGCGCGCGCTTCTTCCTCGCGAAGTACCCGGAGCGGCTGAAGGCCCGCTACAAACTGGAGACGCTCCCCGACTCGCCGACCGCTCTGCTCGAGGAGATCGGGCGGCGACGCGGCTGCTTGAAGAGCGGTGGTGTCATCGACATGCACAAGGCCGGCGACGCGCTGGTGCACGATTTTCGCGCGGGCGCGCTGGGGCGCATCTCGCTCGAGTCGCCCTGATCAGCGTCTGGGTCGGAGTCGGAGTCGGAGTCGGAGTCGGAGTCGGAGTCGGAGTCGGAGTCGGAGTCGGGGTCGGCGGCCTTGAAGCGCGTCTTGCCGGTCCCTAATGTGACGCCCATGTGGAAAGCTTGGCCGCACACCCCCATCCAGAAGCTCGCCGACAACCTTTGGCGCGTGGAGTCCGAGATGGAGCGCCCGCCGATGCGCCGCGCGATGGATCTGGTCCGCCGGCCGAACGGGGACGTGTGGATCCACAACGCAGTCGCGCTCGACGACGCCACGATGAAGGAGATCGAGGCGTGGGGCACGCCCCGTGTCCTGCTCGTGCCGAGCGGTTACCACCGCATCGACCCCGCGCGCTTCAAGGAGCGTTACCCGGACCTCAAGGTGTATGCGCCAAAGGGCGCGGTGAAGAAGGTGAGCGAGAAGGTCGCCGTCGACGGCACCTACGACGATCTGCCGCGCGAGCCGGACGTCGTCATCGAGCGCCTCGACGGCACCGCCGACATGGAAGAGGCGGTCGTTGTCACGTCGCCCGATGGCGCGTCGCTCCTGCTGTGCGACGCGGTGTTCAACATGCAGCACCGCCCGGGCGTCCAGGGTTTTTTCCTGAAGCTGCTGGGCAGCAGCGGCGGGCCGCGGGTGACCGGGGTCTTCAAGCTCTTCGTCCTGAAGGACAAGAAGGCGTTCAAGGAGGCGCTCCTTCGTCTCGCCGCGACGCCGAACCTGAAGCGCGTGCTCGTGCAGCACGAGGACGTGATGAGCGCGGCGCAGCTCGAGGCCGCGGCCGAGGCGCTCTGAGGCGCTCCAAAGCTGCTCTAGAGCCTCCCCATGACGACGCGCTTGAAGCCGTACTTGTTGTGGGTGGCGCCGGGGCGGATGAATCCGGCGATGCCGATTCCGCTGCCCTTGGCCACCTTCGACGGGTCGGTGCCGTCGTAGCCGGCCACCTTCACGCCGTTCAGGTAGAGGCTGAGGACGTTGCCGATCCGCGTGGCCCTCACGACGTCGCCGTCCTTGGGGATCGTGCCGGTCGAGCCGCCCACGTTGCCGATCACCGTGAAGTCGGCGGGACCTCCGTTGAGGTACACGACGTCGACGCCCCCACCGCTGTTGAAGAGGAACTCGTTCCAGGTGCGAGACCCCGCGGCGCTCGAGCAGCCGACAATGAGCTCGAGCTCGTGGTTCGAGCCGCTCGCGTTCGGGTTGTAGCCGGGCTCCTTGTAGATCACGGCTTCGATGTACTGGTCTCCTGGGAAGTCCGGCACGAACGCGAAGCTGTCGTCGTAGTCGACGCCGCCGTGGGTATCGAAAGCGATCTTCGTTACGCCGTCCGAAGCGAGGTCGACGCGCATGCTCGTCATGTTGCCGGGCGCGACATTGCCGCCTGTGCCCTGCGTGTTGTTCGTCCACCGGCCGCCGGCGGAGAGCGGGTTCTCGATGACGGCGGTGGTGAAGTCGATGGCATACGAGCCGTCGGGAACGGAGGCGTCGAAGGCGGTCCCCCCGTCGCCGGAGGAGCCCGAGGAGGAGCCGGACGAGCCCGAGGAACCTGACGCGCCCGACGAGGAGCCGGAAGAGCCCGAGGAACCCGACGCGCCCGACGATGCACCGGAAGAGCCCGAGGAACCTGACGCGCCCGACGATGAACCGCCCGACGTGGTACCTCCCGACGTGGTACCTCCCGAGGACGGGCCGCCGGTGTCTGCGTGGCTGCATGCCACGCCGATCGCCATCGCCAGGGTGAGGCCCACTCCGATCCATGCCGTCGTTCGCATGAGGCCAGGGGAGTTTCAGGCTTCTCGTGCCGAACGACAAGAGGCGGAGCGCTCTAAGCTCGGGCTCGCTACGGACGCGCGCGGCCGACAGCGGCGGTAGCCCGCGGGCGCCAACGTGCCGATGTCAAAGACCATTGGCGTCAAAGCTTCGACCCAATCGATTGAGACTACGTGTATTTAGAGTAAAAACTCAGATTTGTGCGCGAATGTAGGTAAATGGCGTTGCGCGTAGACCAGTGTGCGCTAGAGAGTCCTTCTCCCCAACAGGAAAGGATCTCCACCATGCGCCGCCTCCTCTCGTTCCTCGCGCTCGCCGCTTTCGCAGCTGGCCCCCTTGCGTGCTCCTCGTCGGACTCCACGAACTCCGCCGATCCGTCGACCGGTGACGAGCAGGACGTGAAGGGCGCCAAGATCTTGAGCGAAGGGGACCACGACAAGACGGTCCCGGTCGCCGTCGGCCAGTCGTTCTACATCCAGCTCGCGAGCAACCCCACCACCGGCTTCCACTGGAGCGTCAAGAGCGTCGATAAGACCCTGGGCGCGCCGAAGGAGAAGTTCATCTCGGGCGGTAGCAGCGCCACCGGTTCGGGCGGCGAGCAGCGCTTCACCTGGTCGACCAAGTCGCCGCTCGACCTCAATGGCAAGCACGTGATCGAGCTCGAGTACCAGCGCCCGTTCGCCGAGAACGCGCCGCCGGCGAAGACCTTCAAGGTCACCATTCAGATCGGCGCGTCGGCCAACTGCGAAGCTCTGAGCTCGTCGGACTGCGTCAGCAATTCCGCATGCGTCTTCATCCCCGGCCACGCGTGTGACCCCATCCCGGGCGGACCGCCGTGCCCGGCCGGCAACTTGCCGCACTGCGCCACGAAGTAGACGGTCGAGCGGTCCTACGCGTCGGCGCGACCTTCGGCGTGCCGTAGGGTGCGGCGCACGTCGCGTCGAGAGCGCCGTCTGCAGGGAAGAACTCTTTCACGCAATTCGGATCCCAGTGCTTCACGGCTCGAGCGAGACCCACGCCGGCAGCGCCGACGGGGTGTACGGATGGCCGTTGTTGGCCGGGTGGATCTGGATGTTGCCGCCGACGAGATCGCCCTTGGTCTCGTAGACGACGGTGCCCGACTGGTTCGCGCCGGTGACCTTGCGGAGGGTGAGGTGGTAGTGGTCCGCGGTGCCCTTGTGCGCCGAGATGTTGCCGGGCTCGCCGTGATCCTCGGCGACGACGTCGAACCAGTACCCGTCGGCCCACGCGCCACCGGTGAAGAAGCGCGCCTCGCCGCCGAAGTACACCTGGTTGATGTCGAACCCCTTGTTCTTGCCGCCGGGGTTGCCGGGGCCGGGGCCGGCGACGTGGCGGCAGACGAGGTACTTGACCTTGCCGTGCGCCTTCGACTTCGTGCCGTGGTCCTGATGCTCCCACTCGCCGCGGATCGTGCCGCTCTTCATCGGCATACCGTTGCCGCCAAAGCTGTCCTTTCCGTCCGCGTCGACGACGAAGCCGCCGCCGGTCACCCAGCACCCGCCTTCGGTCGGCGGCTTGCAGTCCTCGGTCGTGGTGCCGTCGGGCACGCACGCGCCGCACGCCGACGGGTGGGTGCCGGGGAGGCACACCGGGGGCTTGGTGCAGGTGGTGTTGCCGCCGCCGTCCGTCTCGCAATGCCAGCCGCCGCCGCTGTGATCGGTACCGCCACAGCTGCCGCTCGACGAGCCGCCGCCGTTGCCCTGACCGCCGCCATTTCCGCCGCCGTTTCCATTTCCGCCGCTGGAAGCGCCGCCGCTGGAGCTGCTGGGGGGACCGTGGCCGGTGTACCCACCGCCGTCGCCGGTGCTCCCGCCGCTGCTGGACGCGTTGCCGCTCGACGCGTTGCCGGAGGCGCCGCCGCTGCTCGACGCGTTGCCGCTCGACGAGCCGCTGCTCGACGCGTTGCCGCTCGACGAGCCGCTGCTCGACGCGTTGCCGCTGCTGCTCGTGCCGCCGCTCGTCGTTCCACCGCTGGTGGTGGTGCCGCTCGTCCCGCCGCTCGACGAGCTCGTCCCGCCGCTCGACGAGCCGCCGCCGTCAGTGGTTCCGCCGCCGCAGCCGGTGCACTCGGGGCAGTAGTCGCAGATGCCGCCAGGGGGACCGTCGCTCGTGCCGCCGGGCAGACCGTCGCTCGTGCCGCCGCCGACGAAGACCGCGACCTGGTAGGCGAGGTACACCTCGGAGGACGGGCACTCGGCGCGCCCGTCGCTGGCTCCGCACGTGTACGGACCGTCGGTCGTCCCCAACCCCGAGGCGACGCAGGTGACTCGCTCGCCACCGCCAGGCACGGCGAGCATCGAGCACGACCACGCATCCTTCTTCTCTGCGCGCGAGCACGCAAACGCGGTGGCTGCGACGGCGGCGATCCAGATCAGGTGAAGGCTAGGGCGCATGGGGATTGTATCTCCTCGACGTCCCTCAGTGCATCGACGATGCCGGCGTATCTCGTCCCCCACAGACGGCCGACTGACCACCTACCCCCAGATTCGCCCCAAAATTCAGCCAAATTCACGCGGTGGTCACGTTCGCGACCAGATGCTGACAAGCGCGGCGTTCTGGCCAACGACTCCCCAACCTGAGGTCGACCGGCAGCAGATCCCGAAACGGACCCTTCCACAGCCTCCCGACCTCGGGAATGATGCGGCTTCCATGCCTCACACGCCGCTCGACCCCAAGGCCCTCCCCATCGTCTCCGAGCGACGCCGTGTCGCGAACCAGCTGAAGGACGACACGCTCGCCGCCATGCAGCGGAACGAGCCGCTCGTGGCCTCCTTGTGCATCGCGGACGCGCTGATGCTCTTCCCGAACGAGCGGGAGCTCCTCGACGTCATCGACCGGCTGGTTCTGGGGACGCAGGATCCGCTGGGGCTCTTCCCCGTCGCGACCGGGGCTATCCACGTGGCGACCGCCGCGGCGCGCGCGCGGGCGCTGTACCTGCAGCGGCGCCTGCCCGAAGCGGTGGAGCTCATCGGCGCCGTGCTCGAGGTGGCGCCCGAGCTCGAGTACCTCGACTGGCTCCGCCGCTGGCTGACGCCGCAGTTCGTGGCGCAGCTGTCGTGGGAACAGATCCTGGAGTCGATCGTGAAGCCGACGCTCAACATGGCGATCGACGTCCCGGTTCCGCCGCAGCCCGACGATCCGCGCCTGCCGAACCTGCGCTCGGCCGCCCCCATCTTCGACGTGCTGCTCCCCGCGTTCCCCGGCGAGAAGATCCTCTACGGCGGCGCGGCGATCGTGCGCCGGCGCCTCGGTGATACGGCGGCGACGCTCGGCATCGCCGAGGAGGGCGTGCGCCGGTTCCCGCAAGACTGGAGCCTCCGCACCGCGCTCCTCAACGCGCTCCGCGACGCGCGGCGGCCCGACGAGGCGATGCAGCAGGCGCAGATCGCGATGCAGATCGATCCGCAGGACTTCTCGCCGCTGCACGACGCCGCGTGGGGCTTCGCCGACGCCGGGCGATTCGATCAGGCTGCGCACCTGTTCCAGGATCTCGCCACGCGGGCCCCCGACTACCCGACGGCCGACGCCTGCGTGCATTATACACGTTTTCGCGCGTACAACTCCGAGCCGGATCGTCACGCGCTCCTCGTCCTCCGCGAGCGGCGTTACTGGGACGACGCCACCGCGCGGATGGCCAACGAGCTCGACCCCCCGGTGCCGTACTTCACGTCGCTCGAGGGACCGGCCGACGCGTCGTCGCGCTACGGGCGCATGATGATCTCCGAGCTCGCCGAGGTCCTGCACTGCTGCGGCCAGGGCGCGAGCATCGGCGTGACGATCCAGTCCCTCTGGCCCGAGTCGCCGAGCGCCCTGATCGCGTTCGACGTCGGGATGCGCGCGGCCGGCGCCGGCAACGCGCGTATGGCCATCGAGGTCGAGCGCGTGCAGACGCCCGATCCGCGCGCCGACAAGGGCCGCGTCGACTTCCCCGCGTTCACCTTTCAGAACGGCGAGCTTCGCCCGCTGTTCACGCAGGGCGAGCCCAACGCGCAGAACGCCGTGGGCGGGATCGCGTACCAGCTCTTTCGCAAGGACGTGTGGGATCCGGCGGCTCACGCCATCGCGCAGGCCGCCGGTCCTCAGTCGGTGCGCGCGTTCCTGTCGGTGCTCACGAACCCGCCGCCGCCGCCGCGGGAGTTCAACGGGATCATCTGGACGTACCGCTGCCAGATCGCGACCGCGGTCATCCTCTCGCACCTCGGCCCGTGGGAGTCGGGCCCCGGACGCGGCGCGCTCTACTCGCTCGTGTCCGGCCCGTCGGACTGGCTCACGACCGCCGGCATCGTCGCGCTCGCGTGGCGCGCGCAGGATGCTCCGCACATCCGGGCCGAGGTCGAGGGCGCGTTCGCGTGGCTGCGCGGCCTCATCCCCGCCGAGGGCTTCACGCCGTGGGAGGGCGCGCTCGTCGATGCGTGGCTGGCGCTCGGCAACCACCCCGAGCACGTGCGCGCCGACCTGCAAGCCTGGAGCGATCGCTACGAGGAGACGCTGCCGCAGAAGAACGTCGTTCGCTCGCTACGCCGCTACGGCGGCCTCACGATCGAGCAGTACGCGCAGTTCTCGGTCGAGCGCGACAAGCTGCAGGGCGGCCTCGCGTACGGAGGCGTGGGAGCCGCGATGGCGGCCGCGTTCACGCCCTCCCCCCAGATGGTCGCGCTCTGCCAGAAGTTCAACGTCCCCAACCCCGGCAAACCCTTCGTCGACGAGTGGCAGCAGGCGCTCAACGCCAACCCCGACTTGATGGACGACTTCATCGAGGCCAAGCGCTCCATCGAGCTCGGCGCGATGGGCATCACCGGCGGCGAGAAGGCCGCCCTCGACAACATCCTCGACGGCAACATGGACATGCACCTGCGCATGGCGCAAGCGCAGGAAGCGCAGCGCATCGTCGCGCAGGGCGGGGCCGACGCGGGCGATCCCGATCCGGTCGTCTTCCCGGGCCAGCGCGTCGCGAAGCTGAGCGACTACGTCCGCATCCTGAAGGGCATGCAGACCGGAAACATGATGGGCGCGCTCGCGCAGTACGGCCTCGACATGATGAGCTACGGGCAGGTCGCGCAGGCGTGGGGCGCGAAGATGGCGGCCGATCCTGTCCTGACCGACAAGTTCTCGAAGATGATGACCGGCTGACCGTCGACGCACCGCTTTGCACGCGTGACAGCACGCGCTCGGCGGTCCCTCCTCCAGGTCACGTGGCCCGCGCGGCGTGGGGATCCCGAAGTTGGCGATCGGCTGCATGTACGTGGGCGTACGAATCTCGTCCGGAGACTTCGCCAGGCACAAGAGCGCGGTGTTGGTCCCCACGCCAGGCCTACAATCGCGAACGGCCCGACTATTCCGCTCCTCTTTCTGCCCTCTCGCCCCGTAGTGCTCCGCACGACCTCGCGAAGCGACGCGCAGGGGAGGCTCGAGTCCTAGTAATGTCGCTCGAGGACGTACCAGCCGAACGCGCGCAGCATGACCTTCGAGATGGAATCGTCGAGCAGCGGCGCCGCCTTGGCCCACGCCGCCTCGACGAGTGAGCGCGCCTCGTCGGCGCACGCCTCGATCGCTCCGCACGCCTCGAGCTTCGCGATGACGCCTCCGACGACGGCCGGATCCTTCGATTTGCTCTGCATCGTCTTCCACAGCCACGCGCGATCGGCCTCACCGAACCGCCCGAGCGCCTTCGCGACAGGGAGTGTGATCGTCCCGTTGGCGATGTCCTCGCCGGCCGACTTCAGGTTGCCCTTGAAGCCGCGCAGGTTGAGCACGTCGTCGACGATCTGGAACGCGAGGCCGAGCGACTCGAAGAAGCCGCCGACCGCCTCGATCTGTTGTTCGGTGCCGCCGCCCGCGATCGCGCCCATCCTGGCGAGTGAGCCGGCCGGCGCCGCCGTCTTCAGGCGGTGGGTCGCGAGGATGCGCGCCTCGAGCGCCCGCGCGTCGCCGGTCGCGACGACGGCGGGGACGAGATCGCCGGGGCCATCGAGGTCCATCGCCTGCCCGGCGTGACCCGCGCGCATGCTCTCGAAGTAGAGATCGTACAGCTTGAGCTTCTTGGCGTCGGAGAGCTCGTTCGAGAAGAGCAGCTTCTGCGCGATGAAGTACGCCGCGGTTCCGGCGTTGATGGCGATGGGCTCGCCGTAGATGACATGGCAGGTCGGCTTGCCACGGCGCACCGTCGAGCGATCCTGCACGTCGTCCACGATCAGCGAGCCGACGTGGAGAAGCTCGGGCATCGCGAGCCACTGGACGAACTTGCGCGAGTCGCCCCCCACGACGTCACAGCACGCCAGCGCAGCGTACGAACGCCATGATTTGCCGCCGCGATCGGTGATTTCCCGGATCGGAGCGAAGAGCGCCCGCGACAGCTGCGGGAGGCTCACGCCGTCCATGTAGTGCGTGCGCTCCTTGGAGGCGACGAGCGAGCGCGCCTCGTCGTACGTCGGGTCGAGCGGGAGCACGGCCCTCACGGATTTGCGCACCTCGTCGCCGACGGCGCCGAAGTAGTCGTCCAGATCTTTGATCGGCTCGAAGCCGCTGCGCTCGAGGTACCCGAGGCCGTTCACAGCGGCGCCGGCGAGGGTTCCCTTCACCGAGACGCGCCCCTCCCAGAAGGCGGGCTTCGAGAGCACGGTAATGAGCTCCTGATCGTCGAACGACGCCGCGACCTCGAGCGAGAGTCTCGCCTCGGGGACTTCGAGCGTCCACGACGTCGGGTAGTCGTGGAACGTGCGCGTGCTCCGCCACGGCGTGCCGGGGGTCAGCGTGATTCCATGGTACGAGCGCGCGGCGCCCGACGGGTCGATGACGATCGCCCACTGCCAGAGCACCTCGCCGCTCTCGGCGCGGACGAGCGAATACGCGCTGACCTCGCTGCCGTCGTCGAGCTGGGTTCCGACCCAGTTCCACGCGACGTTCGGCGGCTTCTCCTTCTTCGCGCGCTCGGCCTGATCCTTCGTGGGGCCGCCGAACTCGTGGTCGTACCAGCCGGAGCCCTTCGCGACACGGAGGGTCTCGCCGCGCACGGTGACCGAGCCGGCCACGTCGCAACGCGGCACGAAGTAATAGAACATGTCCTCGCCGCCGTGGCCCTTGACGACGCCGTCGTCGCCGTGGCGCACGGGGGCCTTCTTCGGCGTGAACGTGATGTCGCACGCCGCGCGGACGCGATCGTTCGAGAGGCGGAGCCGGTAGCTCCCGTCGCTCTGCTTGTCGAACCGCGCGCCGGCGTAGTCGAGCTCGAGGCGCCCATCGGCGACGAACACGTCGCCCTCGAACATGCGATCGGGGCCTGGCACCTTGCCGCGCTCGAGGACCTCCGCCATCGCGCGGTTCAGGCGCGTATCCCGCGAGCCGGCGCCGTTCTTGATACGGTCGAGGCCCATCTTCGGCGCGCTCTTGTCGACGCGCGAGTCCGGGTAGTACGCGCGCGCCGTCGGATCGGTGAGCGCCCACGTGACGGAGTACGCGTACTCGGGCTTGGCTCCCGGCGTCGCGTTCGGCTTGCGGATCCGGAAGAAGGCCGCGAAGAGCGAGAACGGTCGCCCGTCCTCCGCCTCGAAGTGGGTGTTGACGTACCACCACTCCGTCGACGATGACCCGTGGGGCGGATCGTGCTGCGTGAGATCGATGGGCCCCGGTTTCGGCCAGTCCGCGAATGCAGCGCTCATTTCATGGATTCCCTAGCGAGATCCGTGCCGTGGGGAGGCGACCTCGCCCGTCTCGATGCCATCTCTCACGGCGATGTCATGGACGTCATGTCACGTGCAGATCGTGCGTGCGCCGGTGGGCAGGTCACGCCTTGGTCCAAACGCGTACGGATCCCGCGTAATTCTCCTTGCCGCGTGCCCTGTCGAGCTTCTCGCCGATGGTCGGTAACGTCTCCGTGAAGCACACCCTCCGCGGCCTTTTGTGGGTCGCCAGGACGCGCGTCATGGAGGTGTAAATTTCCTGCTCGGCTGCCTCGCGTCCTGGATCGCGCTCGATCGCACACGCGACGAGCTCACCCCACTCGGGGTCGGGGACGCCGAACACGAACGCGCGTCGGACACCTGGGCATGACTCGAGGGCGGCCTCGACCTCGGCGGGGTACACGTTCTCGCCGCCGGTGACGACGAGGTCGACGCGGCGCGCGTGAACGTGGAGGCGGCCTGCGTCGTCGAGCTCGCCGAGGTCTCCGGTGTCGAACCACGCGCCGCGCGCGAGCGGCGCTTCGGCGAGGTAGCCGTCCATCATCGTGCTGCCGCGCACGTGAATGCGTCCTTCGTGAATCGCGACCTCCGTGCCGTCGAGGGGCGAGCCGCAGCCGGGCTCGACGAGCGAAGCCTCGCGGAGGCGCTGCGACGTCACCTGCGAGCACGCCTCCGTGAGCCCGTACGTCGTCAGCGAGATCACACCGCGCGACGCGCATTCCTCGAGGAGCGCAGGCGGACATGCGGCGCCCCCGACGAGCACCGCGCGCACGCGGGCGAGAACGTTGTGCCGGTCGGCTTCGAGCAGGCGCTTCAGCATCGTCGGCACCACCGAGAGGAGCGTCACGCCGGCGCCGACGGCGGCGAGCGTCGCGTCCGCGTCGAAGCGCTCGTGAACGACGACGGTGCGACGTGCGGCAAGGCAGCGCGTGAGGATGGAGAGGCCGCCGACGTGGCAGACGGGCATCGCGAGGAGCCAGGCGTCGTCGTCGCGCCAGCCGAGGTTCTTCTCGCTCGCCTCCGCGCTCGCTAGGAAAGCGGCGCGCGACAGGATCGCCCCCTTCGGTCGCCCGGTGGAGCCCGACGTGAACAGGATGGCGAGCGGATCGCGCGCGGCGGGCGGCGGCTGCGGAGCGACCACCGGCCCGCGCCTCGCGCAGAGGACGAGCTCGTCGAGATCGTCCTCGAGGAACGTGCGAGCCGGCGTCGAGGCGCGGATGAGCACCTCCGCCTCGGTCGCGACGAGGCGCGGGTGGACCGGCACGAGCGTGGCGCCGAGCTCGAGAGCGGCGAACATCGCCAGGAGCGTCGGCTCCCGCGTCGTGCCCCAGATCGCGACGCGCGCGCGCGGCCCCACGCCGCCCGCGCGCAGGACTTCGGCGACGCGCCCCACACGCTCGCCGAGCGTCGCATAGGAGACGCGCTCGCCCCCGGGAAGGACGAGCGCGATTCGTTCACCGGCGTCGCGCGCAGCAGCGAGCACGCGAAAGCGCATGCCCGGCACATAGCCTGAACGCTCCACGAAATCACGGGGATTTGGCACGGGTCAGCTGCGCGGCGCGAAGACCACGCCGAGGCCGGGAGCGTGCGCCGTGACGTGCGTGGCCGCCGCTGCAGGCGCGAGCTGGGGCACGACGGCGTCGCCGAACAACGAGATCGAGGGGTGCGCGTCGAGGCCGCACGCGCGCGGCGCGGTGGGCAGGGAGAGGGCGAGCTCGCACGCTGCGGCGATCGCGACGGGGCCGTCGAAGAGGTGGGTGACGACGACCGCTTTCCCCGCGTCTTGCGCGCGAAGCGCCAGCGCCCGCGCGGCGTGGAGGCCGTGGAGCTGCGGCTTCACGACGAACGCGGCGCATGGCGACGTGAGGAGGCGCGCGGCGAGGTCTGCATTCTGCAGGGATTCGTCGGCGGCCCACGGGCAGCCGGCCTTACCGAGCGCCGCGAGGTCCTCGCCGGAGGTCGGCTCCTCCACGAGCTCGGGCGCAAAACGGGCCACGTCGCGGAGCAGCGCGCGCGCGCCGTCGAGGTCGAAGGCGCCGTTCGCGTCCAGGCGCAGGCAAGTTGCGTCGCCGATGGCGACCCGCAGCGCGGCGAGTCGGACGAGCTCGACCTCGCGCGGAGCCGCGCCGACCTTGACCTTGACCGTCGTGACGCCGCGGCGGACGAGCTTGCGTGCACGCTCTTCGAAGTCCGGCGAGGTGAGATCGACGAGCCCCGAAATGGCGACGGGCCGCGTGACCTTCGCGCCCGCGAGGACCTCGGCGACGCTCGTGCCCCGGCGCTGGGCCTCGAGGTCGACGAGCGCAGACTCGAGCGCGAAGCGCGCGCACGGGAGTTCGGCGAGCGCGTCGTCGAAGCGTGCCGCGAGGTGCGTCGCGCGAACGTCGAGGAGCGGCGCGATGTCACGGATCGCGCGCGCGCATGCGTCCACGTCGTCGGGCGAGTAGCCGGGGAGCGGCGTGGCCTCGCCCTGCCCGAGGAGGGGGCCGTCCGACAGCTCGATGCGCACCCCGCGTCGCTCCGCCCACGTGCCGCGCGCGGTCGCGATCGGGCGAGGCAGGGCGACATGGCCCATGACGAGCCGGACGCCGTGAGTCATCGCATCGCGAGGCCCGCGGCGAAGAGCGCGCTGAAAAAGAGGAGCAAGCGCGCCGTCGAGGCGAGCGCTCGGTTGAGCGTGGGCCCGTCCGTCTCGCGCGCGACCGTACGAGCGAGGCGCGCGGCGATCGGGAGGGTGAGGAGCGGCAGCAGCACGAACGGACCGGAGATGCGCGCCGCGACGAGCAGGACCGGGACCGCGTAGGCCGCCGCGACCAGCACGACGTATTCCGCGACGCCGAAGCGACGGCCGAAGCGGACGGCCAGCGTGCGCTTGCCGGCACGGAGATCCGTCTCGCGATCGCGCACGTTGTTCACGACGAGCACGCACGTCGCCAGGCTCCCCACCGGCACCGCCGCCAGCCACGCGAGGAGCGGCACGCCCCCGGTCGCGACGAACGCCGTGCCGCACACCGCGACGAGCCCGAAGAAGACGAAGACGAACACGTCCCCCAGCCCGTGGTAGCCGAGCGGGTACGGGCCGCCGGTGTAGGCGACCGCCGACGCGATCGACGCGAGGCCGATCGCGACGATCGGCCAGCCCGCGACCGTCGTAAGGTAAATTCCGGTGGTGAGCGCCAGCGCGAACGCGACGACCATGCCGCCACGCACCGCGCTCGGCTTCAGGAGCCCCGCCTGCGTGACGCGCAGCGGACCCAGCCGACCAGGCCCGTCGGCGCCTTTCTCGTGATCGAAGACGTCGTTGGCGAGGTTCGAGCCGATCTGCAGGAAGATCGCGCCGAGCAGCGCAGCGACCATGGCCAGCGCGCGCGTCGCGCCGACGGACGACGCCACCGCGGCGCCGACGAGCACCGGGGACAGCCCCACGGTGAGCGTCGCCGGCCGGATCGCGAGGATCCACGCCCGGAGCGATCCGGGCCGCGCGGCGGGCGACGTCACGGCGCTCACGGCAGGCGCTTGAAGCGGGAGAAGTTGGGTTTGCGCTTCTCGAGGAAGGCCTTCTTCCCTTCCTTGCCCTCCTCGGTCATGTAGTAGAGGAGCGTGGCGTTGCCGGCGAGCTCCTGGAGGCCCGCCTGGCCGTCGCAGTCGGCGTTGAGCGACGCCTTGAGGCAGCGGAGCGCGAGGGGGCTGTTCTCGAGCATCTCCCGGCACCACTGCACCGTCTCCTCCTCGAGCTTCGCGAGGGGCACCACGGTGTTCACCAGCCCCATGTCGAGCGCCTGCTTCGCGTCATACTGGCGGCAGAGGAACCAGATCTCGCGCGCCTTCTTCTGGCCGACGATCCGCGCCATGTACGAGGCGCCGTAGCCGCCGTCGAAGCTGCCGACCCTGGGCCCCGTCTGGCCGAAGCGCGCGTTGTCGGCGGCGATCGTCAGATCGCACATCATGTGGAGGACGTGGCCGCCGCCGATGGCGTAGCCGGCCACCATCGCGACGACGGGCTTGGGAAGGGTGCGGATCTGGCGCTGCAGATCGAGGACGTTGAGGCGCGCGACGCCGTCTTCGCCGACGTAGCCGCCCTCGCCGCGCACGCGCTGGTCGCCGCCCGAGCAGAACGCGTCGTCGCCGGCGCCGGTCAAGATGACGACGCCGACGTCCGAGTCGTCACGCGCGTCGCTCATCGCGCGGCTCATCTCGACGACGGTGCGCGGGCGGAACGCGTTGCGGACCTCGGGGCGGTTGATCGTGATCTTGGCGATGCCGCCGAGCGGGGTCGCCGGATCGTCGTCGCGCGGAAGGAGGACCTTCTCGTAGACGATGTCTTCGTAGCCCTGGACCTTGTTCCACTGCAGTTTCATGGCTCTCATGCTCCTGTTGTTCCCGTGCGGACGATCGAGGCGAGCGCCCGGGGCGCTTCGAGGCCGACGTCGTGGCCCGCGCCGCCGACGGTGGTGTGAAGGCACGCCGGCGCACGTTCGACGGCGCGACGGGCGAGCTCCGTGAACTTCGCGTCGCGCGCGCCGGTGACGAGGTGCACCGGTACTGCCAGCGCGGCGAGGGCGTCCCACATCGCCGGCATCGCAGCCAGGCCGAGCGTGCGCTGCGCCCATGCGAGGGCGGCGGGGAGCTGCGCCATGCGCTCTGCATGCCTTCGCGCGCGAACGGCATCGGGCAGGGCGCGCTGCGTGTCCCACAGGGGGAGCGCCTCCCAGGCATCGACGAACGGAGCGAGGCCATTCGTCTCGAGGTCGAACGCGAGTTGCTCGTCCCACGCGCGGCGGGCGCGGCGCTCGTCGTCGTCGGTCAGACCAGGGTGCAGGCCCACGAGGACGAGCGACGCGACGCGCGCGGGGTGACGCGCGGCGGCGCCGAGGGCCACGCGCGCGCCCATCGAATAGCCCACGAGGTGCGCGCGCGCCGGAAGGCGCTGGACGAACGCGTCGATGGCGTCCTCGAAAATGGTGCACGAGGCGGGGATCCACGGGCGGGGGCCATGACCGGGGAGCGCCAGCGCGTGCGCCTCGCACGCCCCTTCGAGGAAGCGGACCACCTCGTCCCACGCCGAGGGGGCGCCCAGGAACCCGTGGAGGAACGCCGTCGGGATCATGCGAGCCTCCGCGGCCACTCGCTCCAGATGCGCGCGCGTCGAGCGGCCGCGTTCGGCTCCACGATCGCCTCGACGACGACGGGGACGTCCGACACCAGCGCATCCCGAAGGGCCGCCGAGAGCTCGGCCGGCGTTCGCACCGAGCGGTGGGCGACGCCGAACGCGGCGGTTGCGTGCGCGAGATCGACGGGCTCGGGGGTGACGAAGAATCGGCCGAGCGTCGCCACGTCGGTGGCGCGCGCGATGGGGAGCTGCTCGAAGATGCGCCCGCCCCCGTTCTGGACGACGACGACGACGAGCGGTCCCCGGGTCGCGCGGAGGACGGCGAGGCCGCCCAGATCATGCAGGAACGCGAGATCGCCGACGAGGAGCGCCACCGGCCCTCGCGCGACGGCGCGCGCGCCCGCGGCGCCGGAGACGAGGCCGTCGATCCCGCTCGCGCCACGCTGGTGCAGGACGGCGAGGCGGCGCCTGGTCGGTGGCGCGTACGTGTCGACGTCGCGAACGGGGTTGCTGTTCGAGACGATGAGCGTGGCGTCCTCGGGGAGCGCTTCGACCAGATCGCGCGCGACGCGACCCTCCGTGAGCACCCCCTCCTCCAGCTCCTCGCGCACGACGCCCCACACGGCCGCTTCGGCGCGTGTGAAGGCCTCGGCGAGGGCGCTGGTCCGCGCGCCGGCAGGCAATCGCTCGGCGAGGGCGCGAACGACGGTCGCAGGGTCCCCGCGCACGAGATCCGTCGCTCCGCCCGCCGGATCGTTCCACCCGTGTGCCGCGACGACGACGCGCCGCGCCGGCGGCTGCTCAGCGAGGAACGTGGCATACGCGCTCGACGTCGCCGGGGCACCGATCTCGATCACGAGGTCGGCGGCGAGGCGTGCGCGCGCCGCCGGATCGCGGAGCACTCCGTCGAACGCGCCGAGCACCGGACCGCGCCCGTCGCCGCCGAAGCGGAGCTGGCTCGTCGCCTCCACGAGCACGGGAAACCCCACCCTCCGCGCGAACGGCAGGACCGCGTCGCGACGCGCGTCGGCGTCGTGGACTGGAGCGGGTCCGCACACCACGAGGCCACGCGACGCGCGCGCGCACACCGCGGCGAGCTCGGCGATCACCGCGTCGCTCGGCGCCGCCGACGTCGCGACGGCCGCGTGCACGCGGGGCGCTCCGATCGCCATGAGGCGGTCCCACTCGTCCTCCCACGCTTCGCGGGGGCTGCCCGGCGGCGCGGCGACCGGCTCGAGGGGCTTGCGCAGCCGCGCGTTGACGTGGACGGGCCCGGGCGTCGGGCCCAGCGCCCTCTCGACTGCCTGCGCGGCGATCCGCGGGACCGCGCGCATCGCCGCCGCCGACGCGTCGGGCAGCCCGAGCTCGGCGAAGTGGCGCACGTAGCCGCCGAAGAGCTTGGTCTGATCGATCGTCTGCGGCGCAGCGGCGTCATACGCCTCCCAGGGACGATCCGCGGTCACCACGACGAGCGGCACGAAGCTCGCGCTCGCCTCGATGATCGCCGGGAAATAGTGGGCTCCCGCCGTGCCCGACGTACAGAGGAGCGCCGTCGGCACGTGGGTCGCGCGCGCCTGGCCCAGCGCGAAGAACGCGGCGCTCCGCTCGTCGACGACGACGTGGCAGGTGAGCCGCTCTTCGCGCGCCGCGGCGAGCACGAGCGGCGTCGAGCGCGAGCCGGGGCTCACGACGAGGTGCTTCACCCCCGACGTCGCGAGCGCGCGCATGAAGAGGCGCGCCCACGCGACGTGGAGGTTGCTCACGGCGAGACCCCGAGGGTCGCGAGCATCGTCGTCTGCTTCACCCCCGTCTCCTCGTACTCGAGCGCGGGATCGGAGCCCTCGACGATGCCGCAGCCGGCGAAGAGCCACGCGTTCGTCCCCTTCACGAGCGCGGAGCGAATGGCGACGGAGAACTGCCCTTCGCCCCCTTCGTCGAACCAGCCGACCGGCGAGGCGTACCAGCCCCGGGGCACCGGCTCGTGCGCCGCGATCCAGCCACGCGCGAGCTCGCGAGGGAGCCCGCACACCGCGGGCGTCGGGTGCACCGCGGCGACGAGATCGAGCACGTGCGTCGGCGCCCGCAGGGCGGCGCTGATCGGCGTCCACAGGTGGTGCACCGCGCGCAGCGTCCGCACGACCGGCACGGCGGGGGCGTCCACGTCGTCGCAGAACGACGCGAGCGCCGCGCGGATCCCCTCGACGACGAGGGCGTGCTCGCGCTGATCCTTGTCGCTCGCGAGGAGCTCCTTCTCTTCGCCCAGATCGCGCCGCGGGATGGATCCCGCCAGGGCATCCACCTCCACGCGGAGCCCGCGGAGCACGGCCAAGCGCTCCGGTGTGGCGCCCAGGAAGACGCCGCCTTCGCGCTCGACGGCGAAGCGTGTGCACGTCGGCTCGAGACGGCGCATCCGCGCGAGCGCCGCCGGCAAGTCGATGGGCGTGCGAAGCGTGACCGCGCTCCTTCGGGCCGTCACGACCTTCTGCAGCTCGTGGCTGCGGATGGACCGCAGCGCCCCCTCGACCATCTGGTCCCAGACCAGGCGCTCCATCTCGACGAGGCGCGCGCCGTTCGGAGGCGGGATGGTGGCGCGCTCGGGCGCGGCCTCGAGCGCGCGCAAGACCGACGCGAGCCGGTCCTCGACGCCGCGGAGCTCGCCGGCCGGCGCGGCGACGCGGACGAACGCCGCATCCTGCGAGACGCAGTACGTCCACCGCGGCAGGACGAAGCTCGCGTCGGCGAACCCGGTCCAAGGCGCCGCCGCGGTGCCTTGCGGCTGGAACGAGAGACCCCCGAACATGCGCATCTTCGGCGCTGCGCCCTTGTCGAGGTCGAGGAGCGACGCGAAGACGCGCGACGCGGCGTCGCGTGCGTCGACGAAGCGGCGGTCGCCCCACGCCTCGACGCGCGCGGCGGCGCCGCGGCCGGCGAACGCCCAGCCGTCGCCCGCGTCCCAGAGCATGCGCTCGCCGTCGATCGGCAGGCTCAAGAACACCTCCGGTGGCACGCGCGGCGCGGGCCGCGTGAGGACGCAGATGGCGTCAGCGGCGAGCATGGGGCTTCTCCGCCGACGGCGTCGCCACGTAGAGCGTCGCGACGCCGAACGTCAGCGGCTCGGCGGCGATGACCTCGAGGTTCGAGGCCCTCATGAGCGCCGCGAACTCCGCCCGCGGCGGGAACGCGGCGATCGACTTCTCGAGGTACCGGTACTCGCGAGCGCCGGAGAGCGCCGCGCCGATGGCGGGGACGAGCGTATGGATGTGCCAGCGCGCCAGCGGGCCGAGCACCGGCGTCGTCGGCTCCGCGAGCTCGAGGATCACGATGCGTCCGCCCGGGCGCACGACGCGCGCCATCTCGCGGAGCGCCTTGGCGCGGTCGGGGACGTTGCGAATGCCGAACGAGATGCTCGTGGCGTCCACGCTCGCGTCGGGCACGTCGATCGCCTGCGCGTCGCCGACCTTCAGCGCCACGCGGCCTTCGAGCCCCGCGGCCTTCACCTTCGTCTCGCCGACGGCGAGCATCTTCGTCGACGGGTCGAGCCCGAGGACGGTCACGTGCGGGTGGGTCTTCGCCGTGAGGATGGCGAGATCGCCGGTGCCGGTCGCGAGATCGATGACCCGCGACCCGTCGCTCAGGTTCATCGCGCGGACCGCCTTGCGCCGCCAGCTCTGGTCGATGCCGAGCGAGATGACGCGGTTGACCAGATCGTACTTGTCGGCGATGGCGTCGAACATCTCGCCGCTACCGCCCTTGGGCTGCAGCTCGTTCATTTGCCCCTCCCAACGAGCTCGAGGGCCGTGTGCTCGAGCGCCTCGCGCGCGATGCACTTGCGGAGGCCGGCGAGGCTCTGGACGGCCTGGGTGGACAGGCGCGTGGCAAAGGCGCGCGCTTCTTCGATGGCGCCCGTCCGCGCGAGCGTCTCGGCGACGACCGCGCCGGCCGCCTGGAGGTGCGCGTCGTCCTCGGCCTCGCACGCTGCGCGTACGGTCGGCAGGAGCTGCGGCTCGCGCTCGAGCGCGACGAGGAGGGGGTACGTCATCTTCCCCTCGCGGAGGTCGGCGTAGACGTTCTTGCCGAGCGCCGTGGCGTCGCCTGCGACATCCAGGAGGTCGTCGACGACCTGGAACGCGACGCCCAGGCGGTCGCCGTACGTCCCGAGGGCGCGGCAGCCGTCGTCGTCGAGACCGCCCGCGCGGCCGCCGGAGGCGAGCGCCCAGCGGAAGAGCGATGCTGTCTTGCCCTCGACGACGCGCATGTAGACGCTGAGGCTCGGATCGAATCGCCCTCGGCACGCGAGCTGGAGGGACTCGGCCCCGAGCATCTCGTCGAGGACAGCGAGCACGTGGTTCATGACGCCGGGGACGCCGGCGCCGTGGATGCGACGGAGCGCCTCGACGAGGAGCCAGTCGCCGCCGAAGATGGAGGCCGCGTTGCCGTAGATCATGCGCGCCGTAGGCTCCCCGCGGCGCTTGTCGCCGAGGTCGACGACGTCGTCGTGCAGGAGCGTCGCGGCGTGCACGAGCTCGGCCGACACTGCGATCTCCCGCGCCGCGTCGCTGAAACCCGTCCCAAGGCGCGCGGCGAGCGCCACGCACATCGGCCGCAGGCGCTTGCCTTTGAGCCGCAAGAGGTGGCGCACGCTCTTCTCTACGGGGAGCTCGCGCGAACCGCCCTCGCTCACGATCTCGAGCGCTGCGTCGATCACGCGCATGTCGTCCTCGACGCAACCGAGCAGCGAGCCGAGGCGCGACGGGGTTCCGTCGATGCCGCGCATGTTGCAGATGTCGGCCAGGCGGGCCAGCACGTCGTCGTGGCCCGTGTCGCGCGGCGCCTCCGGGCGCATTTCGATCAAGCTTGTGACCATGGACCTGTCCCCTCCGGAAACGTCGGAAATGACGCCGCGCGTCGTCACATCTCACGAAAGTTTCAAAACTTAGTGAAAGTTGTTTAGCGTCGGGCCCGTCCGCGGTCAAGGCGCGGCCGCGCTGCGAAAACGGGCCGCGGGAGGGCCTATAGTCGCCGGATGCTTCACGCTTACCCGACGCAGCTGGCCCGCTATGTGCGGAACGCCTGGGGGGAGGACCTGAGCAGCCTTCCCCCACCGGCGGCGCTCGAGGCGCTCCTGTCGACCGTGTACCAGGCGAGCCTGCTCTTCGACGAGACGCGGCCGGTGACATTTCGGCTCCTTTACGGCGCGCCCGAGCGGGTTCCGGCGGACGGGCACCCGCCGGACGGGCTTCACCGGCTCCGGTTCACCGAAGCGCGACCATGCACGGCGGACGAGCTTCGGCGCCTCTCCCCGGCGGCCAAGTTCCACCGCGCGCTCATCGGCGTCGAGTCGCGCGGAGGGCGGCTTCAGCTCTGGGGCATCTTGCAGTCGGGGCCGCGGTGGCTGCAGAGCGCGCGCGCGGGTGGCTCGGCGGGCGTCCCCGACGTGCCGGACGAGGCGCTCGTCATCCGCGTTCACGGCCCGGGTCGGCTCGCGATCGCGAAAGGAGACGTGACGCTCGCCGAGCTGCGCCGCGGCGTCGTGACGGGGCCAGGCCTCGACGTCTTCGAGTCGAAGTGGCTGCCCGCGCGGTTCGCGTCGCTCCGGCAGGAGATCTTCGAGGACCACGAGCGCGCGCGTCTTGAGGCGAAGGTTCCCTGGCGCACGCTCGACGCGGACGTCGTGAAGCGCGTCTCGCAGCAAATGGTCAAGCGGGTGATCACGACGATGCGCGACGCGCGTCACGGCGGCACCGTACTCTTCCTGCCCCCCGAGGAGGCACACCGGACGCCATTTTTGGCGCTGAAGTACGCGTTTTGTGACGAGGAGCCGCGCCGGCGGTACCGCACCGTGATCCTCTCGGTGCTCCGCGGGCTGGCGGGGGCGGCCGGCGGGGCGAGCCTCGCGGCGCTCGACGAGGCCGTCCTCGAGCTGGGGCACCTGATCGCCGCGCTCGCCGACGTGGACGGCGCGGTGGTGCTCTCCAAGCGTTTCGAGCTGCTCGGCTTCGGCGCGGAGATCGCTGGCCCCTTGCCCGAAGTTCACGACGTCGCGCGCGCGATCGATCTGGAGGGTACCGAGAACGAGCGCGAATCAATCGACGGCGTGGGGACGCGGCACCGCTCTGCCTACCGCCTTTGCACGGCGATCCCCGAAGCGGTCGCGGTCGTCGTCTCGCAGGACGGCGCGGTGCGCTTCGTGACGTCGCTCCAAGGCCGCGGACTCACCTACTGGGAGCATACGTCCGCGGGCTCGGTCGACGTGTAGACCTAGGTTTTCGGGAAGGGCTCGCGGTCGGCGCCTCTGGGGTTCGAGGCGTCGAAGTCGTGCGCGAACTCGCGGCCGCCGGTCGACTCGACGAACGGACCGCCGATCTCTTCGGTGACTTCCTGATCGAGGACGTCCTCGCCGTCGTACTCGCCGCTCGTCGCCTGCGAGACGACCTGCTCACCGAGCGACTCGGCGAGATCGTCGGTCAGGCCGCCGACGACGAACGCGCGCTCGGGCTCGCCGCGCTCCTTCTTGTGCGACATGGCCATCAGATCGGCCTCGTACTGGGGGTCGAGGTGACCCGCGCCGTCCCGACGTGAGATCGGCGTCTTCGCGACGGGCTTGGGCTTGGCCTTCGGCGCAGCTTTGGCCTTCACGGCCTTCGTCGGCGCGGCCTTGGCCTTCACGGCCTTCTTCGGCGCGGCCTTGGCCTTCACGGCCTTCTTCGGCGCGGCCTTGGCCTTCACGGCCTTCTTCGGCGCAGCCTTGGCCTTCACGGCCTTCTTCGGCGCAGCCTTGGCCTTCACGGCCTTCTTCGGCGCAGCCTTCTTCTGCGGCGCAGCCTTCTTCTTCGGCGCAGCCTTCTTCTGCGGCGCAGCCTTTTTCTTCGGCGGAGCCTTTTTCTTCGGCGCAGCCTTCTTCAACTTCGGCTTCTTCGCCTTCGCGGGAGCGGTCTTCTTCGCGGGCGTGTTTTTCTTGCCGGTCTTCTTCTTGGTGGCCATCCGGGCCAGCGTACGCCCGTTCGCGCCCGTTCGCACGACGCGACGTTCAGCCGTGGTAGACATGCGACGCGCGAATTTTGCCGTCTGGGCCTGCCACCAGCACCTCGGCCACCATGTACGGCGATTCTCCGGGGTTCGTCCGCAGGTATTCCATGAAGACGCGGTCGCCCATCGCCGTCAGGTGCTTCGCCTCGTAGCGGAGGTCGGGCAGGCGATCCATCGCGTCCTTCCACCACGCCCGCAGCGCGGAAACACCGCGGATCTCGCCGTTCGACGACGGATCCCTGACGCGGAGCTTCGGGCTCGCATGCACGGCGTCCGCGGCGTAGAGGGCGAGGAGCCCCTCGAGATCGCGTGCGTTGAACGCCGCGAGCCAGGCGCGGGCGAGCGCGACCAGCTCCTCCGTAGAACGGCTCATTTTACGGCTCCTTCTAGCTGCGCCTCGATGCGGCGGTCCGGGATGAGCCAGATGAGGGCGACGGCCAGATAGATGACGTCGGCCATCCATGGGCGCACGAACGCGAGGGCTATCGCTGCAAGGTAGAGGACCGCTGAGCTCTTGCCCTTCACGTCGCGTCCCACGGCGCGCGCGAGCTCCGAAGCGGCGCCCCCGTTGCGCGCGATGATCGCGGTCTGGAGGATGAGAAAGGCGACGCCGCTGAAGAAGAGAACGATCCCGTAGCCCGCGGTCGGCCACGGCGCCGTCGGCGCGCCGCCCAACCAGCCAGTAACGACGGGGATGAGCGACAGCCAGAAGAGGAGGTGGAGGTTGGCCCACAGGATGCCGCCGCTCACCTTTCTGGTGGCGTGCAGCATGTGATGGTGGTTGTTCCAGTAAATCCCGATGTAGACGAAGCTCACGATGTAGCTAAAAAAGACCGGGCAAAGCGGCAGGAGTGCCTCGAGGCCACCGCCATGGGGAACCTTGAGCTCGAGGACCATGATGGTCAGGATGATGGCGAGCACGCCGTCGCTGAAGGCCTCGAGTCGTCCCTTGCTCATCGTCTTCCCACTCGCTGGCGGAGGACAGTAGCATGCGGCCGTGGCTGAGGTGGGCGTGCGACCGTCGCTGGGAGAGGTCGCGCTCCTGTTTCTGCGGCTCGGAACGACGGCGTTCGGCGGCCCCGTCGCGCACGTCGCGCTGATGGAGGCGGAGATCGTTCGCAAGCGACGCTGGCTGTCGCCCGAGCGGTTCCTCGATCTCCTCGGGGCGGCGAACCTCATCCCCGGCCCCAGCTCGACGGAGCTCGCGATCTTCATCGGCTACGAGCAGGCAGGGCTCGCCGGCCTCGTCGTCGCTGGCGCTTGCTTCATCCTTCCGGCGGCGCTGCTCGTCGGGCTCTTGGCGTGGGCGTACGTCGCGTTCGGTACCCTGCCCGCGGCGCTTGGCCTGCTGTACGGCGTGAAACCGATCGTGATCGGCGTCGTGGCGCAAGCGCTCGCCACCCTCGCACCGAAGGCGCTCAAGCGCTCGAACCTCCTCGGCGCGACGGGCATCGCCGCGGCCGCGGCGTTCGCGTGCGGGGCCGATGCGTTGGTCGTGCTCGTCGGCGCGGGCGCGCTCGTCCTCGCGGCGCGGCGCGTGACGCCGACGGATCCAACGGGGACAGCCGCCCCCATTGTGCCCGTCGTCGCGACGCTCACGGGCGTGGTCATCGGCTACCTCGTGGCCGGGCCATCGGGGGTGCTCCTCGTGCGCTTCAAGGTGAGCTCGACCTGGCTCGTTGCAGCGGGCGCGCTCGTGGGCGTCGCGCTCCACACCGTTCGCCACTGAGTCAGTCGTGAAACGCCTCGTCGCGCTCCGGCGGACGGGCGTGGCCGTAGAGCGACGCGAAGGTCGCCAGGATCTCTTCGAGCGGCAAGTCGAGGTGGAGCCCGCGATCGCGCAGGTACTCCATGTAACGCCGGCCCTGACCGTCGAACGGTTGCATCATCGCGTCGTGCTCGCCGTCCAGCTCGAGCGCGGGTACGCCGAAGCGCTCGCAGAGCGCCGCGTTGAAGGCCGGCGTTGCCTTGACGGGCCGACCGTCGATCCACATCTCGACGTAGCCGTGGAACGCGAACAGATCGGTGCCGAGCGTCCGCAGGAGCTTCTCGCTCGCGAGGTGGTTCTTCACGTCGGCGAAGCCGAGACGGGCCGGGATGCCGGCCGCACGGGAAGCGGCGCAGAGCAGCACGGCCTTCGGGATGCAGTAGGCTCGCTCGCGCCGCAGGATCGTGCTCGCGCGGTACTCCTCGGGGTCGACGGAGATCGAGTACGGATCGTAGCGGAGCCGCTCGCGCACCGCGATGAACAGGCGCGACGCGCGCTCGCGGTCGTCCTTGGCGTCCCCCGCGACGTCTCGGGCAAACGCGACGACGTCCGGGTGATCGGAGTCGACGAAGCGCGTCGGCGCGAGGAACGCTTGGTCCACCATCGTGGGCCAAGCGTAGCCTGCCCCACGCGCCCACGCCGGCGCCCTGTCGCAGAAGCGAGCGAGGCAGAGCTGCAAGCAACTTGCGGCGACAATTTGCCGTATACCTTCAGCCCAGATGGCAACCCGCAAAAAGACGAAGACTCCCCGCACGAAGGTCGCCGCGAAGAAGGCGAAGGCTCCGCCGACGAAGAAGGCGAAGGGGAAGCTGATCCCGACGAAGAAGGCGAAGGGGAAGCCGCGCCCGACGCAGCAGACGAAGGCGGACAGCGCCGCCGAGCTGGACGGGCTGCTCGACGCCGCGCTGTTCCCGACCGCGCGCGCCTACGCCGAAGAGGAGCTGCACATCCTCTCCGTCGCGCGCAAGCACCCCAAGCTCGGGGATCGCTTCATTCGCGACGCCACGCGACGGGTCGAGACGAAGATCCCGAAGAAGGACCGCCCCGCGTTCCTCGCGGCGATGTCGAAGGTCGACGTCGAAGCGCGCGCCGAGATCGTCGTGGGGAAGATGGCGGAGTACTGGGGCGTGCCCCTGGACGCGGAGACGAAGGAGGACGTCCGCGACGACGTCCGCGCCATGTACGCGGGCGACTGACCAAGCTCGCCCGGCCGCGGTAGGGTGGACGAACGGCGCCGCGTTGCGGTCCGAAGAAGTCCTACCCCTTCGCGATGGGCCACGGCGGTTCGAGCGACCAGCTCCCTCACGCGGAAGGGATCGCCGCCGTGCTCACTGGCCCAGACGAAGCGGCGGTCGTGTACCGGACGAGGCACGCCGTCCGGGCGCGCCGCGTCGGGTTCGATCAAGCGTGGCGGGGCAAGGCCGTCGAGCTCGCGACCAAGGGCGCCCTCGTCGGCGCGCCGGTCGCAGTGAGCGATGGACCACGCGTCCGCGAAGGTCGCCTGCCGCTAGCGGCTCACACGGTCACGGCGAGCAGCAGCGGAAGCCGACGTCGAACCACTGGCCCGACCGCGGATCCTTGTCGAGCGTGAGACCGCACGCGAGCATTCCTGGATCGTGCTTGAACGAGCCTCCGCGGTCGGCGCAGATGTCCATCGAGCCATCCAAAACCGCGGGATCGACGTCGCAGCTGTCCTCGAGCTCGTGGACGTTGCCGCTCAGATCGTAGACGCCGGGGAAGCCCCCGACACACGCGGGCTTGCTCGCGACGGGCAAGAAGTACCCGGTGGGCTCGTCCCCCGAGCACGCGCCGGACGCGTAGGCGTCGCCGTACGGATAGACCGATGCGCCGCCGCCTGTGCACGCGCTCATCCACTGGCTCCGGGTCGCGTCGGTCTGCTCGGCAATGCGGAGCGAGCCGCCGCCGATGCGCCCGCAGAGCCGCTTGCCCGCCCACTGGCAGTACGCCTGCGCGTCGCACCAGTCGACGAAGACGACGGGGTGCTCTGGCGAGCTCCGCGCCGGAGGTGGCCAGACGCGGGGCACGAGGGACCGGTTCCACGCGCACGGAGCGCCCTGCGACGAGACGCCGCCGGTGGCGTCGAGGAATCGCTGGTACTGCCGGTTCGTCACCTCCGTGCTGTCGATGCAGAAGTCACCGGCACGCACCATCGTTGGTCCCTCCCCCGCCGGGCACAGCGCCGTGTCGCGCGCGCACGCGGCGAGCACGACGGCGACGAACGCTCGGCGGCAGAGGGTGGACCAGCGCACGGGGCTCCATCTCGTTGTACGCGTAACCGTCGTCGGTGGGGACCTCGCCGACCGTCACGGAGCCGCCGAGAGGAACGTCCAGGCCGCGGCCGCGCCGCTCGACCAGACCGCGTGGCCCATTCCGGCAATGGCGCACCAGCCCACGGGTTTACTGCAGCCGTCGTAGGTGACGCACGGCGAGGGCTGCGCATCTTGGGTCGTGGCGCCGCAGCCGAGCTGAGTCCGGTACGCATCACGCGTCGACTTGCCGGCGTTCACGAAGTCGGTGTCGCCGGTGTCGTCTTGCCCCCACTGGATCTGAACGGCGGGGGTCTCGGCGCAGCGGCGGACCTCGGTGCCGTCGGGCATCGTCGCCCACAGATCGTTCCCGTCGACCGCGTAGAAGCTCCCCGACATCACGACACCCGCGCGGAGGACAGCGCTGCCGAGCACGCACATGATCGCGTTCGTCATCGTGGCTCCGCCGCTCACCCCGGTGATGAAGACGCGGCCTGCGCGAGCGATGCCCCGCTGTGACAGAGACGCGATGAGGTCCTTCACGAACACCGCCTCGGCGCCGCGCCCTTTCGCGGTCCAGTACGGGAACGTGTCACCCTGCGGCGCCTGGAGGTACGCGAACGCGGCCGCGCCGTTTGCCTGCGCTTCGAGCTGCGGCCCGTCGCGTCGCGCGCTCTCGGCGCTGCCGCCGTCCCAGTGCAAGACGATCACGAGGGGAAGCGGCTCGGCCACGGCCGCCGAGGGGACCGCGAGCACGAAGCGTCGCGCGACACCGTTCGAGGTCAAGCTCTCGCTCGACGCCGTGTACGTCGCGTCGCCGCCACCGTTCGGGGGCGGAGGAGGCGGAGGAGGCAGAGGCGGAGGCGGGGGCGGAGGCGGAGGAGGCGGAGGAGGGATGTCACCGCCACCTGGCTCGCACGGAGCCGCGCCGGACAGGTACGGCGACAGGTTGGCCCACGCGGGGCCGTCGACGCCCCTCGAATCGGGCTCGAGCCGGAAGATGTAGTCGTCGCCCCACCCCGGGCCGCCGGCCCACCACATCCAGCCCTGGAGCACGTCGGCGTTGCTCGTCGCGAACCCGAGAAAGTCCCTCACCGCGGCGTCGCACGTGGCGTTCTTGCCTCCGGCGAACTCGCCGATGAAGCCCTTCTTGCCGTTCTTGCGCAGCCACGCGACGAACCCCGCGATCCGCTCGCTCCCGATCGTGGGGCTCACGCACGTGCCGGAGCCGCCGCTCGCGTCAGTGTCGAAGTACTGATGCGCCTCGAACAGCACGTTGTCCGAAGGGTCGCTGATCGCCAGCATCGCGATCGCGTTGGGGGTCCCGTACCAATCGTCGCCCCAGGACGCGCCGCCGGTCCAGGCGTTGCCCGGCACGATGATCGTGCTCGTCGCGCCCGCCTCGCGGATCGCCGCGATCGCCGCGTTCGCTGCCGAGACCCACTGCTCGGTCGGCATGTCGTGGGGCTCGTTGACGAGGTTGAAGAGCACGCGCGGGTTCGCCGCGTACCGGACTGCGAGGCGGCTCCACAGATCCGCGAAGACGCCGTTGGGAACCGCCGGCGAGCCCACGACCTGCTCGTAATACCGCGCGAAGTTGTGCGGGTTCAACACGACCCGCGCGCCCCGCGACGTGGCGTGCGTCACGAGCCTGTCCAGGTTCGACAGGTACTCGGCCGCGAGCCCGCCGTACGCCTGGGGCTGCAGGCGCTCCCACTGGAAGCCGATCCGGAACGTGTTCATCCCCTTCGCGAGGAAGAAGTCGATCTCGCTGGTCTTCGCCCACACGTAGTCGAGCCCCTCCTTCCCCGGGTAATTCGAGCCCCATTCGGCGCCGGACAGGCTCACGCCGCGGTACGGGAGCGTCGCGTACGTCCTGGCCGGACACGCGTTGCCGTCGGCGCCGTCGCCAAGCGCGCTCGCGGCCGCGCGCTCCTGCCGGGGCGCGTCGTTGCATGCGAGGGTGCCGACGAGCGTCACCGACAGGAGCACGAGAGACAGGGACCGAAGTGACATGGCTGCACCTCCCAGGCGCGGCGAACCTGCCGGCCAGCAAGGGGATGCCGTCCGCTCACCGAGGTCGCACCGAAATCATTTTCCTCGTGCGGTGAGACTTCAGCGACGCGCCGGCATCTCCGCGATGGACCATGCGCCAGCCCGAGGGAACATCGTCGACGGTCGCGTCTCCGTCGGCCCTCGCCAGTTGGATCCGGCGCCGTTTCGCACGCTGGATCCTCTCGGCGCCGCTCGAGCAGACCGAGACGGGCGCAGGCAAAGTGGAGGACCGCCTCGAGCTCCTTCGCGGCGCGCGCGTCGTGATCGACTACGCGTTTTCTGGTGGCGGCGCGGGTCGCCCGTTGCCGGAAGCGCCGCTGCGTGAGGCGTCGAGCTGGGACGCTGCGACATCGCCGACGGCGTCGCTCTGGGTGTGCCGCACCGGGCCCGGAGAGGGACAGCCGCCCGAGGAGCTCCTCGCGTCGCGCTCGTGCATGCTCGTGGACCTTCGCGCGCTGCGTCGCGCGGACGGGCTGGGGGCGATGATCTTGCTGGGGGTCGAGCCCGAGCTGCGCGCGGCGATGACGTTGCTCCCCGCCATGCTGAGGCGGCTCGCTGGCGTGCCGGCGTGCCGCGAGCTGCGCGCGATCCGAGACACGGTCGAGCGGGGGTTCCAGCATCACGCGTTCGGCGGCGCCGTTCTGCTCGACGCGCGGGAGGACGCGGTGCTCCCAGCGGCAACGGCGGACGCGGGCGCCGATGGAGGGCTCGCGGTGGGGGGGTTCGGCCGCGCCTGGCTCAGCCCGGGGGACGATGGCGGAGGCGCCGCATCGACGGGAATTTCCGTGCCCCCGCCGCTCACGCCGCGGGACCTGCCGGAGCTGCACTTCTACGAGATCGTGGTCGTCGACGAGCTCGAGGCCCCGGTCGCGGGTGTGAAGCTCACGATGACGACGCCCCTTGGCACCGTCACGAAGACGACCGGCGCCGACGGCCTCGCGCGTGTCGACGACGCGCCGCGCGGGATGGGAAGCGTGAGCGTCGCCAGCACGGCGGCTGTCCGCGACGCGTTCACGGGCCGCGAAAAGGGGACGCGTCGCATGCGCCCGCTGCCGTCGGTCGGGGACTGGGTGTTCCGGACGTTGAGCCGCCTCGGCGGCGCGATCCCGCTCCCGAGCGGCAAACGACGGCGCCTCATGATCGTCACACGAACCGACGTCTACAGCGCCGGCGATCTGCCGACGTGGGGCGACCTCCGCGTCGCGGACGAGGGGCCGTGGGAGCTCCTGAGCCGCCCGGACGCGGGCTCCGTGCGGCTCCACGTGCACGCCGACGCGACAGGGAGGACGCCGAAGATCCTCGGAGAAGCGGCCGAGCCATCGGACTTCGCGCCACCCGACGACGAGCGCTCGAGCGAGCCCGCCTCACTCGCGCCTCCGGAGTGGAGCACCATGGACACCGGCACGCTCCACGACGCGCTCTTCGATCGGAACCTCGATCACGCGCTGGGTCTGATTTCAGCGCTCCCCGTCGATCCGCCGGCCGACGCAGACACGCCGCCGCCCCCGATCGTCGAAGGGCTGCTGTTCGCCGGCAACCTCGCGAGCCTCGCCGTCGAGGGCCAGGTCGACCGGCCCTTCGACTCGCCCGACGAAGTGCTCGCCAACCCCACGAAAGCACCAACCCTCCGCGAGGTGAGCCATGGCGCTCAAAATACGCGTCACGTGGCCTAACGCAGGCTCGCCGCTGCTGCCCGACAGCGGCGCCACCGTCCTCCTCTTCGCGAACGGCAAGCTCGTCGTGCCGGCCGCGACGAGCGTGGGCGAGCGCACGTACGACGTGCCCGACGGCACGACGGAGCTCAAGCTCTCCGCCCGCTTCAGGGCGTCGTTCGGGGCCGTCTCCGGCAAGGCTCCGGATGGCGCGGCGATGAGCGTCGACGCGATGGACCGCGAGGTCCTCCGCGCGGAGCAGAGCTACACCGTTTCCGGCAACGCGCTCACGGCCGTGAGCATCCCCGAGTTCGCCGGGCCGCACCCGCTGGTCGTGACGAAGGGGGCCGCCAACGCGCACGGCGTCGCTGCGATCACGCTGCGCACGCTCTTCGTCGACGTGGGCGCGTTCTGGGAACAGTATTGCCAGAACTGGCCCTACTACCTGCAGGAGCACACCGCGGGGATGACGACCCACGTGCTGGGCTTCACGGGCGGCATGCCCGTGGTGTGGCTCGCGAGCGTCCCCGACGCGATGGCGTCGTTCGCGGGCAACGATCCGGGCTGCCTCGTCTTCTACCGCCCCGCCAGCTACCCGTATTCGCGGCTGGACCAGCCGCATCAGGGGTCGGCGATCGCCCGCTATTTGTGCAAACCAAAGCCGGCCACCGACAAGACCGAACGACGCTTCGAGGTCGATCAGGCCGGCGCCGACGCCTATCACTACATGCGCTGCGGCTTCGAGGCGGCGGTGCTCGACTCGAAGCGCGCGCTGGTGATGCTGCATCCCTGGCCATCGGGCACCGGCTTCGGCGCGGCGGAGACGTCCCTCATGCCGGGCCTCGTCGACGCGGCGATGCGGCTTCTCTGGGCACAGAACGCGGTTTGCAAGGGCGTCGGCAACGTCGCGCTCGGCCACCTCGGCACGTCGGCGTTCAGCCGCGGAGGCGACGGTCATTGGCGCGCGCTCCGCAGCAACATGGGGCGCGTGCGCGAGGTGTACGGCTTCGACGCGACGAGCACGTCAGAGGCAGGGCCGTCGATCGTCCAGTGGTTCAACTCGCACGTCTCGAACAAGCTCCGGTTCGTCAACGGCGCGTACAACTTCGGCGCCCACGCCGCGATCCAGCGCACTCTTTCGCCGGGCGGGGGCCGGGCCGACGTGACGGTGATCCCGCCGTCCGCCGTATCGTTCGATCCGGGAAACAACGCGGTCTTCGACCACTTCGTCGAGCTCGCGCCGCAGCTCCGCGACGACGAGGACGCGCGCCACCAGTTCGCCATCTGCGGCGGGAAAATGCAGGCAGGAACCGAGGCCGCCTACGATCTGGACGGGGTCGAGACCTTCCTCCTGGGGTTCCTGAGATCCTCGGATTTCCCAATGCTTTGAACGGCGCCGGCCCAGCGGCAGCATGCGACGGGCCGGCTGTACGATTTTTCGCGACACCTCTGCGACCCGCGGTCGCTGGCGGCATCCCCGAGGCGAGGCGAGAGACGCCCCCCCGAGGTCCGCATGTCCTTGAAAAACGCGTTCGTTCACTTCGACGAGGTTCCGTTCACGAGCTTCGACGTCGCGCGCGTCGACCTGACGGGCGCGCTCGGCGAGCTCTTCGAGCTCCAGATCGAGCTTCACGATCGCGACGCGAGCGTCGACTACTTCACCGTGGTCGGAAAGCCGATCCGCATCGAGCTGCGCGACGAGGTCTTCGTCCAGGACGTCGAGGGCATCGTCCGCCGCGTGCGCCAGCCGACCGCGTTCCCCGCCGGCGTGTCGGCGTACGAGCTCTCCGTCGTGCCGCCGCACTGGCTGCTCACGCGCAAGCGCGACAACCGCATCTTCCGCAACGCCAGCGTGCCGGAGATCGTCGAGAAGGTCCTCGCTGGATACGGAGGCCGCATCCCGGCGCCGGTCAACAAGCTGACGGGCGCCGCCGCGGGCACGAAGCCGGTCTTCCCGCCCCGTGACTACTGCGCCCAGTACGGCGAGACGGACTACGACTTCGTCATGCGGCTTCTGGCCGAGGAGGGGATCACGTCCTTCTTCGACCACGCGAACCGCAGCGCCTGGACGCTGATCGACGAGACGCCGACCGCGTCTACCGCGGTCACTCCGGACCCGATCCCGTTTCGCGCGCGGGCCACGCACCTGGCCACGCCGCACGTGTCGAGCGTCATGATCACGTCCGACATCGAGACATCGGCGGTGCGCGTGCGCGACTGGGACTACCTGAAGCCGACCCTCGTGCTCCAGGCCGACTCGGGCAAGCCGGCCGGCGCCCTCTTCGACAACGAGGGGGATCTCCGCGACCACGTCGTCGAGATCGGCCCGGTCAAGGACGAGGCGGCGGGCAAGAAGCGCGCGAGCCGGCTGCTCGAAGAGGCGCGCGCCATGCAGCGCATCGTCACGCTCACCCCGAATTTCCTCGCGCACCCCGGCCAGAAGCTCACCCTGGACGAGCACCCGCGCGACGACGTGAACACGGACTACTTCGTCGTGCGCAGCGCGTACGCGGACGTCGAGGGGAGTCGCGTCTACAGCCTGGACTGCATCGCACGCACCACGCCGTACCGCCCCGCGCAGAGGCCGAAGCCGCGCATCCACGGGACGCAGACCGCGCGCGTCGTCACCGAGAGCGAGCAGGAAGAGATCTCGGTCGACGCGCTCGGGCGCGTGAAGGTGCTCTTCCACTGGGACGAGCGCGACAGCATGACCGGCGACGTGACGCGCTTCGTGCGCGTCTCCCAGGCGTGGGCGGGCGCCGGCTTCGGCTTCACGATGCTGCCGCGCCGCGGGGACGAGGTCGTCGTCGCGTACCTCGACGGCGATCCCGACGAGCCGATCATCGTGGGACGCGTGCACAACGCGACGCACATGCCGCCGATCGATCTGCCCAAGCACAAGACGCAGTCGTCGTGGAAGTCGCGCTCGACGCCGGGAGGGCCGGGCTTCAACGAGATCATGATGGAGGACCAGAAGGGCGCTGAGCTGCTCCGCATGCGCGCCGAGCGCAACTCCGAGCACCACACGAACAACGACTCGGCCACCAGCGTCGGCCACAACCAGAGCATCCAGGTCGCGGCGGCGCAGTCGACGTCGGCCGGGAGCATCTCGACGTCGTCGGGGAGCTTCATCCACGTCGACGCGAAGAAGACGATCGCCGAGTGCGCGGGCGATCGCATCTCGATGGATGCGGGTCACACGCTCCACGCGCGCGGCGGGACCAGCGTGGTCGATCTGGACGGCGTCGCGGGCTCTATCGCGATGAAGTCGACGACGCTCACGACGTCGTGCTCGGAGACCATCGTGAGCGACGCGAAGACGACGCTGGTGAACAAGGCCGGCACGCTCGTCAGCATCTACGCAGGCTCGACGGCGCGCCTGCACGGCAAGGGCTTCGTCGTCGTCGAGAGCGCGGAGCACGCCAACGTGACGGCGCCGATGATCGAGGTGAAGGGGGACACCGTGCACATCCGCGGCGCGGCGAAGGTGACGCTCGACGGAGGCGACATCTCCATCGTCGGGGGCAAGGTGCAGATCTCGGGGTCGGACGTGAGCGTGAAGGGCGACAACGCCGTCAAGATCGACGGCGCCATCATCAAACTGAATTGCTGAGGTGGATCATGAACGACGATTCCAGGAAAGATTCGGACGTGGCGCGCATGGACCTCGAAGCGTGGGCCGTGCTCTCGGCGACGGTGGAGCTCTTCCCCGCGGACCGACGCGGGGAGGTCCTCGAGCGGCTCGGGCACGCGCCGGACGCGTGGCGCCGTCTCTCCCTCGCGGGAAACGTCGCGCTCTTCACCGCCGTCGACGCGGGCGACGTGCACGCCGTGGCGCGCTACGGCCGCCTGCTCGACGAGACGAAGCGCCGCCTCATCGCCGACAAGACGACGGTGGAGGACCTGGGACCGCTCGTCGGCGACACGATGCTCGACAACCCGCTCGCCGACACGCTGAAGGTCGGGCGCCCAACGGCAGTGAAAGCGGCGCAACAGGCGGAGGAGGAGCCGGTGGTGGTGGAGGTCGACGCGGAGGTGGAAGAGGAGATGGCTCCGACGCGTCGCTCGGGGATCCCCCACCCCCCGGCCGCGTCCGGCATCCTGCCGAGCTCCTCGAGGGAGCTCGTGCACCCGGTTCTGACGCTGCAGCAGTACGCGTGCCTCCGGGCGGAGATCGTCGACGCCCGCGACAGTTCGGCGATCCATCGCATCCACGGCTGCTACGGCCTGACCACGGCGAGCGACGCCGAGGAGGCGCGCGCGTGGGGTGAGCGGTTCGCCGACCGCGATCTGTTCCGTCAGTACAAGACGCTCTTCGAGTACTACCGCGCCGTCCTCGTGAGGCGCTGCGGCTGAGGTCACCCGCGCCCCCCGGAGCACGCCATGATCCTCGTCAACGAGACCCCGCTCCCGGCGGCGCTGCTCAGCACCGTCATCGACGGCGACGACGACCGCATGTCGGCCTCGGTGCTCGTCCGCGTGACCTATGCGCTCCAGGCAGGCCAGCTTACGGTGGCCCAGGAGCAGCCGTGGCTCGTGTCCGGAGCTCCGCTGGCGTCGGCGCACGGGGCGGTGGAGGCGGAGACCCCGTTCATGAAGGGCGGCGTGGATCTCTTCGTCTTCGGCTCGGCGCGCGCCCCCGACAAGGTGCCGGTATCGCGGATGGAGGTTTCGGTGAGCATCGGTGACTTCGTCCGGCGCGCGAACGTCTTCGGTGAGCGCATCTGGTTGCGGCGTACGGGCAAACAGCTCGAGGCGTCGCGCCCGGGGGTGTTCGTGGAGATGCCGCTGACTCTCGGCCGCGCCTTCGGTGGAACGGTCGTGTGGGACAGCCTCCCCGTGCCATACATGGAGAATCCGGGAGGCATCGGCTTCCGCATCGACGAGAGCGACGCCGAGGGGAGCTCGCTGCCGAACCTCGAGGAGCCGGGCTCGCCGATGGCCTCGTGGGACGCGCAGCCGGCCGTGTGCGGCTTCGGATTCTGCCCGATCTCCAGCGCGGCGCGGTTTCGCAACGGGTGGACCCTCTCGGCGGACCAGACCGAGATCGTCGCGGTTCACCCGGCGTCGCTCAACACCGCCTACCCGCCGATGATCGCGCCACACGCTCGTCCAGGCGACCTCATGCGAATCGACGGCGTGGACCACCGCGGTCCGGTCACCTTCGCGATCCCGGAGCCGCCAGCCGCCGTTCGTCTGCGCTTCGGCGCCACCGAGGTCACGCGCGTGCCGAGCGTCGACCAGATTGGCGTCGTCGTCGACGAGAGGCGCGTGTTCATGACCTACCGGTTCCCGTTTCGCTACACCGTCCGCGCGCGCGAGAAGCGCGGCGTCACCCTGATTGCCCGAGGAGCGAGCGCGTCATGATGTTCAACGTCTTGATCGAGTGGCACCCGATGATTGGCCTCGACCTCCACGAGGACATCACCCCGGCGGTGCCGCCCGTGCCGGTCCCGATGGCGCCGCACCTGACGACGGCGACGCTCAACTGGATCATCCCCGCTGCGATGTCGAGCAAGACGTTCGCGACGTTCGTGCAAGCGCGCCTCATGCAGCGCGGAACGGACATCCAGAGCTTCATCCCGCACATTCCGCTCTCGCCGGCGTGCCTCCTCGCCCCGGTGCTCACGGTGTTCTCCGGCTCGAAGTCTCACTTTGGCCCGCGCTCCGTCCAGGTCGAGGGCGCGCCCGTCGCCGTGGCGCTGCTGGGGCCGGTGAACCTGAACCTGAACTGCGGCGACATCCCGTTGCCGTCCGGCTACGTCGTCGCGCCGAACACCGTCGTCGCGGGGATGAACCTGGGCGACATCCTCGGCGGGCTCTTCGCGATGGCGACCGACGCGGCACTGCAGTTCGCGATGAACAAGCTCCTCTTGCCCCTGGGGCCGATCGGGGCCGGCATCGCCGGTGCGCTTCTGGGCTCGCCGCTCGGCTTCTCGTTCAACGCGAACGGCCACGGGTACGTCGGCCTCGTGGGGCGCCTCCTCGGCCTCGGGAGCGACACGGCGCGCAACCTGGGTGAAACCCTCGGCGACGCGATGACGGGGGCGGATACCAAGCGCGACGCCGACGCCCGCAAAGCGATCTGGGACAAGCTCGAGGAGGAGGGGAAGGGTTTGTCGGAGGACCCCCTCGGCCTTCACCGCCGCCCAGGGGAGACCGGTGACAGCGACCTCGACAAGGCGAAGAAGATCCCCGGCAACCTGCCCATCGTTCGCGTCGCGCGCGGCCTCGGCGCGCTCGTCGACCCCCCCGCCGCGGAGCAGTTCTGATGAACATCGTGACGACGCCGTGCGACGCGGCGCTCCAGCTGTCGGCGGTCGCGCCCGACGCTCCGTGCGTCCTCTCCGTGCTCGCGAAGCGGACGTACACGCTCTCGCCCGAGAAGCCGTGCGTGCCGTCGAAGGAGCAGCTCGCCTTGCGAACCGCGCCGATCTTCGACGCGGCACGGCGAAACCTCTTCGTCGCGGACGTCGAGACCTACCCGTTCAAGCACCTCACCGACGTCATCGTACATGGGCACGCGTACGCGCACGGCGAGTGCACGAGCGTGCGTGCGGAGGTGAAGGTCGGTCCGTTCACCAAGACGCTCGACGTCATGGGCGATCGCCGCTGTTCGCGCGGCACCGACGGGCAGCTCCGCTTCTCGCGCCCCGAGCGCTTCGAGCGCATGCCGCTCAGCTACGATCGCGCGTACGGCGGGTGGGACGAGGCCGCCGAGAAGCGCCACGGGCACCCCTGGGCGCGCCTCGGCCCCTACCTGCACGAGAACACCGATCTCGCGGCGTACAGCCCGTTCGTCTACCCGAGAAATCGCCACGGGCGCGGCTACCTCCTCGAGGCGACGCGCGAGGGCCTGGACGCGCTGCTCCTTCCGAACCTCGAGGATCCGGCCGACCGTCTGACCGCCGAGCGCCTGGTCGTCGGCGATCCGCGGCGGTGGCACGAGATGCCGCTCCCCGCGTGCACCACGTGGATGCCGCCCAGCTACTTCGGGCGGGGCGCGTTCCTGGGCATGCGCCCGTTCTGGCAGCCGTTGCCCGACGGCCTGCCCGAGTTCGAACGCGCGCTCTTGCCGAGGGAGGTCTCGTCCATCGATCTCGCTGCCGGCGACCCGCTCGTCGTTCGCTACACGAACGGCGCCTCGCTCGGCCTGCAGGTGCCGTACTTGCGCCCCGGCGACGTGCTCACGCTCAGGAACCTTCACGCGACGGCGCCGCTCCTCACGATCGCGCTCCCCGACGACGCGCCGAAGATCTTCGTCGACGGTCGGAACGGGAAGCTGACCGCCACTGCGCCGGTCATTCACCACGTCGAGATCGAGCCCGACGCCCAGCGGCTGTCGATCGTCTGGCGCGGCCACGCCCCCGCGCTGCGCCCGTACCTGCCGGAAGAGCTCACCACGATGCCGTTCCGTGTCGAATGGAGGATGTCATGACGACGAAGACCCACGCGCGAGAGACGGACATGGACCTGGCCGGTGGCTACGCGATGCGCGTGGTCGGCGTGGAGCGGCGACTCTTGCACCTGCAGGCGCCCGACGGTCAGGTGTGCCTGACGATCGCGCTCGGTCCCGAAGGTCTCGCGGTGGAGCTGTCCGCGGCGTCGCTGCGTGTCGCGACGACGGGAGACCTCACGCTCGACTGCGAGCGGTTGCAGGTGAACGCGCGCGAGCGCATCGAGCTCGTCGCTGGCGCGGGCATCGCCCTCGACGCCGGCGCGAACGTGACCACCCGCGCCGACGGCGACATCCTCACGGAGGCCGACGGCCAGATGCACCGCGCGCGCCTCGGGAGCGTGGAGCTCGAGGCCAACGACGACGTGTCGCTCCTCGGCGAGCGGGTGCGATTGAACAGCCCCCAGGTGCTCGCGGCGCCGCGCATCGACATGGCGCGGGCGTCAGTCCGGCGAATCGGTGGGGCCGGGTAGACGCGATCCGGCGGGTCGCGGGGCGGAGCTGGATCCCGCGGGTCGCGAGGTCGTCCCTGCCGGTCGTCGGCCGCCACGGGCGGTCGGAGTCGGAGTCGGAGTCGGGGTCGGGGTCGGAGTCGGGGTCGGAGTCGGAGTCGGAGTCGGGATCGGGGTCGAGGTCGGGGTCGGGGTCGTCCCCCTTCCCCTCGTCACGACCACCGTGCTCCCCACCGCCACGACCAGCGCCACCAGCCCCGCCACCCACGGCACGCGCGATCGGCGCGTCCCCACGCGCGGCGTCGGCTGGGCGTCCGCGACGCTCGTCCCCGTCGACGCGAGGGGGCTCGTCGAGGCGAGCGGGGCGGTCGAGGCGAACCTCCCCGTCGAGGCGAACCTGCCCGTCGACGCGAGCGGGATCAGCGCCTGCGTCAGCTCGCGCACGCTCGTGAACCTGCGCGCGCGATCCTTCTCGAGGCACCGCAGCACGCAGGCGTCGAGCTCCGGTGGCACCCCTGGCCGAAGCGACGACGGCGGCGCAGGAGCCTCCGTGGCGATCGCGAGGAGCAGCGCGGGCATCGTGCGCGCGGGGAACGGCAGGCGCCGCGTGAGGAGCTGGTAGAGGATCACGCCGAGCGACCAGATGTCCGTTCGCTCGTCGACGTCCTTGCTGTCCTTGAGCTGCTCGGGGGACATGAAGAGCGGCGAGCCTACGATCGCCTGCGTCGCGGTCATGTCGAGCTCGCCGAGATCGCCGGCATGCAAGAGCTTCGAGACGCCGAAGTCGAGGACTTTCACGAGCGGCGAACCGTCCCCGCGCGTCGTCAAAAAGAGGTTCGCCGGCTTGAGATCGCGGTGCACGATGCCGGCCGCATGGGCCTCGGTGAGGCCGGCGCAGGCCTGGAGGACGTAGCCCACGGCGTCCGCGATCGCGATCTCCCCCTCGTGCACGACGCGACCGAGGTCCCGGCCGGTGAGGTGCTCCATCACGAGGTACGGCGAGGACGTCGGGCCGCCGGGCAAGCGCCCGACGTCGAACACGCGCACGACGTTCTCGCTGGTGAGGCGGGCGCACGTCTGCGCTTCACGGAGGAAGCGCGCGGCGCCGTCCCCTTCGGCACGGAACAGGACCTTGATGGCTACCTTGCTCCCGAGCTCCAGGTGGCGTGCCGCGAAGACCGCGCCCATGCCCCCCTTGCCGAGCGTCTCCTCGATTCGGTACTTGCCCGCGAGGATGTTCCCCAGCGCGGGGAGCGCGCCGGCGAGCGGCGGCGTGCCGGGCAGCTCGCTCGCCGCTGCCGCCGGCGCTGGGGTCGCAAAGCGCGAGGACGGCGAGACCCCATAAGCGGCGTCCCCCAGGATGCCGCGGCAGCTCTCGCACCCCGCAACGTGGGCCTCGGCGCGCTGGAGCTCGGGGCCGTGGAGGGAGCCCTCGACGAACGCGGCGAGCATCGCCTCGTCGAGGCAGGCGGGGTCGTGTCCGGACGAAGAAATCCCCAAGACGCCCATAGTCTGCCTCGAAACGCGCCTCCCGGACACCCGCGTTTGCCCGGCGCCCAAACCCCGGGCAAAGTACCGGCGTGCACGACGACGCCCTCGCCCACTACGTCACCTCCGCTCGCGCCGCGTGGCCGGGGCTCGCCGTCGATGCCGACGCGCTCGCGCGCTACGTCGCCGCGCGCGCTCGCGGGCCCGGGCCGGGAGGCCTGCCGCCGCTCGCCCACGCGGCGGACATGTGCCTCGCGTTCGCATGTGCGCACCGCGTGCCCGGCGCGGTAGAGGCGTTTCACGCCGCCTACGATCGCGTCATTGCCCGCGTGCTCTCGCGTCGTCGCGCTCAGGCCGACGTCGCCGACGACGCCGCGCAGACCGTCCACGAGCGCCTCCTCGTCGCCCCGCCCGGCGCCTTGCCGAAGATCGCCGAGTACGCGGGCGCCGGCGCGCTGAAGAGCTGGGTCTCGACGACGGCCGCAACGACCGTCCTCATGATGCACCGCGCCGCCGCACGCCGCCGCGAGGACGGCGAGGCGCAGGAGGGCCCGGGCGCCCCCGTCGCCGCGACCCCGCAGCCTGACCTCGCGTACATGAAGGCGCGCTACAAATCCGAGCTCGAAGAGGCCATCGTCGCCGCGCTGGCGGGGCTCGGCGATCGCGAGCGAACCCTGCTCCGGCTCCACCTCGGCGAGCACGTCAGCATCGACCGCATCGGCGCGATGTACAACGTGGACCGCTCGACCGCAGCGCGCTGGCTCACGGCCGCACGCGCGTCCCTCATCGCGGCGGCCCGCGGCGAAGCGCAGGGCCGCCTCCGCCTCGGCGAGAGCGAGTGCGACAGCATCGCCGCCCTCGTGCAAAGCGAGCTCCACGTGTCCATCGCGCGGCTACTGGGCCCTGGGTAGATCGCGGCGTGGTGGCGACTCACCCGATGCCGTCACTGCGGGACTACTCGGCTGCGAGGAGGTCCTCACGTAGGTCGGTCTGTCGGCCGCGACCTCCATGATCCCCTGACTACGCTGGAATTTTCGGAGGACGGCGAGGTCGCCCTCGTGCATAAGAGGTATGAGGGGGGCTGAACGCTGCGCCGAAGCGGCGAGGACTCGGAGATCGTGAGATGCATTTTCTACAAAGGATTGGCAACGCGGGCCTGTCGGCCATCCTGGTCCTCGCGGTCACCGTCGTCGTCTACGCGTTGTGGGCTCGGAGTAGAGCAAAGGCGAACAGGAAGGCCGAAGAGAAGCTCCAGGCCACGATCAAGTCGGGCAAGACGGACGCGTACGCCCTCTACCCGAAGATCGATCCGGACAAGTGCTCGGGCTGCGGCATTTGCACCCGGGTCTGTCCGGAGGGCGACATCCTGCAGATGGTCAACGGCCTGCCCGCGCTGGTGAGCCCCACCAAGTGCGTCGGCCATACCCTCTGCTACCGCTCGTGCCCCGTCGACGCGATCACGATGGTCTTCGGCAGCGAGAAGACCGGCAAGCAGGTCCCGGACTACAACGAGAACTACGAGACGAACGTCCGCGGCCTCTACATCGCTGGCGAGCTCGGCGGGATGGGTCTCATCGCCAACGCCATCAAGCAAGGCGTGTACGCGGCGACCCACGCGATCGCCAACCTCGACAAGTCCGCCCCCGCCGACGTGGACGTCCTGGTCGTCGGCGCGGGCCCCGCGGGCATCGCGGCGTCGCTGAAGTGCATCGAGCTCAAGGCCAACTTCCGCTGCATCGAGCAAAATACGTTCGGCGGCACCGTCTACAATTTTCCCCGACAGAAGTTGGTCATGAGCCACCCCGCCGCGCTCCCGCTCATCGGGAAAATGAGCTTTCCGAAGAACCGCATCGTGAAGGAAGACCTGCTCAAATACTGGAAGGACGTCTGCCTGAAGGTCGGCCTGAAGGTCGAGGAGCGCGTGAAGTTCGTGAACGCGAAGATCAACGGGAAGGTGTTCGAGGTCGAGACGAGCGCCGGAATCGTGCGCGCCCGGAAGGTCATCCTGGCGGTCGGCGTGGGCGGCACCCCGAGGAAGCTGGGACTGCCGAACGAGGACACCGAGAAGGTCACGTTCAAGCTGAGCGATCCCGAGCAGTACCAGGGCTGCAAGATCGTGGTCGTCGGCGCCGGCGACTCCGCCGTCGAGGCGGCGCAGCGCGTGGCAGAGCAGAAGCTCGGGAACACCGTCCACTTGCTCGTGCGCGGCGACGCCCTCTCACGCTGCAAAGAGGACAACAAGACCAAGATCGAGCAGATGGAGAAGGCCGGGCTCGTCCATATTTTCTATTCGACGGGCGTAAAGGAAATCCATCCGGACAGGGTGGTCCTCGACAAGAAGGGAGAGCGCGTCGAGATCGCCAACGACTACATCATCCTTTTCATGGGGACGATTCCGCCGTTCGATTTCTTGAAGAGCATGGGTATCGGGATCCGGACGCTCTACGGCGAGCCGCTGTCGAAGACGGACTGACCCTAACGAGCCGCGGCGAGGCTCCTCACTTCCCGAAGGGGCGCTCGACTTTCGTGGTGACGACGAAGGCGCCGCTCGTGTCCTGGGACATCTTACCTATGTCCTTCGCCTGGACGGTGCATTCGACGCCGTAGCGATCGAACACGAGCGTCGTGTCGGCGAGCAGCACGCGGAAGCCCCTCGGTTCGGCGGCGAACGTGACCTTCGCTTGGTCCATTCCGTTCACGGTGTCCGTCTGCTTGCCGGCGGAGGCCTGAACCACGTAGGTCACCACGGGCGCGTTCTGCGTGCCGAGGGCGACCGAGCACGCCCACGAGTACACCGTCGTCGCCGGCGGCCACGGCCCATAAAACACCACGCGCGCCCACGGAGCCCCCTTGTCGAAGTAGACTTGCGAGCCCGCGATGTCGAGCGAGAGGTCGCCGTTGGACGGGTCGAGATCCTGAGGATCGGGGTTGAGCGACGGGTCGATCGCCCCCAACCCACCTTCTTGCGGCGCGCCGTCGCCTACGTCTCCGGCGTCTCCCGACGAGCTGCCGCCGTTGTTGTTCGCCTGAGACTTGCTGCTGCACGCGAGCAGGCAAAGCGGCAAGGCGAGAGCGAGGGGCCCCCTGATCGAGGACGACTCTCCGAGCGCACGCCTTTTGGTCTTCATGAGGTCGTCTTCACCAGTGGGGTCCAAGTCGCGTTAGGATGCAGTTAGTTCATGACCAACTTACGCCTGAGTCTCCCCTCGGTCCTCGCGATCGTCGCCATTGCGTCCGCCGCAGCGTTCGCCGCCGGCCGATCGACGTCGCCGGCGACCGGTGACGCCACGTCCTCGTCTCCACCGCCCCGCCCCGCGCCCGCGGCGATGCCGATCGTCGACGACAATGGGCCGCTGCCGCCCGGACACCCTCCCACGGCTGGCCTCGACCCCATGAACGCGCAGCCGCTGCCCGCCGGGCACCCGCCCGTCGATCCGAAGGATCCGGCAGCCTCGCCGATGACTCCGCCGGCGGCGCAGCAGTCCACGCTCGAGTACAAGGCGCCTGCGCGGTGGGTTCTCGTTCCCAACGCCAGCTCGATGCGCCTCGCCACCTACCGCGTCCCGCGCGCGCCCGGTGACACCGAGGACGCGGACCTTTCGATCACCCAGGCGGGCGGATCCATCGAAGCGAACGCGGACAGATGGGTCGGCCAATTCGACGCCGCATCGCAGAAGACGGCGAAGCGCAGCACGCGCAACGTCGGGGCGCTCGCCGTCACGACCGTCGAGGTCCAGGGAAAGTTCGAAGGCGGCATGGGAAAGGATGGCGGAGCGGGTTGGGCGCTCCTCGGCGCGATCGTCGCGACGTCGGGGATGCCCCACTTCTTCAAGCTCACCGGTCCCGCGAAGACCGTCCTCGCGGCCCGCGCCGAGTTCGACGCGATGATGGGGACGCTCGTGCAGCACTGAGAGATGCGATCCGCTCGGGCGAACCGACGCAGGCGCGTTGGATCGGGCGCGATCCTGGGCGCGTAGCGATCCACCCCCGGCGATCTTTTGCCGACGTTGGTGCAACCTTTCGGTGAGCGCGCCGCACTCAGAGGAACCATGTCCAAGCGCGCACCCCTCGCATGGCTCGCCGCCGGGATGATCGCATGCGCGGTGCTCTTCGGGTGCAGCAACCAGGTCGACGACTCGGGCGCCGGGTTGGATTCGGGCGCCGATGGTATCCCCGGGTCGTCGGGCGGGATCCGGCCCGCGGGTCACACGCCGAATGAGCTCGGCGGTCCCAGGGCGGTGGCGCAGCTTCCGAGAGGGGCGGGCTTCACGTGCGAGGTGAAGACACTTCTCACGGCAAAGTGCCAGGTGTGCCACTCGAACCCACCGGCGGGCGGTGCCCTCGTGCCGCTCATGACGGCGGCGGACATGGTCCAGTGGTCCACGGTCGACAGGAGCAAGACCGTCGGGCAGGTCGCCCTCGAGCGGATGCAGCAGCTTCAGACGCCGATGCCGCCGTCGAACTTCAACAACCCGGCGACGATCGCGGAGATCCAGGCGTTCGAGGCCTGGATGCAGGCCAACTATCAGGGGTACTGCGCCGGCGCAGTTCCCCCCAACGCCACGTGCACGACCTGCCACGGCGACGACGCGCGCGTCGGCATCGCCGGCGCCGATCCGAGCCTGAAGGTGGCTCCGCCGAAGGGTACCAACGGCGAGGTCCTGACGACGGACCGCGCCGTCGGCGCGCACCAGGCGCACGTCAACAAGAACGATTGGTCGGCAAACCCGCTCCAGTGCGCGGACTGCCACGTCATCCCCACGTCCCTGTCGCACAGCAACGGAGTGGTGGACATCGCGTTCGCCGGTATGGCGAAGACCGCGGGCGCATCGCCAGCGTGGGACGGCGCCAGCTGTACGAGCAGCTACTGCCACGGCAGCTTCCCTGGCGGCGCGACGACGGCCGCCCCGTCCTGGACCGGCGGAGCGATGAACTGCGGCTCGTGCCACGGGACGCCGCCCGCGACGCCGCCCCACACGAATCCGGCGATGGAGTGCTCGACCTGCCACGGCGCGGGCTACTCCGCGACCGCGAAGACGGTCAACAAGGCGACGCACATCGACGGCGCCATCAACGTGAACACCACGGCGGCGACGTGCACGTCGTGCCACGGCGATCTCGCCCGTGTCGCAGTGGCCGGGGCCGATCCGAACCTGAAGTCTGCGCCGCCGATCGGCTCGAAGGGCGAGACGGCACCTGCGAGCCGTGCCGTCGGCGCGCACCAGGCGCACGCCAACCAGCTCGACCTGACGGGCAAGCCGCTGCAGTGCATCGACTGCCACGTCGTGCCCACGAGCATGAACCACAGCAACGGCGTCGTGGACATTCTCTTCGGCGCGTTGGCGAAGACCGCAGGCGCGGTGCCCACGTGGAACGGCACGAGCTGCAACAACTACTGCCACGGTAACTTCACGGGCGGCGCGACCGCGAATACGCCGGCGTGGGCGGTTCCGGGAGCGCAGGCCTGTGGCTCCTGCCACGCGTTGCCGCCGAACCCCGGCGTCGCGCCGCACGGGAACCCGGCGACCCCGTGCGCGACGTGCCACGGCGCGGGCTACGACGCGACCGCGAAGACGGTCAACAAGCCCACACACATCAACGGCGTCATCGACACGCCCACCGGCAATGGCAACCTCACCTGCACGTCGTGCCACGGCACGGCCGGACGCGTCGGCATCGCGGGCGCGGACCTCGACCTGGCGGCATCTCCGCCGGTCTCACCGGCAGGGTCGACGCTCCCGGTCGGTGCGCACCAAGCGCACGTCAACGGGGGGACCTTCAGCACGCCGGTGCAATGCAACGAGTGCCACGTCGTTCCGATCAGCACCGGCCACAGCAACGCCAAGGTGGACATCTTGTTCGGCGCGCTCGCCAAGACGGGCGGCGTGGCGCCTGCGTTCAACGGAACGTCGTGCACGGCCTCGTACTGCCACGGCAACTTCACCGGTGGTGCCACGGCAGCGGCCCCTAGCTGGACAGGCGCCGGGACGGTCACGTGCGGCTCGTGCCACGCCTTGCCGCCGGCGACTCCGGCGCACTCGAACCCGGCGACCCCGTGCGCGTCGTGCCACGGCGCGGGCTACGACGCGACCGCGAAGACGGTCAACAAGACCACGCACATCAACGGCGTCGTGAACGTGGACCAGACCACGATGAACTGCAGCTCGTGCCACGGAACGGCGGCGCGCGTTGGCGTCGCAGGCGCCGATCCTCAAGTGAAGGCTTCCCCTCCGAACGGCTCGAAGGGCGAGACCGCGACCACGACACGCGCCGTCGGCGCGCACCAGGGGCACGTCGACACGGGGACGTACGCCACGCCCACCCAGTGCAACGAGTGCCACGTCGTCCCGATCAGCAACGGCCACAGCAACGGCAAGGTCGACATGTCCTGGGGGACGCTCGCGAAGACCGGCGGCGTGACGCCGGCCTGGAACGGCACGGGGTGCACGACCTCGTACTGCCACGGCGATTTCTCGGGCGGAGCGAACGCCTCCCCGACGTGGACCAACCTCACCATCGGGTGCGCCTCCTGTCACGGAGCCCCTCCGGCCACTCCGCCGCACTCGAACCCGGCGATCGTTTGCTCGGCGTGCCACGGCCCCGGCTACTCGGCCGCGGCGCAGACGGTGAACAAGGTGACGCACATCAACGGCGTCGTGGACGTGGACCAGAGCGCGCTCAGCTGCAACTCGTGCCACGGCGACGCCAAGCGCGTCGGTATCGCGGGGGCCGATACCCGTCAGACCTCGGCGCCGCCGCTCGGCACGAAGGGTGAGACGGCGACGACGACGCTCGCGGTCGGCGCCCACCAGGCGCACCTGAACAAGGTCGACCTCAAGGCGACGCCGACGCAGTGCAACGACTGCCACGCGGTCCCGTCGAACAACCTCCACAGCGACGGTGTCGTGCAGGTGAACTTCGGCGCGTTCGCGCGGACGGGCGGCGTCACCCCCGCCTGGAACGGCGCGACATGCACGAACTCCTACTGCCACGGCGACTTCCCCGGCGGCTCGAAGCTCTTCGCGCCGTCCTGGACCGGTGGAGCGATGGCGTGCGGCTCCTGCCACACGACGCCCCCGACCACGGGCAAGCACGGCGTCAGCGACCACCGGCAGGCGTCCTGCGGCGACTGCCACGGCACCGGCTACACGCACTCCGGGACGGCGGGCACGGTCAACAAGACCCTCCACATGAACGGAGTAAAGGACACAGCGGGTCCGAAGATGACGAGCTACAATCCAACGACCCTTGCATGTACCACCCCATGCCACGGCAACAAGGGAAACTGGTGAGCCCGACGCAAGGAGCCCGAGCGTGATTTCTCGACCGAGAGTCATGCTCGGTGAGTTAGCGGCAGCGAGATGAAGCCAGCGGCGACCACACTTCACGGGCTCGCGCACGCGGCGCTGATGGCTGCGGTGGCCGCCGCCGCGCTCGGCGCCGCATTCGCGTGTGGTCGCACGCAGAACATCCACGACACGCCCGAGGTCAAGAGCTCGGCGTGCCTCTCGTGTCACGCCGCTGGCTACAACGCGGCGACGAACCCGGTGCACGTCAACAAGCTGCCGAACACGTGCCAGGACTGCCACTCGACGCAAGGGTGGGTTCCGGCGCAAGTGCAGAACCACTTCTGGTGGCCCCTGCAAAACAAGCACGTGGGCCCGACGTGCACGGCGTGCCACACCAAGGGCTTCCGCCAGGGCGACACGGCGGCCGACTGCCAGGGCTGCCACCAGAAGGATTACGACGGCGCGACCAAGCCGAAGCACACGGGCTTCCCCCTCGACTGCAAGCTGTGCCACGACGACACCGGCTTTCAGCCTTCGACCTTCAAGCATCCGTGGCCGCTCGACGGCCTGCACGCGACGACCGCGTGCAACCTCTGTCATGCGGGCGACCCGCCGCGATACAAGGGCACGCCGACGGGCTGCGCCGACTGCCATCAGAAGGACGCCGACGCCGCGAAGAGCCCCATCCACAAGGGACTCCCCACGACCTGCAAGGATTGCCACACGGCGGCCGGCTGGAAGCCGAGCTCCTACCTTCACACGTGGCCGCTTCAGGGCAAGCATGTGCTCGTCGCGTGCAGTGGGTGCCACGCGGGACCTACGCCGGTATACAAGGGCACGACGACCGACTGCTACGCGTGTCACAAGGCGGCCGCCGACGCGAGCACCTTCCCGAACCACAAGAGCTTCCCGCACACGTGCCTCGACTGCCACCAGATGTCGGGCTGGAAGCCCGCCATCACCGGGCCCCACCCGGAGGCGAAGTTTGCGATCACGACGGGAAAGCACGCCGGCGTCCCGTGCCAGAACTGCCACGTCCTCGCGAAGGGTGTGTCGTCCGGCGGTGCGAACACCGACTGCATCAACTGCCACACCGGTGCCCACGTGGCCCCGGCCATCGACGCCTGGCACCTCTCGCGCCCGGACGGGGGCGGACCGGTCCCCAACTACCCCACGGGGTCGGCGACGACGAACTACTGCCTCTCGTGCCATCCCCTCGGGGTGAAGTGAAGTAGAGAAAGGACGGTTGCTGGGGACTACTCGTGCACCGCGACCACGGCTCCGTCCTCCGCAAATTCCAGCGTGGTGCGAGGGGCGTACGTGCTGCCGCGGTACGACCACTTCTTGCTCGCCCACGGGAGCCGTCTCGGCTGCGGCGCGAGGGTGAGCGTGCCGATCGCACCGCTCTCGTGAAAGAGGAGGGAGGTGCCTCCGGCGACCATGACCGGCTCGCCGAACGCCTCGAGCCGCGCATCGGACAGGAGCACGCACGACCGCAGGTTGCCGTTCGCGTAGAAGCGGACCGTGGACGCCGACCGGAGCGTGATCGGCCGCGCTCCAATGACCCATTCGGTGTCCACCTCCGCGACGAAGCTCTTGTAGCTGCCGTCGGGGTGAAGCTCGACCTGCGAGTATCCCGAGTTGTCCGTCGAGGACGACGATTCACAGTCCATCGTTTCGCTCATGTGATCATCCCCTCGGCTGACGCCCGAACACGGTTCAGGAAGCCAGAGGTGTGCCCGCGCGGGCGAGCTCCACAGACGGACCCGTTCAGGGCCGCCGACGACCTCGGGAGAGCACTAGATCAGGAACGATCCATTCTAACCGCTTGATCTACGGCGACGTAACGCCACCTGCCTACACTTCCGCCATTAAGTGTGGGTATCCCAGGATCCATGGAGGAGGGCGATTTGTTGCCGAGGGTCGCAGTTTGTTGCCGCCTGGGACGGCTGGCACCCCACCAACTGAGGCATGTCGAACGTGGCCCCCCCTCCTCCCTCCAGCTCGCGCGTCCTGGCGATACTGAGCTCGGACTATGAGCCGCCCGTCCTCCGCAGGGCGGCGCAGTCGCTCTCCGAGCTCCAGACAGCGTTCATCCAGTTGTCGCCGACGTTCTTCGCGGCGCTGGAGGGCATCGCGCCGAAGAAGCGGCGCGGGCAGGTTCGGTATGTCATCGCCGCGGCCCTCCTCGTCGTCGGCGGCGCGATTTTCGCGGACGCATCGACGCGGTCGTTCGTCGTCGAGCGGGGACACGCGCTCCTTTTCAAGGCGCCGGTCGCCACGGGCGCTGGCAACGAGCCCGCCGCGCCGGACGCGAGGGATGCTCCGCAGCTGAACGCGCCGCCGCCCGTTCGTCCGCCGGCGCCCGCGATCGGCGCCGCCCCCGCCGCCGCTCTCCCCGCCGCCGCTGCCCGCGCCGCGTCCATCGCCTCCCCGGCGGTCACGAGCGACGCCCCGGCCGCTCCAGCCGCCAAGCCGATCCTGCCCGACGCGAAGCCGACGAAGGACGCGCGCACGCCCGCTGCCGCGCCGGCGAAAAAGAACTCGCGCAAGTCCTCCACGCATGCGCCGCGCCCGGCCTCGCCGCAGACGGCCAGGGCGCCCGCGGTCGTCGTCGCGACGCGCGACACCGACGGCTTCTGACCAACGAAGCCAGGCACGGATGACGCCGAGCCGAGGATGCGGTCGAGGATCGATCACGGAGCTCTGCGCATTGGATTTGTCTGGTACGGCCGCGCTCGTGTCTGGTTTCCTGGGGAGCCAATGAGCCAGGTCGTGACCTCGAGCGGACCCGCGGGTGGACCCGAGCCGGTGCCCAAGCCGCGGCGCGTAGCCCTGTGGCTCACGGTGCTCATTCTCGCGCTCCTGACCGCGCTCCTCTTCTGGAGGGGCATGAGCTACTACCGGCTCGCCCTCGATTCGCGCATCGAGCATCCCGACTTCCGGACGCTCAGCCCGTCGGGCTTCTTGGGCCACGGCTACGGGATCGTCGGGACCGCGCTGATCCTGACCAACCTGCTCTACCTCGTGCGGCGGCGGTTCGCGAGGCACATCCCCGACTCGTTCGGGACGATGAAGACCTGGCTCAACATCCACGTCTTCACCGGGCTCGTGGGCTCGCTGCTCGTGGTGTTCCACTCGGCGTTCCAGCTGCGCACCCCGATCGCCACGCTGACGTCGGTGAGCCTGGGCATCGTGGTCGTCACCGGTCTCATCGGCCTCTACCTCTACGCGCTCGTGCCGAAGGCGGGCCTCAAACCGCTCAAGGACCGGCTCGCCGAGATTCAGCCGCTCTTGCCCGGCGTCGCCAAGCGCGTGGAGGAGTTCGTCAAGACCGCGCCCGTGACCCGCCTTCCCGCGGACGCGTCGATCTTCCGCGCGCTCGTGACGATGCCGCGATGGATCCTGGAGGCCCGCCGGCGGCGGCGCGGCATGGGGGAGGCCGTTCGGGCCGACAAGCTCGCGCGCGTGGTCGAGCTGAAGGATCCCAAATTCGTCCGCGCGCTCATCGAGGAGCTCGGAGCTCTCGCCGCGGCGGAGATCGACACGCACGCAGGCGGCGCGGTCATGCGCTCGTGGCGCTCGATTCATCGATTCCTGGCGCTCTTGATGATCCTGAGCGTATCGGTCCACATCGGCGTGGCCTGGTACTACGGCTTTCGGTGGATCTTCTGAAATGATGCGGGCGCACCTCCGCGCAATCTTCGGCGTCCTGGTCGCCTTCCTCGTGATGGTGTCCGCCGGTGTCGCGCGCGCGCAGTTTCTTTCGCCGGGACCGCTCTCGAAGGCGCACGCGTCGATCGAGGGAGATCAGCACTGCAACGACTGCCACAGCTCCGGAAAGCGCGTCGACCAAGGCGCCTGCCTCAAGTGCCACGGCGATCTCGGCGCGCGCATCGCGGCCGGGCAAGGCCTCCACGGCCGCCAGTTCAAGGGGCAGGCGTGCGAGAAGTGCCACGCCGAGCACCTGGGCGCGAAGGGGCTCATGCGCTGGCCGGGCGGAGATCCGACCAAGCTCGATCACGCGCAGACCGGCTGGCCGCTCAACGGCGCCCACCAGAACACGGCGTGCAACAAATGCCACAACAAGAGCAACGCGCGTGGCAACCCGACGTTCCTCGGCCTCGCGACGTCGTGCACGCCGTGCCACAAGGACCAGCACCAGGGGCACTTCGGCACCAAGTGCCTCGACTGCCACAACGAGACGGCGTGGAAGGAGCTCAACCTAAAGACCTTCGACCACGACCTGGCGAAGTTTCCGCTGCGCGGCGCCCACCAGAAGGTCCTGTGCGCGAAGTGCCACCTCGAGCCGCCGAAATACGTCGGGCTCAAGTTCGCCGTCTGCCAGGATTGCCACAAGGACGTCCACGAGGGACGGCTCGGCGCGTCGTGCCCCGACTGCCACGAAGACACGAAGTGGAAGCCGGTGACGTTCAAGCACGGGGGAGCCAAGCATCCCGGCACGAGCCTGGGCGGCGGCCACGCCCCGGTCGCGTGCAGGACGTGCCACGACAAGGGCAACCTCGCCATCCCCTCGAAGGGCCGAGAGTGCGCCTCGTGCCATAGGCCGATCCACAAGGCGCCGTTCGGGCGCGCGTGCGCGAGCTGCCACGCGTCGATCCAGTGGCTCGGTCTGGCCCGGTCCGTCGGCCTCGCCGCCCACCCGCGGACGGAGTATCCGCTCACCGGTAAGCACGAGGCCACGCCGTGCGCGGGCTGCCACAAACCGGAGATCCCACGGGAGGCGCGGTACCGAAAGCTCGCCTTCGGGCGCTGCGCGGATTGCCACGAGGACAAGCACAAGGGCGAGTTCGCCAAGCTGGACAAGGGCGAGTGCAAGGCCTGCCACGCGACCTCGGGGTTCTCTCCGACGCTCTTCGGCGTCGTCGCGCACACGGCGACCCGCTTCCCGCTCATCGGAAAGCACACGGCGACGCCATGCTCCGCGTGCCACAAGGCGCCCCGGCCACGGATGGATCTGCACGTCGTCAAGCAAGCGTGCGCCGACTGCCACGAGAATCCGCACGGCGACCAGTTCGCGAAAGAAATGGCGCAGGGGGGCTGCGCGCAATGCCACGTATCCACCGGATGGAAGCTCCCCAAGATCGATCACCGCATCTGGCCGCTGACCGGCGTGCACGCCACCGCCCTGTGCGATAGCTGCCACCACCCGACGGCGGAGGATCGAAAGAAGGGGAGCGGCGCGAGCTACCGCGGCGTGCCACGCGCCTGCGGCGGATGCCACGACGACGTGCACCTCGGTCAATTCCGGCTGAAGGCGCCGGTGCAAGAGTGCGACAAGTGTCACACGACGAAGGAGTTCAAGATCCCCGGCTTCGACCACGTGGCGCTCACGGGCTGGGCCCTGACCGGGAAGCACGCGAAGACCGAGTGCGTGAAGTGCCACGCCCTCACGACCGTCCGCGACGAGGCCAAGCCGACCGTCAGGTGGCGCCTCTCGTCGAACGAGTGCAAGTTCTGCCACGCCAACCCCCACGAAACGCGGGCGTCGCTATGAGCCCCACGACGCGCGCTCTGGCGCTCTTGTTTTGCCTGTTCGTGGCGGCGCTCGCGCCGATCGCGTTCGCGCAACCGGGCTCCGGCCCGGCCGCCGGCGCAGCGCCCTCCGCAAGCAGCGCACCGTCGTCCCCCGGCGCGCCGGCCCCGTCCGGCTCGCAGGCCCCGTCCGCCTCGCAGGCCCCGTCCGCCTCGCAGGCTCCCACGCCCTCGCCGGCGAGCGCCGCCGCCAAGAGCTTCACCGACGCGGTCGCGTGCAGCGCCTGCCACTCCACCACGGCGTGGAAGGACAAGGACGCCGCGGGGGGGGACGTGAAGTTCGATCACTCGACGACGGGCTTTCCGCTCACCGGACAGCACATCCACGCCTCTTGCGTGTCGTGCCACAACAGCACGCGCGCGATCAAGCGGTCGTGCATCAGCTGCCACGAGGACTTCCACCGCGGGCGTCTCTCACGCTCGTGCGACAACTGCCACTCTCCCGCCGGCTGGAAGGTGACGCGACCCCTCGAGATTCACCGCATGACGCGCTTCCCGCTGACCGGGATGCACGTGCTCGCAGACTGCTCGGAGTGCCATCGCCGCGCCAGCGAGCACCGCTGGACGGGCGCACCCATCGCGTGCTTCGCCTGCCACGAGAAGGACTTCCGCCGTCCGGATCTGCGGCCGGTCCACGTGGGCGACTCCACGACCCCGGCGTTCCCGCGCGACTGCAGCATTTGCCACCGTGCGACCGCGTGGGTGCCGGCGACCGTACCGGGAACCGGGACCGGCGCGGTGACGAGCGGCCTCAAGGCGGCGCCGGCGGGCCACGACCTGCGGTTCCCGATCTCGTTCGGCCTGCACCGCACCGCCACCTGCGACGACTGCCATGCGTCGCCGGCCGTGCCGCGCGCCGTGCGATGCATCGGCTGCCACACCCACGATCCGATGCGGCTGATGCAGCAGCACAAGAAGCCGGTCGCGACCGACGGCGCCTCCTGCCTCGGTTGCCATGTCGGAGGAGCGCGCCGATGAGGTTCGTGCGGCTCCGATTGAAAGGCCTCGGCTCGCCTTGCCTCCTCGTGCTCGCCGTGAGCCTCGTCGCCACGACGGCTGCGGCGCAGCGCAAGCCGCCGAAGCCCAAACCTGCGCCCGCTCCGGTCCCCGCTCCTTCTGGGCCGGCGCCCCTGCCCGCGCCGGCGCCTCCTCCCCGCGGCGCCACGTCGATCGACGTCGTCGTCGTCGAGGTGGCGGGCCGCACGGCGTACGTGAGGCCGGGCTCCGCGGGCGGCGTGCACCGCGGAGCGAAGGTGACGATCGGCCGCAAGGAATACCCGGTGCTCCAGTCGACCTCGTCGTTCGCGCTCGTCTTCCTCGGCGACGAGATCGTCCACGAGCAGGACAAGGGGCAGTCCACCATCGTCAGCGAGGAGGGCGAGAAGGCGAAGGATCTCCCGCCGCCGCGCCCGCTCGCGACGTGGCAGCAGGGGTGGACGGAAGAGGCGGCGCCGGCGAGCGCGCAGAAGCCGAAGTACGTCCCGCTCGGCGACGCGGAGCGCAGCCGTCGTTATGACGTCCGTCTCTCGACGTCGGCGGGCGCGCTCTTGCCTATCGGGCCGCGCGGCTCCGGCATCGGCAACGTGCAGGTCAACGCGCGCATTCACGCGGAGCCGTTCACGGCGCCGATCGCGTTCGATTTCGACGCCTCGGTCCAGCGCTGGGCCGCGACGCCGCTCAGCACGCACGACGGGGCGCCGGCGAGGCCGACGATCTGGCTCCGCGAGGCCCTCGCGAGCTACAGCCGCGCCGGCTACTTCGGGGGAATCGGGCGCATGCGCTACGCGGCAAGCACGCTCGGTACACTGGACGGTCTTCGCGTGCGCGCCCCGCTCGGCGCCGGTCTCTCGATCGGTGCGTTCGGCGGCGTCTTGCCCGATCCGCTCAGCGGCGCTCCGTCCGTCGACGCGCAGCGGTTCGGCGTGGAAGCGGCGTACAGCCGACCGGAGTCGGCCCTGCGCCCCGAGGCCGCGCTCGTGGCCCACGGCTCGACGTTCGGCGGCGCCCTCGACGAACGCAGGATCTCGGGCGTGGTCGGGCTCTACCCGGGCCCTGCGCGCATCGGCGGCACGTTCGAGGTCTCGAATTTTGCCTCGGGCAACCCGTGGAAGGCCTCGGCGCTCGAGCTCACCGCCGCGGGGGTCGACGCGTCGACGCGCCTCGGCGTCTTCCAGTTCGGCGTGCGCGCGGACGTTCGTCAACCGATTCGGTCACGGTGGCTCGCGTCGTACCTGCCAATCACCTGGTTCTGCCGAACCGTCCCTGCCGCCGGCGGCGCTCCACCGGGCCCCGAGGTGTGCGACGGAACGGTGAGCAAACGCGCGGTGGGCGCGGTCGACGCCGGCGTGGAGCTGGGTCCGTTCTCGCTCGTCCTCGGCGGCACGAAGGTCGGCGACCTCGGAACGAGCGGCGAGCCGACGATGACGGGCGGTTTCGCCGCGGCCCGGATGGTTCGCATCGCGAAGATCCTGCGCATCGACGCGTCCGCGAACTACTCGCACGCGACCTACCTCGACATGTACGGCGGCACCGCGGGCCCCGGCGTGAGCCTCTTCCGCGACATCCTCGACCTTTCGACCTATTACCGCTACGCGTCGATCCAGTATCGCTCGATTCGAACGTCGCTCGCGCAGTCCGCGTTCGGCGGCACCGCGATGATCTTTCCGAGCTCGGTGCTCCTCTTCACGGTGCAAGGCGAAGCCATCACCGGCGACGACGTGAAGGCCTTCATGGTGCTCGGCACCGCGATGTGGCGTCCGCGGTTCTGAGAGCCACCCGTGCGGCCCGTCGTCGGGTCGAAGGGTACTCGGCGTCTCGCGCGCTCGCGACGAGGTTCAGCGCGGCGCGGGGACGAACGTGCCGGTCTCCGCGATCATCTCGATGCCGTGCGAGACCGTGCCCGAGTAGTCGCACACGAGCTGCCCGACCCCAGGAGGCGCGTCGGTGAGCGCTTTTTTGTGCCCCAGGTCGAGCAGGCACTTCTTCTGATCGGGGCTCGCCGTCCCCGAATAGGAGACGCTCTTCACGTTGCCGTGCGCGTCGAGCTGGACGACGAGGCGCCCCGCGACCTGCCCCGAGTACGTCTTGTAGCAATCGGTGACGCCGACGCACACCGTGGACCCCGGAGACAGTCGGTGCTGCTGCGCCAGCGCCGCAGACGCGAGCGCCGCCGGCGAGGGCGTCGGGGGAAATCCTACGAGGTTCGCCGGTCCGTCCGAGCTGACCTTGCCGAGGATCTTCGCGTTCCTGGATTCGACGACCGACGAGCCTGTCGCGCTCACCTTGCCGTCTATGGCCGTCCCCGTGAGCACGATCCTCGCGAAGCCACTGGCGTCCACGGCGGTGCCCGAGGTGTGGATGCGCCCGTCGGTAACATAGATGTTCGCGTGGTCGCGCGCGCGAAGCTGGGCCTCGAACGCGGGACGCACGAGTGTCACCTGGCACGTCTCGCTCGCCTCGAGCGGGGAGGTCGCCTGAATGTCGATGAACGTGAAGCTCCCGCTCTTGCACTTGAACGACGTGTGCCCGTCCCACTCTGCCGGCACGACGTACTTTTCGTAGTAGAACATCCCCGCCCCGAACGCCGCGATGCCGAGGACCACGGCGATCGGAACGAGCGTCCCCACGCAGCCGTTCCCGCTCCCTTTCCCCTTCTCCTTCGCCTTGGCGCGCTCTTTTTCCCGCTCGCCGTGCGCTTCGTCTCGCTCCTCGCGCTCGCGGGCCTGTTGCTCGGCTTCGCGCATCGTGCGCTCGAAGTCGTCGTGGCTCGGGTGAAGGACGGGGTACTCCGTGCTGCAGAAATGGCACGTGTAGTCGGTGACGCTGGGCTCGAAGTGGTTCGCCGGTGCCCCGCACTGCGGGCATGCGTTCGGCCGCGCCGGTGGGCTCGGCGCCTGGCCGCGGTCTCTGTGCCGGTGGCGGGACAAGAGCTCAGCGTACCAAGAGAGGCATCCTCCGCGTCAAGGGGACCTGGCGCATCAGCCGACCTCCGCGCATCGAAGCCGCAGCCGAGGAACGCGCCGAGAACGAGGAGGAGCTGCCGTAAGAGCGCGCTCTCTCGCTTCGCCCCCGTGCCGCTCGTCGGGCGTTCTCGCTGCGCTGAGCGATGCGGCGTGGTCCCTACGGGTGCTTCGTGCCCTTACGCAGCATCTCCATCGCCTGCTTCACGCGACGCGCGCGCGTCTCTGGCTTCTTGCCGCTGGCGACCCACTTGCCGTACTCGTTGCGGTGCGTGAACGACAGACTGTCGAAGGCGGCCTTCGCTGCCCGCTCCTTCATGAACGCCGCGGCGAGCTCTTCGGGCAGCTCCACGACGCGTTCTTCGCGATCAGGCTCGAGCCGCACCTTGACCCTGTCGCCGATCTCGATGCGCGCGGCTTCGCGGATCTCCTTGCGGAATCCTACGAACGACTTGCCGCCGTAAACCGCGACGGTCGTGCGGAGCTTCACGCCGTTGACGGTAGCGATGACCTTCGCGCGCGCGGCCCCATACTCACGCCGCACGTCGAAGGGGATCTCCACCGACGGACGCTCGCCGGACGCGCCGCCCAAAATCGCCGTGAACTCCCGAGCGCCCGTCCGCTGCATGCGATCCCCCTTCAGGCGTCCCTCCGACTCGTTGCCCGCTCCGGGAGAGTCGGCGGCGCGATCCGGCTACACGCGCAAGTGCGGGTGGTTTTGGCGACTCATCTAATGATGCCGCCGTCGGAACAGGTCCCACACACACCGTTGCTGCACGTCAGACCCGAGCAGCAGTTCGCGTTGGTGGTGCATGCACCGCACGCGGGTTGGCACGCTACGCCTGCGGAGGCGCAGAAAACCGCGCAGCCCTCGCCGGAGTCGGCGCCCCGCGTCTGATCGCCATCGTGGAGGATGGTCTGAAGGCGGTACGAATGGCCCGGGATGAGGCCCGCCGCGAATTGTAGCTCCGCGCCGAACCCGCTCCCGCCGCCACACACCGCCATCACGGAGGCGGGCACCGGGTCCGCGCCCGGTCCGAGGTTCCAGCCGTTCGAGGCGGGATCGCCCCCGGTGGGCTGGCCGATGGTTCCGTTTTCCGAAGCGGTCTTCCAGGAGCCGAAGATGGCAACCGGATGGTACGGGGTGCCGCCATGTTGCTGGTCGCCGGAGGTGCAGGTCGGATCCGCCGTGATGTCGGTGATGAAGAGCACCGGGCGCATGGGCCGCAAGACAGTATCGGTGCACGCAGGGTCGCCCGTCTGTGGGTAGTAGAGTGCGCTGGGGGTGCCGGGGTACGCCGAGACCGGATTGCTCGCGTTTGCACAACCGAGCGGTATGGCATGTTCGTCTTTGTAAAAGACATTGATGGTGGCCGGTGCGTTGCCGCCGCCGGCGGCAGTCATCCCGCAGAAGATGATGTTCTCGTTGAAGCCCCCGTTGGGGTAACCGCAGCTGTCGTTGCCGGCGGTCACGGGCGGAATGGTGACGGAGCCCGGCGTGCAGGTCGATGGAGGGCCGCTGCCCTTGGGGCAGACCGTACCGATGCCGTTCCCCGTTCCCGTGCAGTTCGCCCCGTTGCAACAGAGGGGGGGCCCCCCTGGCTGCGGCACGCACGTCAATGGGGGCGCGCACTGCCCGCGCGAATCGCAAAGGCAACCCTGGCTGCCTACGATGCAGGTCGCCGCGACCCCACCGCTGGAGCTGCCGCCGCTGCTCCCGCTGGTGCCACCGCTGGTCCCGCTGCTGCCGCCGTCACCGCCGCCCAGCAGGTCGCCGCTGGAGCTCCCTCCCGAGCTCCCGCCGCCGCTGCTCTGGCCGTCGTTGAACGTGGAGCTGCTGGGGCCGCCGCATGCGGCGATCGAGATCCCAACGACGCCCGCGATGCCCGCGACCCATTTCAATGAAGGCGTGCCCATGGAGTGCCTCTTCAGTCCCGATGGCCGACACCCTGCGGGTCCGTCCATCTTAGGAAAGTTTAGCACGCGCAGTGCGACCGGGAATGCACGGGGATATCCGTCGAGGTCACTACTCGACGGTCAGCCCGATCGAGCAGCGGGAGAGCATCGGCGGATGCTTCGCCTGGTGAAGACCGGATCATGAAGACGGAGCTCCCTGTCCACACCGACCTCTTCGCAGGAGAGGTGGTGGTCCGACTGGTGCTCTTCCTCGAAAGTGGTGCTCCGTTGAAGGGAGCGTCTTCGTAACCTTCGAGAGCCTTTTGTAGGCGCGATTGGGGTTGAACCAACGACCCCTACCGTGTCAAGGTAGTGCTCTACCACTGAGCTACGCGCCTGAGGGGAAGGCGACGGATACCGCTCGTGGGCACGCGCTGTCAAGCACTCGCGTCGGGGCGCGTGTCCGGCAGGCCTTGCCCCCTGGCAGGCGTGTCAGGGACGCCCTTCCCCCGCGAACACGGTCGGGCTGGGGTCCGAGCGCAAATGCGCCGGAATTCCCACGAAAAGCGCGAGGCACGCGCCTTGCTCAAGAGCGTCCACGTACCCCGTCGCGACAACGGGAGCCTCGGGGCCTTTCTTCCTTCTCTTTGGCCTTCGTATCCTCTTTCTTCGTTCGTCCTTCTTCGCTCACTCTCCTTCTCCAGCAGCTTCTTCGTCCTGCTTGTTCGTCGTGCGTCTCTTTTTTCTCCGCTCTCGGATCGAGCTTCCTTCTTCCGCGCCTTCCTTCCGCGCCTTCCTTCGGGCCTTCACCTCTTCAACTTCCACTCCAACCCACGGTGAGAACGATGCGTGCGACGACGGGCAGATTCGGATGGGCGCATGGGGGGCTCGGCGCGATGGTGCTCGCCGTCGTGGCGTGCGGTGCGTCGTCGGCGTCGACCGGGCGCGAGGGCAACCTCGGGCACGGCGTGTTTCAGTACCAGTGCGATACGGACCAGGATCCGATCTGCCCCGAGGGTCTGAAGACGATGCCGGGGTGCAACGTGACGGACAACACGCTCATCCCCGCCGGCACGCAGTGCTTTCCGTCGGAGGTCGCCGTCGGCGGGCGCTTCCGGCTCCTGTACCAGTTGAACCGCGGCACCACGAACGTCGGCAATCCGGTGCTCAAGGTCGTGGCCCCCGACTTCATGGCGGGGCTGGGTGACGGGCAGTTTCGGGCGAACAAGTCGGGGGTCGTCGGCGTCTACACGCAGAGCACGGTCGACAGCACGCTCGTCGACTACACGCTCATCAAGATCAACGCGATCCAGAAGCTGCAGATCCAGGACGCCAAGACGAAGCGCAAGGTCGCCTCGCCGACGGCGCTCGCGAAGGGCCCGATAGCCACCTTCACGCTCATCGCCCAGGACCAGAACAACCAGCCGCTCGCCGGCGCGATCGACTCGTTCACCTGGGAGACGAGCGATCCGAAGATCGCCGCCTTCGTCACCGACGCGCACTCCGCCAGCATCCAGGTGAGCGCCGTCGCCACCGGCACGGCGACGATCACCGCGTACGCCGACGACTCCAAGACCATCAAGGCGTCCTTCGACGTGACGGTGCTGTGATGAACAACCTCCTCTCGCGGCTTCCGCTCCTCCTCGTCCTCCCGTTCGCGGCCGCATCCAGCGGCTGCATCGCGAACTATTCGCACACGGACATCAGCTCGGTGTCGTCCAACGATCTGCCATCCCAGGTCACGGCCTTCCGGATCGCCGTCACGCAGGGCTCGATCGTCACCGCGCACATCGCGCCGTTCAACAACGACGAGAAGCCGATGGTCGGCGACGTGCAGTCGAGCGATCCGACGATGCTGACCGTCGTTCATGCCTACGGCGACAAGAACTACGCGTTCCTCGGCCTCAAGCCCGGTAAGACCCAGGTGATGTTCCTCGCCGATGGCGTCGTCGTGGCGACGATCCAGTCCGAAGTGACGGCGCAAGCCCCGCAGTAGCCTGGTTCAAGGGCTGCGAAGCTCCAGCAAGCGCGCGCCGTTCTATCGAGGGTAGCCTTCCGCCGAAGACATTTCGCGTCTCGTACACGCGGCGCAATAGCGACAAACCCGCTAGATTCGTCTCATGCAGAGTCGCTTCGACGATCGCGATGCCGCGGGGGCCGTCAGCGCCTCCCCCGGCGTGCCCGAGACGCTCGCGCTCCGCACGTACACCGCGCGCCTCCTCGGCGCCGAGCCGTCGCTCGTCCTGCACGGCGGCGGCAACACGTCGGCGAAGGGTCGCGCGACGACGCTCCTCGGCGAGGACGTCGAGATCATGTGGATCAAGGGCTCGGGGTGGGATCTGGCGACGATCGAGCCGCCCGGCCACCCCGCGGTTCGCCTCGCGCCGCTCCGCGCCCTGCGGGCGCTCCCGACCTTGAGCGACGAGGACATGGTGAACGCGCTGCGCCTCGCCCTGCTCGACGCGGCCGCGCCGACGCCGAGCGTCGAGGCGCTGCTGCACGCGTTTCTCCCGGCGCGCTTCGTGGAGCACACGCACGCCAACGCCGTGCTGAGCATCGTGGACCAGGCGAACGCACACGATCTCTGCCGCGAGCTGTTCGGGGACGGGCTCGTGTGGGTGCCGTACGTGATGCCCGGCTTCACGCTCGCCAAGCGCTGCGCGCAGGCCTTCGACGCCGCGTCGAAGATGGGCACGCCGCAGGTGATCGTGCTCGAGCGCCACGGCATCTTCACGTTCGGCGAGACGGCGCAGGAGTCCTACGAGCGCATGATCGCGGCGGTGACGCGCGCCGAGCGGTTCATCGCCGACCGGCGCGCGACGGTGGTGATGCCCAGCGTGACGCGCGACGCCGCACGCGAGGCGCGCTTTCTCCCGCGCCTGCGCGGCGCGCTCGCGAAGGCGGCGGAGGTGCCGGCGGAGCGCGGCCCCATCCTGGCCGTCCGCGCAACGGAGAGCGTCCTGTCGTTCCTCGACCTGCCGCACGCCAAACAGCTGTCGCAGATCGGATGCGCGACGCCCGACCACGTCCTGCGCACCAAGCCCGTGCCGCTCTACGTCCGCGACGACGAGGATCTCGAAGCGAAGATCCTGGACTACGCGGCGCTCTACGACGCGTACTTCGACACGATGACGCGCGCCAAGGGAGTCACGCGGACGAAGCTCGATCCGTGGCCGCGCGTCGTGCTCGTGCCCAAGGTCGGCATCGTGGCCGTCGGCAAGACGCGCGCCGAGGCGGAGATCGCCGCCGATGTGTACGAGCACACGATCGACGTCGTGCTCGACGCGACGTACGTGGGAAAGTACGCGCCGCTGGGCCGGAGCGATCTGTTCGACGTCGAGTACTGGAGCCTGGAGCAGGCGAAGCTGAAGAAGGGTGCCGACCTCCCGCTCGCGCGCGCGATCGCGCTCGTCACCGGGGCGGCGAGCGGCATCGGGCAGGCGACGGCCGCGCGCCTCGCCGAGCTGGGCGCCCACGTGATGCTCGTCGATCGCGAGGACGTCGCGCGGGATCCGAAACGAGCAGGGCAGCTCGCCTTCGCGAAGGCCGACGTCACCCGCGAGGCCGAGGTGGCTGCCGCGATCGCAGGGTGCGTGCGCGCGTTCGGCGGGCTCGACGTCGTCGTGTCGAACGCCGGCGACGCGCCGGAGGGGATGCTCCACACGCCGGAAGGCCAGGACGCACTCCGCGGGTCGCTCGAGACGAACCTCCTCGCCCACGCCACGGTCGCGCGCCTCGGTGCCGCGGTGATGCTCGCGCAGGGGCGCGGCGGGTGCCTGCTCTTCAACGCGAGCAAGGCGGCGTTCAACCCCGGGCCCGGCTTCGGGCCGTACGCCGTCGCCAAGAGCGCGCTCGTGGCCCTGATGAAGCAGCACGCGGTCGATCTTGGAAAGCACGGGATCCGCGCGAACGCCGTGAACGCGGACCGCGTGCGCACCAAGCTCTTCGAGGGCGGCGTGCTCGAGTCGCGCGCGAAGGCGCGAGGGCTCGAGGTCGACGCGTACTTCCGCGCGAACCTGCTCGAGCGCGAGGTCCTCGCCAGCGACGTCGCGGAGGCGTTCGCGTACCTCGCAGGCGCGCGGGCGACGACCGGATGCGTGGTCACCGTGGACGGCGGAAACGCCGCAGCGTTTCCGCGGTGAGGGGCCGCGCCGCCTTCGCGGGCCTCGCGCTCACGGTCCTCGTCGCAGCCGCGCAGGCGTGCGAGGGGAGCGGCCTCTACACGAACTACGCGTCGTTCGTCGACGCCGGCGCTCCCGACGCCTCGCGCGCGCCCGACGCGGGGCTCTGCAAGGACGGCAAGAGCGTCGACGGGGCGTACCCCAACCGCCCGACGGACGTAGCCCTCCACGCCACCTTGCCCGATCTGACGTTCGACGCGCTCACCACGACGGGCGCCGCGACCAAGCTCTCGCTGCACGAGTACTTCGAGCCGTGTGCCCCGGCGTCGCGCCTGCTCGTCCTCCGCACGGGCGCGGCGTGGTGCGGCACGTGCCGCTGGCACTACGCGCACACCGGCGCGATGAAGGCGCTCGACGTCGGCGCACGCCTCACGTTCCTCGATCTCGAGCTCGCCAACGAGGACGGCTTTCAGCCGCAGGCCGCCGACGTGTCGAAGCTGCAGAAGCTCATCGACGCGCCCGATCGCGTCGGCGCCGATCCGAAGTTCCAGCTCGGCAAGGTGAACCCGAGCACCGGCCCCCTGCCCCTTTACGTCTTCGTCGACACGCGAACGATGACGGTCCAGGACCTCGCGACCAACCCCGATCCGGCCGAGCTCGAGCTCCGCATTCGCCAGGCCCTGGCGACCCTCGACGGCGCGCCGCCCCCGCCGCTCACCGTGCCGACCAAGAAGGACGGCCTCTTTTACCCGAACGAGTGGGATCTGCTCCACGACATGACGCTGCCGGGCGCGCCGCCGCCCGACACGACGAACGCGAAGGCCGAGGATCCCGCCGCGGCGGCGCTCGGCAAGCGGCTCTTCTCCGACGCCTCGCTCTCGCCGAGCGGCAGCGTGTCGTGTGCGACGTGCCACGCGCCGAACAAGCTCTTCCAGGACGGGCTCTCCGTCTCCGAAGGGGTCGCCCACACCGATCGGAACGCGCCCGCCCTCGCGCTCGCGGCGCACCAGCGGTGGCAGTTCTGGGACGGGCGCGCAGACACGCAATGGATGCAAGCGCTCTTGCCGATCGAGGACGCGAAGGAGTATGCCGCGTCGCGCCTCTTCGCCGCGCACCGCATCTTCGACGCGTACGCCGCCGACTACCAGGCCGTGTGGGGCACGCTCCCGCCGCTCGGGGACACCGCGCGCTTTCCGCCGGCGGGCAAGCCGGGCGACGCGGCGTACGACAAGATGCCGGGCGCCGATCAGATCCTCGTCACGCGCGTCTTCGTGAACATCGGAAAGTCCATCGCCGCCTACGAGCGCACGCTCCGCGTGAAGCCGAACCGCTTCGACGCCTACGTCGCCGGCGACGCGGCCGCGCTCACGGGGCCCGAGAAAAATGGGCTCTCCGTCTTCTTTCGCCTCGGCTGCGCGCAGTGCCACTGGGGGCCGCGCCTCTCCGACGACGCCTTCCACGCGACGCGCTTCCCCACCGGACGGGCCGACGGCAAGGCCGACGTGGGCCGCCAGGACGGCCAGGCGCTCCTCGTGCAGAGCCCGTTCTTGTCCAGCGGTCCCTACAGCGACGACCGCAACGTCGCGCACGCCCTCGGCATCGGCATCGATCAAGGGATGGTGGGCGCGTTCAAGACCCCGACCCTCCGCGGCATCACCGGCACCGCTCCCTTCGGCCACGGCGGCAAGCTGCAGACCCTCGACGACGTGGTCACCCTCTATTCCCAGGGCGGCTTGGCTGCGACCGACCGGCGCGCCGCCGGGGTCGCGCCGCCGTGGCTCGTGACCTTCGATCACAACGCGAAGGGCGCGCTCTTGCCCTTCCTCCGCGTCATGGACGGTGACGTAGATCCGTGAGGGTCCGAAGGCGCTGACCGGCACTCAGAAGCGCAGCGTCACCTCGGCGCGCACGCCCTCGAAGGCCGGGAACACCTTGCACACGCCGCTCACGCACTTGAGCCCGCCGCGCTGCTGGCCGACGAGCAGCTTCATGTTCGAGCCCATCGCGAAGCGGTAAAGGACGCTGCCGTTGAAGTAGTACGTCGGGAAGCCCACGAGGGTCGTGTACTCGAACCCCTGGCTGAAGACCCACTTGGGCGCGACCTTGAGCGCCGTGTAGTGCTCCCCCTCGTGCCAGGGTGCCTCGATGTAGTGGCCGGTGGCGCCCGAGACGCGCACGTTCTCCGAGTCCTGTTTGCGCATGCGGTGGCGGCCCGTCAGCTCGAGCGAGTAGGGCCCCGCGATCGATTTCGTGAAGGCGTACTCGGTGTGGAGCTCGCGGTAGAAAAACGCGTCGTCGGCGCGCACGTCGTTGCGGACGCCGCTCGACGCATAGAGGTGGGAGCGCGCGTGCTCGAAGTTCCATTCGATGCCGGAGAGGCCGTCGAAGACGTGGGTGATGACCTCGTTCGCCGTCTTGCCTGCGCTGAGGGTCTTGCCGTCGCGATCGCACGAGCCGCCGGCGACCTCGCTCTGCGACCGGAAATACCCGGTGGCGCCGTAGACGAGGAGCCCTTCGGTCAGCCGGACGTTCGAGCGCAGGCGCCCGCCGTTGACGCACACGTTGAAGTTGCCGAACTCCGCGTCCTGAGTGACGAGCTCGGCGGTCGGCGGCGTGGTGTAGCGCGTGTTGTCGAGCTCCGTCGCGCGCACCGAGCCGGCAGCTGCCCAGAAGTTGCGGTAGCTCTTGAGCTCCAGCGTGTTGGTCAGCGGGCCGACGTCGGCGTTGATCGCCGCGTAGAGCGCGTTGCCGTTGGCGTGGGGATCGTCGGGCTGCGTGTCGTGGACGCGGTGCTGCACCGCGCCCTCCAGGTAGATCTTGCCGTGCCCGAAGAGGCTCGGGAGCTCGATCCCCTGCCCGACCATCTGGATCTCGCTCGCGTTGATCGTCGCGCCGCTCGACGGCAAGGTCGAGAGCCAGGTGCGGGTGTCCTGGGCGTCGCACGAGCCGAACGGCGTCGCGAACGTCCCGTCGTCGATGCTGCCGTTCGCGTTGTAGTGGTACGGCGCGCAGCGCGTGATGCGGACGGCGTGGGTCATGAGCACGAGCGGCAAGCCGCGGCCGGCCTGGATCTGGGCGCCGATGACGCGATCGGACCCGAAGAGTGGCTGCGGCCCGCGGGTGTCGTTGGCGGTCGCCTTCGGCAAGAAGAGCGCGCGGCCGGTGGCCTCGTCGACGCGCGTGGGGTTGGCGATGCCGGCCACGACCGTCGCCGCGAACGGATCGCTCTGCCATGCGACCTTCGCGCCGCGCAGCGTGGTGTCGACCCCGAGCTCGTCGATCTTGCGCATGCTGAGGACGAGCCCGCGCCCGAACTGCACGTAGGCGTCGCCGGCGGTCACCTCGAGACCGGGGGCCGTGTAGGTCGCCCAGAGCTTCGCCGGGTAGATCGCGTTGCGGAAGCGCGACGCGCCGTCGGCCCGCACGGTGGGCAGATCGCGCGGATCGATGTCGCCGCGATCCTCCGGCCGCCGCCAGTAGAGAGACGAGTCGAGCCGCGTGCCGAGCGTCCAGCGCCCTGATTTCAGCGCCAGGTTCAGGCGGTTCACCCACCCGCCATAGCCCTGATCGATGTTGCGCTCGCCCTCGGCGGTGCGCGCGTCGAAGTGCTGCGCGACTATGCTGGTCTCGGTGACGTCGAGCGTCAGCGCGTCGCCGCCGAGCGGCGGCAGATCGATCGCGCTCGCCGCCCCGGGCCAAGCCACCGCGGCCACGGCCACCCCCGCGAGACACCAAAGCCTGAGTGCGCACCGACGCATGTCGCGTCCGCCGAGGCTATTTCGCGGTCGCCGCGGGGTCGAGCACATCGGAGACGGACAGGTCCATGTCGGTCTCGTCACCCGGGTTGTAGCCCTCGTGCACGCGCGTGACGGTCCCGCGACGGTCGATGAGGACCGACAGCGGCGCCGACTTCTTCGGGTTGTAGACGCTCGCGATCCGCGAGTCTTCGTCGACGAGGACCGGGAACATGAGGGCGTTGCGCTTCGCGAAGCTCGGCACGTCGGCCACAGTCTCCGGTCCGTCGACCGACACCGCGAGCACGACGAAGCCCTCCTTCCGGTACTTCTCGTAGAGGACGCGGAGGTGCGGCATCTCCGCCAGGCACGGCTCGCACCACGTCGCCCAGAAGTTGATGAGCACGACCTGCTTGCCGAGGTAGTCGGTGAGCCTCACCGTCTTGCCGTCGACATCGCGCGCGGAGAAATCCGTCGCCATCGCTCCGGTAATCACGGTCTTGCCGCGCCGAGGCGTCGATGCGCCGCTGCCGTTGCCGCCGGCACATCCGGCGGCGAGGAGGACGGCAATGGCCGCCAGTCGTAGAAGTTTTGTCATTTCGCGAGGGGGTGCTTGTCGATCCAGTCGAGCCAGGGGTTCACATCGCCGAGGATGTCGATCTGCCCGTCCGCCCCCGCGGGCGCGCTAGTCGTCGAGCTCAGAATCTCCATCGTCCGCGCGTCGAAGTTCCCGTTCCACGGGATGCCGGCCGACGTGAAGAACGGCCCTAGCTCCCGGTTGCCGGGATCGAGGACCTGCGTGTAGTTCGTGTGCCAGGAGTCGACCCAGAAATCGAGATCCTTCTGCGCGGCGGGCCCGTGGTCGTTGTTCTCCGACAGGGCCGTGATGTAGATGACGCGCTTGTCCTTGAGCTGCGGAATGAGCGGGACCAGCGCCTTCGTCTCTTCCTTGCACCAGTAGCACCACACGCCCGCCACGCTGATGTGGAGGAGCTTGTACTGGCGCATCTCCGGATCGAAGAAGTCGGCGAGCGAGACGGTCGTGAGGCCGGAGCTCTTGCCGCTGTTCACATAGCCGAGGAACTTGAAGTTCTTGATCTTGTCGCCCGGCGCCTGTGACGACGGATCGGCGCGGGGCTTGAAGCCGATGCCGGTCGTCGGGTACGCGACGCCGTAGGGGTTCATCTCGGTCCCGGTCGGATCGCTGCCGCCGCCGCCGGCGAGACCCTGGTTCGTCGGCTTCGAGCTCGAGCACGACACCAGGCCGACGCCGGCTGCCGCCAGCAGCGCCAGGAGCGAGAGCGAGGACAGCGAAACGTTGGCACGCGAACGGGGGAACGTCATTGAAGCACCTCTCACGAAACCTCGAACCGCCACGGCCAGATGAGCGTATCCGCCCAACCAAGGGCGTCAAGCTCACACCGGAAATCCGGCATGCCTGCAGCTATGATGAGGTGTACGCGCGACGATGTCGAGCGGACCAGGATCACGGTTCTCGTCGATCTTGCTGTTTTGCGGCCGCCAGCCGTGGGACAAATGTGGGTCCCGCTCCAGCTGCGGCCATGGCTTGATTTCCGAGGGTTCAATGAAACTTTCCATCCTCGCGCTCCTCACCTCCCTGGCCACCGCGCTCGCCCTGTCCAGCGGGTGCTCGTCCAAGACGACAGGGTGCGAGAACTCGCAGTGCGCGACGGGCAACGAGTGCATCGACAACGGGAAGGACGTCTCGTGCCGCCTCGTCTGCGCCCTCGCGGCGGACGGCACCGGCGGACAGTCCACGTGCCCGTTCAACTACCACTGCGTCGACGGAAAGCGCCCCTACTGCGTGGCGGACACGGCCAAGTTCGCCAAGAGCGACAAGGGGCTATGGGGCGCGCCGTGCTCGCCGACGGGCGGCTTCGACGCAAACCCCGCGTGCGACTCCGATCAGAACTTCTGGTGCTACGGCCAGACGCCGACCGACGCGGCCGCCTTCTGCACGCAGTACGACTGCGGGTCGGACGCGGACTGCCGCGGCGGTTGGTACTGCGCGACCATCAACGCGGCGCCCAACGTGCTCCAGGCCGGTCGCGTCGTCGGCAAGACGCGGACCGCCTGCCTGCCGCGCAGCTACTGCGCGCCGTGCAAGAGCGACCTCGACTGCGTGCCTTCGGGCGGCGCCCGCGAGCACTGCGTGAGCGACAGCGGCGGCTCCAAGTACTGCGCGCCCGAGTGCGAGGCCAACACACAGTGCAACCAGGAGGCGTCCTGCGCCGACAGCTCCGAGGCCGGCACCAAGGTGTGCACGCCCAACGCCGGCGTGTGCATCGGCGACGGCTCGTTCTGCTCGCCGTGCCGCTCCGACGGCGACTGCACGGGCGGCGGCGCGTGCGTCTCGAGCCCGTACTCCACCGAGCATTTCTGCACGACGCCGAGCGAGGGCGGGTGCACTTACGTCGACTCGGCGACGAGCGGCTGCAAGCTGAACGCGAAGTGCCCGAGCAACGCGATCAGTGGCGGCAAGACCAGCTGCACCTTCTCGGGGAAGCAGAACTCGTGCTCGGACCCCCAGGTCAACGGGACCGCGAACGCGTGGCCGAACATCCCGAACAACTTCTGCTTCGGCGAGGTCAAGCTCGACAAGGCCTACGTGCCGGGCTGCTGGACGAAGGCGCGCTGACTCCGTGAAGTCCGGCAACCGTAGCCTCGCGTCTCGGTCTCTCTCGCTCGTCGGCTGGCAATTCGAGGGGCCGGTGCCCCCGGAGAAGAAGTACGTCCTGCTCGCGGTTCCGCACACGAGCAACTGGGACGGCCTGCTCTTGATAGCGCTGACGCGGAGCATCGGGCTGCAGATCGAGTGGATGGTGAAGGACGCATGGGTCAAAGGCCCGCTCGGGCCGCCGATGCGCGGCCTCGGTGCGGTGGCCGTCGACCGGAGCCGCAAGACGAAGATGGTCGATCAGATGATCGAGCAGTTCCGGCAGCGCGATCGGTTCGTGCTCGCCATCCCGCCGGAGGGGACCCGATCGCGCGCCGAGCATTGGAAGTCCGGTTTTTACCACATCGCCCGCGGCGCCGACGTGCCGGTGGTCCCCGGGTACCTCGACTACGGACGCAAGCGCGCCGGGCTCGGGGCGGCGATCCCGCTCACGGGCGACGTGCGCGCCGACATGGACAAGCTCCGCGCGTTCTACGCCGAGAAGAACCCGACGCCGCACGATCCGACCAAGTACGGCCCCATCCGACTCCGCGAAGAAGAAGCCTAGAGGTGACTGGTGTTTTTCGCCGATAGCGGCGCGATGGCGAAAACCACCAGCCACCTACCAATTGGCGCTGGACGTGATCCCGGGTTGCCCGATTTGATCCTTAGAAGGCCTCTCGGCTCGGCGGACTAGGGCGAGAGGCGACGAGCGCGCGCCACATCGAGCGATCGTCGACCGTCGAGAGCAGGAGCCACTGACCCGCGGCGACGATGGCCAGCGCGCGGATCGGGACGTCGAACGTCCCCCGCGACAGGAGCGTGAGCGCGAGCGCGGCGAGCACCGCGACCATCTGGCCGCGCAACGTGATCGCCACGGCGCCGAGGAAGATGGCGCAGCAGGCGAGGAACGTCGCGACCGCGGAGAGGCCGAGCGGCGGTGGGGTCCCCGGCGCATCGGCGAGGGCGGTGTGCAGGATCGCCTGCCAGGTAGATGCGCCGGGGTGCACGCCACGCGCGGCGCCCCACGTCACGAGGAACGCGGCGGCGATGGCCAGGTTCGACAGGACACGCCCCGCGATGCCACCACGCGTCCCCAGCCACGCCGCGGCGGCGAGCTGGCCGAGCCCCTCGAGGACGACGGCGGCCGTCGCGATCGCCGACGCGATGTCGTACATGCGCGTGCTGCTGCGCTCTCCTGCTTCGCCCGCGAGCTCCCACGCGCCCACGCGCGCGATCGAAGCGAGCGCCATCGCGACCACGACCACCGCGACCGCGCGCGTGTGCGCCGTCCGCAGGCCTTGCCACGCCGTCGTCAGCGCGACGATGCCGGACGCGATCGCGAGGAAGATCGCCGCCACCGGGTGCAGCTTGTCGCGCATCGCCGGCGCCGCGAGCGCCACGACGAGCCCCGCCGCCCCTACCGCGAGGACGCGCGGCGCGAGGGACAGCCGCGGCGCGCGCGCGAGCTCGTACGAGCCCATGAACACGAGCGCCATGAGCAGCCCCGCCGTCGCGTAGGCGAGCACGTCGGACACGTTCTGGCACGCCTCGACGATCCGCCCGGTCGCGTTGCCGGGGATCCCCGGCGCCACGAGGACCCCGAAGAAGCTCGCCACGCACGCGACGATCGTCGCCGAACGGAGGACCCAGGCGGCACGCAGCGTCGGCGATGACGGAGGCGTGACGTGGTCGCCCTCTCTTGCCGCAGGCGAGGGCGCCTCGGGCACGCTCGGCGGCGCGTCGGGCACGCGGTCGCGCGCCTCGCTCGCGCTCTCGGGGGTCGAGCTCTCCTCCATGGGAAGCGGCGAATCTACCACGAAGACGGGGGAAGCCTCAGGTCGGGGTTCCGGTCCAATCGTGGCGCTTCGGCTTCACCGGGAGCAGCAGGCCTTCGCGGGTCTCCTGGATGTTGACCGGCGGCGGCGCGCCTGGCTCGTGCGACGGCGGCTTGGGGGTGCCGGGCGCGGGCGGCGCGGGATCGGTGCCCTTCGGCGGCGTCGCGAGCAGGAACGGGCGCGCGTTCATGGTCGAGCACGCGAACACCTCGTCGCGGTGGAACTCCCAGTGCAGGTACACGTTGCCGTCCGGCGACACGATCGCGCCCGGCGCGGGGCCGAACGGCTGCGCGCGGTTCACCGAGTCGAGCGCCGCGATGTCGAACGCGGTGATGCCGCTCGTCCTGATGATGCCCATCTTCACGAGGTGGCCGTCCTTGGTGACGATGATCTCGAGCCGAGTCATCACCTTCGGATCGTTCATCGGGTGGGTCTTGGGCAGCGTGTCGAGCGAGCCCAGGAAGTTGTCCGCGAAGATGGGGTGGATGCGGTTGTGCATCCCGTTCAGGTACGACGCGAACGGAACGGCGGCGGTGTTGAGCGCGGTCTGGTTGCCCGGCTTCACGCTCGACACGTAGTTCTCGATCGCGCTGCGCCAGCGCTCGAAGTTCGACGCCGTCCACGCGCCACGGTGCTCGCTGCGACGCCGCTCGCCGTCCGCCTCGCGCTCCTTGCGGAGCTGATCGGAGCCGACGACGGCGACGACGCCGTGGAGCGACAGGTTCAGGTTCACCTGGCCCGGTCCCGGCTGCCCGCCGAGCCCGAGGAGCTTCGTGTTGCCCGGCTTCTGCGCGTCAGGCTTGTTCGTCGCGGCGCCGCTGCCCTGATCGGCCGCCGCGCCGGCTGCGCCCGACGGACGAACGGGGTTGAACGACCAGCCACCGTTGGGCGTCTGGTTCACGTCGGGCGACGACGGCTGCGCGCCGCCGGGGGCGAGCTGCGGCGTGGGCGTGGGCGTCGGCTGCTGGGCGCTTCGCCCGTCGCCGCCGGCCTTCGGGGCCTGCTGGGAGCTCGGTGCGAGAATGGCGACCTGCTGCGGGTTCTTGAGCGGCGTCGGATCCTTCTGGATGTCGAACTCCGTGCCCTTCTCCCCGGGCGCGCGGTTCTTCTCGCCCTTGTGCTCTTCGCTCTCGGCGATCTTCGTCTTGTCGCTGTCGCCGACGCGATCGGGAGGGCCCGCGTGGTTGCCGCCCGGCGTCGGGTTCGGATCGTCCTGGTCGTGGGCCGTCTGCGTCGCGACGGTCTCCTTGTCGACCTTGTTCGCCTCGTCGCCGATGAAACGCGCGTTCGGGTTGTCGGCCTGGTTCGGCTTGGCGTGCTGGCGAACGGCGATGCGCTTGTCCGCGAGCGGCGCGGCGAGATCCTGCGGCTTCGGCGCCTCTGGCTTCAAGACAATCGTCTTGGGCTCGGGCTTCTTCGGCTCCTCTTTCTTCGGCTTCTCGGGCGGAGGCGGCGGCGTCGTTTCGGGCTTCGGCGTGGCCGTCGGCTTGGGCGGCGGGGGCGGCGGAGGCGGCGGCTCGATCTCCTTCTCGGCGGTTGGCGCGTCGCCTAGCGCGAGCTCGAACGTCTGCTCGCTCGCGCGCACGCGCTCACGAACGTTGCGGCCGAGGACGGCCATGAAGCTCTTGTCTTCATGGATCTGCGCCACCACACCTCCCCCTTCGGCGAAGGCGTAGTGCGTGCAGACCGCCGCGCAGATCCAGAGGATCAGGGGCGTATTTGTCTCTCGCGCCATTCGTCGCAAAATTCGCTTTCGGAGAAGTCCGACTCAAGAGGCTACATCGCAACGGGGGGGCCCGCCACACGCGTCCCCCCCTTCAAGCTCAACGTGCGACCTCGATTCACGGACGCAAGGGCCGGGCCGGCTGCTACCCACCCGGCGCCCACGTTCGAGCTGTGGAAACCGGCGAGCGCGAGCGATCACGCGTGCGCGCGAATTCGCTCGCCAGGTGGCGAATCAGTCGCCATCCATCGCCGACGCTCGGTGGTCGCCGGCCGTGATCTGGATGGCGCTGAGGCCTCGATCCGCCGAGAGCTCGCCCCAGAGCCCCCACGCCTTCACGGTGCGCTCGAGGTAGACAACCCGCTCGGCGCAGCGCGCGATCGCCTGCATGTTGTGCGTGACGAGGATCGCGCTGAGCGTCTCCGACGCGCTGATTTCCGCCATCAAATCCACGATCGACGCGCGCCCCGCCACGTCCACGCCGGCGGTGGGCTCGTCCAGGACGAGGAGCTCCGGCTTGGTCACCAGCGCGCGGGCGAGGAACACGCGCTGGGTCTCACCGCCCGAGAGATCGCGCATTTGCGCGCTCGCGAGCTTTCCCGCGCCGGTCCGCTCGAGCGTCTCCATGGCGAGCGCGCGCTCGTCCGCGGTGATGCGGAGCGGCCACCGCCCGCGCAAGTTCGCCACGACCACCTCGAGCGGTGAGGCAGGAAAGTCCCGGTCAAAGCTCTTCCGTTGGGGCACATAGCCCACCTTGGCTCGGGCCTTGTCGGGGGGAAGCCCACATATCTCGAGGGAGCCGGACGTCGGCGTCACCAGACCGAGGACCGCCTTCAGGAGCGTCGACTTGCCGGCACCATTGGGACCGCACAGGCAAAGGAACTCGCCGCGCGGCACGAAGAACGTCACGTCCTCGAGCGCCACCTTCGGACCGAAACGCACCGTCACCCCGCGGACATCGAGCACCCTCTCGGAGCCTGCCGGCGGCAGCGTGCCGGTGATCATTCCAGGCGGCGGCGGCGAGTGCGGCGCCTGCTGCATCACTTCAGGACCTTCTCGAGCGCGTCGACGTCGAACCGCAGGAGCTTCTCGTAGCTGTCGGTCTCGGCGGCGCCGCCGACCGGATCGAGGACGCCGAGCGGGATCTTGAGCTCGTCGGCCAGGATCTTGGCAGGCCGGGGATCGAGCTGCGGCTCGCTGAAGAGCCCGGGGACCTTCTTCTTCTCGACGACGCCGCGCACCGCCTCGATGTACTTGCCGGTGGGCGTGGAGCCGGGAAACGGCTCGATCACGGCGGCGATCTGCAGGTGGTAGCGATCCGCGAAGTAACCGAAGCTCCCGTGGAACGTGACGAAGTCCTTCCGCGACCACGCGGTGGTGCGGCGCTCGATCTCGGCGTCGAGCTCCGCGAGCTTGCTCGTCGTCGACGTCGCGCGCTCGCGGTAGCCGGCCGCGTGCGCCGGATCGACGAGGGCGAGCTCGTCGCCGATCGCCTGGACCATCGTCTGCGCGCGCCGCGGGTCGAGCCAGCAGTGGGGATCGGTGGCGCCCTTCTCGTGATCGTGATCGTCGTCCTTGCCGCCAGCGTGGGCCTCTTCGTCGCCCAGCGGATCGTCCTTCACGGCGAGGGTCGGGACCTTGTCGCCGACCTTGAGCGCCCGCGCCTTCGGGGCCGCGTCTTTCAGCATCTTCTCCATCCACGGATCGAGGCCGAGCCCGACCATGACGCCGAGCTTGGCGCTGGCGACGTCCTCGACTTGCTTGGGTGTCGGGTCGAAGTGGTGCTCGCTCTTGCCCGGGGGAAGGAGGAGGACCACGTCCGCGTCGGGGCCAGCGACCCGGCGCGCCAGATCGTAGATGGGGAAGATCGAGACGACGACCTTCGGCCGATCACTTTCCTTCGCTCGGCAGCTCGAGCATCCGGAATGAAGGAACATCGTTGCCATCGCCAACGTAGTCGCGAGTGTGCGCACGCGTGAAGGCTACCAAAAACGTGCGGGCCGCGCGCCGCAGGGTGGATCCACCGATCCACGCGCGCCGTCACCTGACGGTGCCAAGCCCTCGATTCGGGGGAAGAACGATCCAGCTCCCGCGTTGGCCCTTCCGGTGCATTCACCTTCTCTACGCATGGTGATGCAAGCTCCGCCGCTCCTCGATCCGCGCCCCGCCGTCGATCTACCCGACGGGCTCACCACGCTCGCGATCGCCGAGGCGTGCCGCGAGGCGATCGTCTCCTTCGTGGTCGGCAGCGCCACCAGCTGGGGAAAATCGGGGCTCGCGGTGTGGCTCGCCGGCCCCTACCGGCTCCTCATCCGCCACGCGCCGCGCGTCGAGGGCCCCCCACGCAAGAGCGACCTGGTGCCCGCGTCGATCCGCTCGCAGCTGGCGTCGCAGAGCGTCGAGGCCATCGTTGCCAGCACCCGCCAGGAGGTCCTGACCACGCTCAAGCTGGCGCGCGACAACGCGAGCTTCGCCCGCTCGGCCTTGCACGCCGGCTACGTGCGCCGCAGCCGTGACACGAGCGGTCGCTCGGGTTACGTCCCGGTCGACCACGAGCGCATGCGCCTCAGCGACCGCGTCCTCTCGCTCGCGGCGGTCGACTACCTGATGCGCCCCAGCGACTACCTGGCGCTCCTGACCGTGTGCAAAGTCTGCGAGAAGATCACGTTCGATCCCCACACGCGCGCGCGCGGCCTCTGCCACGCCCACGCCCCCAGCTTGCGCCGGATCCCCATCAAATAGCGCCTCGTGGTAGAAAGGCAGCCCCCGCCGCGACCTGTTCGCTGGCTCGGACCTTTCTCCGCCATGCTGCCCTACGAAATCAGAGGTGCGCTGCCGAGCGACGAGGACCAGCTCCTCAAGGTCGCCCACCACCTCAACACCGTGAATTTGCCGGAAGACCGGGAGGCGATCCACACGCTCCTCGAGCAGGCGCAGAAGAGCTGGACGGGCGCCATCAAAGATCCCAAGCGGCGCGAGTACGTCTTCGTCCTCGTCGACTCGGAGAAGCAGCAGATCATCGGCACGTCGATGATCATCGCCCAGCTCGGGCGACGCGACGCCCCGTACATCTTCGTCGACGTCATCGACGAGGAGCGCTACTCGGGCACGATCGATCGGCACTTCAACCACCGCACGCTCAACATCGGCTACTCGTACAACGGTCCGACGGAGATCGGCGGCCTCATCCTCCTGCCCGACTACCGCCGCGTGCCGGAGCGCCTCGGGCAGTTCCTCTCGTACGTGCGCTTCCTCTACATCAAGATGAACCGCGAGCTGTTCCGCGACGAGCTGCTCGCCGAGCTACTGCCGCCGCTCGAACCGGACGGCACCTCGCACCTGTGGGACGCCGTCGGACGCCACTTCACGGGGCTCACCTACGCCCAGGCCGATCGCCTGAGCAAGCAGAACAAGGAGTTCATCAAGGCGCTGTTCCCCGAGCACCCGATCTACGCGTCGCTCCTGCCCAAGCTGGCGCAAGACGTCATCGGAAAGGTCGGCCACCAGACGCGCGGCGTCGAGAAGATGCTGCGGCGCGTGGGCTTCCGCTACGCCGAGCGCGTCGACCCTTTCGACGGGGGCCCCCACTTCACCGCCATGACCGACGAGGTCTCGCTCGTGCAGCGGACGCACAAGGTCAAGCTGACGGCGCTGCTCGCCCGCGACGAGATGGCCGATCAACGCGCCGTCGTCGGCGTGACCATCGCAGAGTCGCCCTACTTCCGCGCGGTGCTCGCGGCGTGGTCGGAGGACGAAGAGAACGTACGCCTCGGCGAAGAAGCGGCCGAGCACCTCGCGGTCGGGGTCGGCGACGAGGTGTGGGTGTTGCCGCTGGAGTAGTCGGGCGCCTCAACGCGGCGCGACCTGCGACGCCAGCGCGGTGGCGACGGCGCGCCGGATCTCCACCGCGGAGAACGGCTTGAGGACGCGCGGGCAATCCGAGGTCTCGAAGAACTCCTGCGTGCTCGGCGTGAACGCGCCGCCGGTGAGGAAGATGAAGCGCGCGGCCTGCGCGGGGTCCTTGCTCCGCACCGCCTCGAAGAGCTCCACCCCGGTCACCTCGGGCATCATGATGTCGCAGAGCACGACGTCGAAGGGTTTGCCCTCCCGGAGCGCGCGCAGGGCCGCGCGGGCGTCGCGAACGGACACGACCTCGTGGTCGAAGAGAACCCGCTGGAGCACCGCGCCGATGGCCTCTTCGTCGTCGACGACGAGGACGCGCGCCTTTCGGGCGGCGGGGACACTTTCGGCCTTCGGCCCGGTCGGGGGACGGCTCGTCCGGGGGCGACGCGGGAGGATCACGCGGATCGTCGTCCCCTCGCCGACGACGCTGTTTACCTCCATGGCGCCGCCGAGCGCCTGGATGATGCCGTGGCAGATCGCGTGGCCGAGGCCGGTGCCGACGCCGTGGGGCTTCGTGGTAAAAAACGGCTCGAAGATGCGCGGCAAGACCCCGGGGGGAATGCCGTCGCCGGTGTCCGAGATCTCCACGACCGCGCGATCTTTGGAGCTCACCAGGGTGCGCACCGTGATGGTGCCCGTCTGGCGGCGCTGCTCGGGGATGGCCTGCGCGGCGTTGACGAGGAGATTCACGAACACCTGCGCGAGACGCCCCTCGTTCGCGAACACGAGCGGCGACGAGTCGAACCGCCGGACCAGGCGCGCGCTGTGACGGATCTGGTTCATGGAGAGCTGGATGGCGGTCTCGAGGACGTCGTTGACCGCCACCGAGTCGCGCGCGTCGTCGTCCACGCGTGAGAACGTCTTGAGCGACGCGACGATGCGCTGCACGCGCTGGGCGCCGTTCAACGCGTCGGCGAGCGCGGAGAGGCAGTCGTCCTCTGGCAACACGCCGGCCGCGCGCGCGGTCTCGATCGTCTCCGTGGCGAAGTCGAGGTTGGCGAGCACGTACGCGAGGGGGTTGTTGATCTCGTGGGCGACGCCCGCCGCCATCGTGCCGAGCGACGCCATGCGATCGCCGATCTGCATGCGCGACTGGAGCGCGCGCACCTCCGACACGTCGGTGAACGCCACGAGGATCGCCGGCGCGCCGCCGAACTCGATCGTCTCGCTCGTGCTGCGCTCGGCCAGGACCGTCTCACCGTCCTTCCGCAGCAGTCGCAGCTCGGCGCGCAGTGGCCCAATCCCCGTCTGGTCGATGGCGTCGGCCAGCGCGCTTCGGTCGGCGGGCGCGACGAACTCGAGCGCGGAGTGCCCCACGATGTCACCCGCGCTCTCGTACCGCAGGAGGTTCACGGCGGTCTGGTTCACGTAGAGGACCGTGAGGCCGCGGCGCACGAAGATGGCCTGCGGCAGGTTCTCGATGATTCGAAGCAGCTCCTCCTCGCGACCCCGGCGCGCGTTCAGCTCTTCGCGCAACGCCTGGTTGCGCTCCGTGAGCTCACGCGACATGAGCTCCAGCGAGCGCTCGATCAGCGCGCGCTCGGCATCGGCCTCGACGTACGCGGCGTCGACGAGGGCGAGGAGCGCGGTGACGCCAGGGAGAAGCTCGCTCCCCTCGAGCCCTGCGCGTCTCAGCTGGCGGGCGAGGAGCTTGTGCAATCGGCCTCCGCCAGGGTGGTGATCGTCATCGTCTGGTTGTGGAGCTCCGAGCACACGCCGGTCGCCCCGGGGCATAGCTCGCCGTAAGAGTAGAAGCCGGTCAAGGTCGTCCCCGCGCCGAGAACGTCGCGCACGCCCTCGAGCTCCTCTTCGATGCGCTGCTTCAGCACGAGCTTGCGGCCGACGCAGCTGATGAGGATCGCCAGCTCCGCCGCGCCGCGCGGCAGTGACGCGGCGGCCGCGCGTGCGGCGCCGGTAGCGCCGTCGATGAGGCGGTCGAAGTTCGCCCGCATGAGGCGCGCGAACGCGCCCTGCGGGACGTCGCCGGCAAAGGTCAGGCTGCGCGCCGCGTCGTCGACGTCGAGGATGGTGCGGACCAGGCCGCCGCGCTCGTTGCGCAACGACAACGGGAAGAGGAGGCCGCTCGCGGGGAGCCCGGCCGCGTGCTCGCCCAGATACTCGCGGTAGAGATCGAGCGCCGGGCGGCCGTCGAGCTCGAACAGGACGCTGCCCTCGGAGCGGGTGACGAGGCGATCGGGCCCGAACGGATCCCACCCGCCGAGCGAGCCGTAGCCGACGCGGAGATCCTTCCCGTAGAGCCCGAGCGCGACCACCTGCCGGCTCAGCGGCGCGCCGTCGAGGCATACCTCGGTGGCGCCGAAGAGTGCGCCGTCTCCGGAGAGGCCACCGGTCACCGCCACGCCCGGCGGGAGCACGTCCGCGAGCCCTCGGGCCAGCTCGCTGGCGTTCACCAGGAGGCCGTCGGAGAGGACGAAGACGTGGACGAGATCCTGCTGCGCGAGACCCGCCCCGAGCCGCGCGCCGACGGCCCGGCTGTCGGCCCGCCCGTCGATGCGCTCCCGGGCGGTGGCGACCTTCGTCGACGCGAACCTCACTGCGGTCGCGACCACCTGCCCGTCGTACACGCGCGTGCCCGCTATTTCACCCGCCGTGGAACAACCGAGCACCGTCGCGCCGGGATGCCGCTCGCGGAGCGCGTCGACGACCGCCCCCGTGAAGACCTCGCGCGTGCCGAAGGCCAGCACGAGATCGGCCGGCCACGGAGCGGCGGCGTCTTCGATCCACGCCGACCCGGTCCACCGCGATTGCGCGAGGCGCATGCGTTCCTCCAATTGTGACGAAACGGCCACACGCGCGCTGAGTCAAGACACGACGGTCAGTCCTCTGCGCGCATGTGGCACGTCACCCCACGAGCGGAGACGCGCGACTTCGAACGAAAAACCGCTTAGGCGCGGCGCCGGCGGGCGCGCGCGAGCAGCGCGAGGCCGAGGAGGAGGCCCGCCGCACCGAACGGTCCGCCGCTGGACGGGCGCCCGGTCGCCGAGCAGCCGCTCGTGCTGCCGGTGCCGCCGTCACCCGACGAGCTGCCGCCGCTGCTGCCGCTGGAACCGCTCGACCCGCTGGAGCCGGGCGGAGGGGGCGCGACGCAGGTGTCCGTCGCGGTGTCGCACTTCGCTTTCGTCGGATCCTTGCAGTCTGCATCCTTCGTGCAATCGACGCACTTGCCCTTCTTCGGGTCGGAGAGCGCGCAGTGCGTGCCGTTGGTGCACTCCGTGTCGCTCGTGCAGCCGCGGCACGCGTTGGTCGCCGTGTCGCAGACCGAGCCCTTGGTGGACGCCGCGCAGTCGGGATCGGTGACGCACTCGACGCATTTGCCGCCCGCGGGCGGGGCCGCGTCGGCGCCGGAGTCGCCGCCGCTGGTGGTGGTGATGAGGCACTTGGGCGTCGGAGCCGCGCACTCGGCGTTGGCTTGGCAGGGGCGACAGGTGTCGTCCTCGGCCGTCTTGGACTTGTTGCACACGGGACTGGCCGCCGTGCACTTCGTGTTGTCCTTGCACTCGACGCACTGGCCAAACTTGAAGTTCGTCGCGTCCGTCTCGCAGACCGTCTTGGTGCCGCCGGCGGCGCACTGCGCGTCCGCGGTGCACGGGGAGCACGCGCCCCCCTTGCCGTCGATGCAGGAGGGGAGTCCCGCGACGCTCGAGATGCAGGCGCCCTGGGAGTTCGACCACTCCTTCTGGATGGTGAAGCCGCCTTCGGTGCCCTGCTGGCCGTTGCAGATATCGCCGATCTCACCGCAGCCGCTGCCGGCGCAGTACCACGCGACCGGAAAATCGAGGGTGCTGCCGCCGTTGTTGATGAGGATGCCGATGTCCGGATCGGTGGCCGCCTCGATGAGCTCGTGCGAGTGGACCGACGTGGCGTTCTTGAAGGAGTCGGCGTTGGTGCCGCAGCCACCGGCGCAACCGCCGACCGCGACGTCGGGGTGGACGCCGTACGCGAGGTTCTTGCCCTTGTAGACCATGGCGCCGTGGTACGCGCAGAACTGCACGCAGGATTTGCCCGAGCCACCAGGGCCCGTGATGCTGATGTTCGACGGGAAGTCGATCATGTAGATGGTGCTGTACCCCGTCCCCGTGCTGTCGAGCGTGGGGGGCGGCAGGACGCCGGAGTCGATCTGCTTGCCGAGCTCGGCGGCGATCTGGGTGTCGGTGATCGCCAGGGCGGCGATCGACGGGGTGATGCCGACGGTCTTGAGGAAGGTGCCGCGGCCGAGGTGCTGCTTCGTCTCGGCGTGGGCGTTCGCCTTCTCGTTGGCAGGAACGTTCGTGGTGTCGTATTCGCCGAGCCAGTCCATGTACGGGCTGGCGAGGATGCCGGTGTAGTACGCCTTCAGATCGGCGACCTGCGGGTTCACCGTGCCCCAGTTGACCTGCACGACCTCGATGTTCGAGAGCACGCGGCCGCCGTAGTACTTCAGCTTGACGAGCGGGGCGCCGGCCGACGGCACCTCCACCGGGGGACCGCGGTGGATGGGCATGATCGCCTTGGCGACCAGTGAGTCGAGCGCGCTCCCTTGCTGCTCCGTCTTCTCGGTCGACGGCTGCGTCAGGCAGCCTCCCACTATCGCGAACGCAATGAGGGGGATCGCACAGGCGGTGCGGGTAAGGGACGCGCGATGGTTCTTCACTGATGCCTCCGATGGCCCGACCGACGTGCGAGCGCCTCAGCTCGTAGCACGCCGCCGGCAGTTCAGCACGCGGCGTGGCCTGTCGCCGGGAAGATCTTCCCGGGGTTCAGCAGATCCCGCGGGTCGAACACGCGCTTCAAGTCTCGCTGCAGCGCGATCAGCTCCGCCGACTGTTCGAGCGGCAGGTAGGCGGCCTTCGACACGCCGATGCCGTGCTCGCCGCTGAGCGTGCCCCTAAGCTCGATCGTCGCGCGCATGAGCGCCTCGATCGCGCGATCGACCGCCGGCCGCTCGCCTTCGTCATTCCAGAGGAAGTTCACGTGGAGGTTGCCGTCGCCGGCGTGGCCATACGTGAGGGTGCGGACCCCAGTGGCCGCGCCGATCGCGTCGACGCGGGTGAGGAGCTCCGGCACACGCGAGCGGGGGACGACGATGTCCTCCGAGAGCTTGTACTTCGCGAGCTTGCGCGTGGCCGGCGAGAGCATGCGCCGCGCCTCCCACAGGCGATCGCGCTGCGCCGCGTCTTGGGCGACGAGTAGATCGACGACGCCACGTCCCCTGGAGACGACCTCCCCCAGGCGCTCGATTTGCGGGTCGAGCGCGGCCGCCTCGCCGTCCATCTCGACGAGGAGCATCGCCCCCGCGCGCGTATCGACGGAGACGCCGTTGGCCCGGACGGCCTCCAGTGTGGCGCGATCGAGGAGCTCCAGGCACCGCGGCACGAGGCCGGCGGCGACGATCGCGCTCACAGCGTCGCCGCACGCGTGCACGTCGTCGAAGAGCGCGAGGACGGTGGCCACCTCCGGCGGCTTGGGGACGAGGCGCAGCGTCACCTCGGTGAACACGCCGAGCGTGCCTTCGCTGCCGACGAGGAGCCCCGTCACGTCGTAGCCGGTGACGCCCTTGACCGTGCGCCGGCCCGGCCGCAGCACGCGCCCGCCCATGAGGCACACCTCGACGCCGAGCACGTAGTCGCGCGTCACGCCGTACTTGAACGCGCGCGGCCCGCCCGCGTTCTCGGCGACGTTGCCGCCGATCATGCAGGTCTTGAGCGAGTTGGGGTCCGGCGGGTAGAAGAGCCCCTCCTTTTCGCACGCGGCGTGCAGGTCGCCGGTGATGACGCCCGGCTGCACGACGGCGACGAGATCGCCGCGATCGATCTCCTTGATCTGCGCGAGCCTGTCGGTGCGAAGGACGATGCCGCCGGCGACGGGGACCGCGCCGCCCGTTCGACCGGTGCCGCCGGCCCGCGGGGTGACGGGCACCCCGTGCTCTTCGGCGAGCGCGAGGACCGTGGCGACGTCCTCCGCGCGCTCGGCGGTGACGACGACGTCGGGGGTGCGGCCGATGGCCTCGCTCTCGTCGCGCGCGTAGGCGAGGCGTCGCTCTTCGGTGGCGTCCACCTTCGAGCCGCCGAGCGCCCTGTCCAGCGCGATCTTCACGCGCTCGACCGCGCTCGCGGACGGAAGCGTCACGGGAGGAGCGGCGATCAGCACCGTGATAGCCTAGCATCACCATGCCGCGAACGATCGTCCGCCTCCTGGCGTTTGTGCTCGTTTTCACGTCTGCGCGCGCGGCGCTGGCCCAGCGCGAGCTGCTGAGCCCGATGGGCGCGCGCCATACCCTGTCGATCGATCAGGTCGCCGGGTTCCGGGTGAACGCCTCGGGCTTCTCCTACGCCGGCCCCATCGGCTTCGCGACGAACAGCTACAACGAGACCGGCTTCAACGGCGGCGGCGACACCACCGTCAAGACGACGAGCTTCTGGTTCGCCCCGTCGGCCGACTTCTTCATCATCGACAACCTGTCGCTCGGCGGCGTCGTCGAGCTGACGACGCAGTCGCAGTCCGTCACGCGACCCACCAACCAGAACGTGACGCAGACCTTCGACCTGCCGTCGACGACCGGCTTCGCGTTCATCCCCCGCGTCGGCTACCTCTTCGCGCTGAGCGACCGGTGGGGAATCTGGCCGCGCGGCGGCCTGGGATACGCGTCGCGCCAGAGCCTGAACCCGGACAACAACCCCGCCGACACCACCAAGTCCACGACCTACGGCTTCCTCGTCGACATCGACGTGGGCTTCCTCTACCGCCCCGTGGAGCCCGTCTTCTTCCACCTCGGCCCCGAGCTGACGACGACGCTCGGCGCGTCGCATTCGCTCTCGCGCAACGGGACCACGCTCACCGCGAACGCAAGCATCTTCCAGCTCGCCGTGCTCGGCGGGGTGGGGGTGTTCTTCGGGCTTTGAGACGACGCCGACCTCAGCGATGCGCACCCTACCTCGTCTCGCCGCCGCCGCCGTGGCGTTGCCCCTCGGCGCGCTCGCGTGCGGCGCCCTCCTCGGCATCGACGATGTCTCCTACGGCGGCGCGGACGCGACCGCCGACGGAGCGCTCGATGCCTCACCGCGCGACGGGACTGCGGGCGACGCGCTCGCGAGCGACGCGCCTTTGAGCGACGCGCCTGCGGGCGAGGGAGGGGCGCCGTGCGTCCTGAACGGCTGCGTCGACTTCGCGACGGGGCAGGACAACCCGACCGCCATCCTGGCGACGACGAAGACGGTGTACTGGACCAACGAGACGGCGAGCGGCGTGGTGGCGACGTGCCCGGTCGACGGCTGCGACGCTGGCGACGGGGGCTCGCGGTTCGCGGACGTCACACCCTCCCCCAACGGCTTGGCGGCGGGCAATTTGTTCGGCGGGCCACCGGTGCTCTTCGTGTCGTCGGCCACCGGCGCGACGGTGGCCCTCGACGTCGCCGACGGCGGCGTCTTCGCTGAGTGGACGGCTACCGGTACCACGCGCGATCCCGTGCAGGTCGGCGGCCACCTCTTCTTGACCGTCGGCGCAGGCCCGTACGCCCCTGTGTCCGCGTGCACGAACCCCAGCTTCATCGGCTGCACCAACGGCGTCCAGGTCATCCCGACCGCCGACGGCGACAGCGGCGCGGGGCTCCACATGGCGATCGGAGCCAACCTCTGGTTCACTACCCGCGACGGCGTGTGGTGGCACCCCGCGACACTCTCAGCTGCGAGCGCCACGCTGTTCACCGCCACGTCGCGCGCGAATGCCGTCGCGGTCGAGGGCAGCGATCAAACCGTGTACTGGTCGGTCGACGGGCCCGACGGCGGTGTCTACGGCGCGCCCACGAGCGGCGCCGACGCGGGCGCCCCGACGCTCCTCGTCGGACACCGGCCCGGCACCATCGCGGCGATGGTCGTCGAGGGGGCCAAGCTCTACTTTGCCGATCGCGACGAGGGCAGGATTTATCGCGTCGACAGGTCGATGAAAGACCGCATCGACGTCATCATCGACGGCCTCGGGAACGCGCAAGGTCTAGCCGTGAACGATCGGTTCGTGTTCGCGACGTCGAGCAGCGGGCGGATCGTCCGCGCCAACAAGCCCCGCTGAAGCGGCGCGCGGTCCCGGTCCTTCGTGTGCTAACCATTCAGGGCCATGAGCGTCATCCAAGAGCCGTTCGTCCGCTTCACCGGCACCCTCACCTACCTGACGAACGAGTCGCTCGAGGCGGCCGTCAACTCGGCGCTGGCCCTCGAGCGGCCGCTCCTCGTGAAGGGCGAGCCGGGCACCGGCAAGACCCTCCTCGCCGAGGCCGTCGCCGCCGCGCTGGGGATGGACCTCATCTTCTGGGGGGTCAAGTCGACGACGCGCGCCCAGGACGGGCTCTACATCTACGACACCGTGCAACGCTTGTATGATGCACGTTTCGGGGACGGCGACGTCAAGAACATCCGCCACTACATCAAGATGGGCCCGCTCGGCCGCGCGTTCGCCCACAAGGAGCGGTGCGTGATCTTGATCGACGAGGTCGACAAGGCGGATCTCGAGTTCCCGAACGATCTGCTCCACGAGCTGGACCGGATGCGCTTCATCGTGAACGAGACGGGGGACGAGGTCATCGCGCACCAGCGCCCCGTCGTCATCATCACGTCGAACAACGAGAAGGAGCTGCCCGACGCGTTCCTGCGCCGCTGCGTGTTCCACTTCATCGACTTTCCCGATCAAGAGCTGATGAGGAAGATCGTGAAGGTGCACCACCCGCACGTCGAGGACGCGCTCGTCGATCAGGCGGTGGTCGCGTTCTACGAGCTGCGCCAGCTTCCGCGCTTGCGCAAGCGTCCTTCGACGAGCGAGCTCGTGGATTGGATCAGCGTGCTGAAGCGCGCCGGGCTCGGCACCGAGCGCTTCGTGAAGGAGCTGCCGTTCCTCGGCGTGCTCCTGAAGAAGGAGCAGGACATCGAGACCTACAACGCGAGCGTGGGGACGACGGGCAGCAACAAGAAGGGCGGCTGGCGCCCGTAAAACGAATTCGCCTTCGGCGACTCGTGCCTTGCACGAAAGGTGCGTTTCGTCTTTTTTGGGTTGCGGCCGCGACGACCCCGGGAAATAACTTCGGCCCACGTGAAGAGGACCCGCCTTTCCCCGACGAGTGAACCGCGCTCCGCCATGCTGGTGGGCGAGTTCCCGGCGTACGAGTCGCAGGAATCGATACGGACCCTGGAAGTCCCGATCCTCGCGGCGGAGTCGACCGAGGAGGTGCTCCTCGACGACATCCTCGAGCTGACGCCGATCGCGGCCGTCGTGTCGTCGGCGGTTGCGCCGCCGACTGCGACGGCGCGACGCGCGCCGCTCCGGACGACGGTGGCGCACGCGCACGATAGGGCGCCGCGGAGCATGGGTCCGTGGATCGCGGGGGGCGTCGCGATCGGCGTGCTCGTGAGCCTCGGGGTCGCCGTGGTCGTCCGCGTGGTGGACGCGCGCACGCCGTACCCGCGGACCCACGTGACCGTGGTGCAGGCGACGGGCCGCGCGGCCGCGCCCCCGCCACCTGCGCGCCCTGCGCCGGCAGCCGCGGCCGCCGCCCCCTCGCCACTGCCCGCCGCGGCTTCGACGGCGTCGACGGCGGGCGTGCCGAGCATCCGCCTCGACACGTTGCCGATCGTTCCGGCGACGCGCGGCACGCTGCGCTTCTCGGCGAAGGCACACGGGCATCGCGTGTTCGTGGACGGCGTCGTCCTCGGCGAGTCGGACGGAGCGATCGACGTTCACTGCGGCAAGCACTCCATCCAGGTGGGCAGCCACGGCGAAGCCGAAAACGTCGACGTTCCGTGCGGCGGCGACGTGCTCGTGAAGTAGGGCGGAGCGCGCGGGGACGGCCTCGGACGGTGCGAGCCTTCAGAACTGCCCTGAGCCGCCTTGCTGGCAGTTCGCGCAGCCGGGGCCGCTGGGGTTCTGGCCGCACGCGAAGGGGCAGTACTGGACGCGGTGAAAGACCTCGGGTTGGCCCGCGCCGTCGTCGACCTTGTCGCACTGCACGCTGAGGCCGATGACGGTCATCTCGCCGTAGCCGCCGCTGTTCTTGAACTGCGCCGAGCACGCAGTGTTCGCGCTTACCCAGGGGCCGATCGTCGGGAACGCCTGCTCGATCCCTTCCTTCAAGTAGTCGCCCTCGACGCAGAGCGCCGGTTTGCCGCTCGCGTCGCGCGGCGTGACGGCGCAGTCGCTTGCCTTCGGGTTGGCGTAGTCGCCGGCCTTGAGCTCGTAGCAGAGGCGGAAGTGCCCGGCGCAGTCGACCTTGAGCGTATCGTCGGTCCACTTCGTCGGCGGCGCGGGCGGCGGCTCCGGCGGGACCGGGTCCTGGCAGGCGGCCTTGCCTGCCGCGTCGAGCACCGTCGAGATGCCGTACACGGCGTTGCTCGGCGAGTACGTGAAGAAGCACGGGATCAAGTTGGAGAGCTTCCACTGGCCCGCGCTGAAGCACTTGCACGCGGCCTTGCCCTTGGCGCCCGGCGTCGGGAGCACCTCACCCACGCACGGTCCCCACTGGTTGGAGGTCTCGCTCTTGTGGATGCACGTCGTCGTGCCGTCCTTGCACTGGCCCAGGTGGCGGTTCGCGCGCAGGCCCATCCAGCACGCGGCGGTCGCGCCGATGCCCGCGGAGCTGCAGTCGCACCCCTCTTTGTTCTTGTCGCTCGGGCAGTCGAGCGTGCCGCCGACAGGGGGGGGCGCCGCCGGACCACCGTCGGGTCCGCACCACTGAGGGGGTGGATCAATTTTGTAGGGATCCACGTCGGGACCCGTGTCCAGGTTGAAGCTGGCGTCGTCGCCGGAACCGATGCCGCCGTCGGGGTTCTGGTCGGAGAACGTGCTGGCGTTGTTCGCCCCGCAGGCTGCGAGAACCGCCGCACAGAGGACCGACAGGAGGACAAGGAACCGCATGACTGCTCCGTCGAAGCAGTTTCCGGACCAGCGGAAAAACAAGCGGAAAGGTGTAGAATTGTACTACTTCCGCTGCGGCTTCAGCCCTTGGTGACCGGCAGCCTCCGACGACCCCCGGGGCCGCCGCTGCGATCGATGAGGGGGCCGGGCTCGTTCGCAGCGCCTGCGTCGTGGCGCGCGGCGATGAGGTCCGCGAGGCGCTCGCCGATCTCGACGAACGCGCGCGCGATGGAGCTCGCGGGAGCCGCTTGCACGACCGGCGTGCCCTTGTCGCCCCACTCGCGGACGCTCTGATCGATCGGCACCTGGCCGAGCAGGGGCGCGTGCGCGAAGTCGGCGACGGCCTGGCCGCCCCCCTTTCCGAAGAGCTCGTGCTTCACGCCGGCGGAGTCGATGAAGTAGCTCATGTTCTCGACGACGCCGAGGATGGGGATGTTCACCTTCTGGCACATCGACACGCTCTTGAAGACGTCGTCGGTCGCGACGGGCTGCGGCGTCGTGATGACGACGGCGCCCGTGACCTTCACCTTCTGAGAGAGCGTGAGCGCGACGTCGCCGGTGCCGGGGGGCAGATCGAGGACGAGGAAGTCGAGCTCGCCCCAGCTCACGTCGTTCAGGAACTGCTGCAGCGCGCCGTGGAGCATCGGGCCGCGCCAGATGACGGCGGCCTTCGGATCCTCGAGCAGGAAGCCGATGCTCATGAGCTTCACGCCGAAGCGCGAGAGCGGCTCGATCGATTTCCCGTCCATCGACACGGGGCGGCCGGTCACGCCGAGCATGGTCGGGATCGACGGGCCGTAAATGTCGGCGTCGAGGAGTCCGACGCGGAAGCCGGCGCGGTGCAGCGCCATCGTGAGGTTCGTCGCGCAGGTGCTCTTGCCGACGCCCCCCTTGCCGCTCATGACGAGGACGACGTTCTTCACGCCGGGGAGCGGATCGGTCGGGCTGATCTCGCGGCCGGGCAGGTCACCCGTCCACCGCACCTCGACGCTGGAGACGCCGTCGAGCACGGCGATGGCCTTGCGCATCGCACGGCCGAGCTCTTCACGCGAGCCCCCCTCGGGCGACGCGGCGATCGTGACCGCGCCGCCGGCGATCGCGATTTCCCCGAGCTTGGCGGCGCCCTGGACCTTCGCGAGCGTGGCCAGGACGAGGTCTTTGGTGAGATCCATGCCGCCGCAATACGTCAACCAAGGGGAAAAACAAGCGCCAATGTCGGCGCGGGCCGTTTGACCGCTAGAGCGGGCGTGGTGTTTTCAAGACCCAAGCCGCGCGGGGGGTGCGGGTCCAACCCACGAGATGATCCGACTCGCCGGGCTCCTGGTCGCCGCCGTCCTAGGTCTTTCGTCGCCCGACCGCACCGTCCACCCCTGGACGTTCACGTCGGCCGAGACGCTGGAGGCGCGCGCCCCGACGCCCGCCGGCTTCACGCGCGCAACGGTGGAGGACGGGAGCTTCGGCGCGTTTCTCCGGACGCTGCCGATGTCACCCGCGGATGCGAAGGTCAAAGACTTCCGCGGTGCGCCGCTCTACGAGGACGGGCGGCACGAGAACGTCGCCGCAGTCGTCGACGTCGACGTGGGCGCGCGCGATCTCCAGCAGTGCGCCGACGCCGTTCTCCGCATGCACGCCGAGTGGCGGTATGGCCGCGGCGATCGCGCGCTCGCCTACCACGCCGCGTCGGGCGCGACGCTGGCGTACGCGAAGTGGCTCACCGGCGAACGCATGGTGACGGAGGGAACGAAGGCCAACCTGCGCGCCGTGGCCGCGCCGCGGAAGGAGGACCACGCCGCCTTCCGCGCGTGGGAGGACGAGGTGTTCACGTGGGCGAACACCTCGTCCCTTGCGCGCGAAGGCAAGGCAGTCCCGTTCGCCGAGGTTCAGCCCGGCGACTTCTTCGTGATGCCGGGCTCGCCGTTCGGTCACGCCGTGCTCGTCCTCGACGTGGCCAAGGACGCGGGCGGGCGCACGGCACTCCTCCTCGGCCAGAGCTACATGCCGGCGCAGAGCTTCCAGATCCTTCGCCCCTCACGAGAGGCGACGTGGTTCATGGTGGAGCCAGGCGCGACGGAGGTGAAGACGCCGTTCTGGGCGGCGTTCCCGATGCGGACGCTGCGGCGGATGCCGTGACGCCTCCGCTGGCGCGCGCACGTGCACGCGCGCGCGCAGGTGCACGCGGGCGGGCGGGCGCGTGGGTCGCGGTGCTCACGGCCACGCTCCTCCTCCTGGTCGCGCGGCCGGCGTTCGCCGACGCGCCGTGCGCGGGCTGCCGCCTCACGCTCCCGCCCGGCGACGCGCCGGCGCCGCTGCTCGTCGTCCTGCACGGCGATCGCCAACCGACGCAGACCCCGCACGACGCGTGGACGCGCCTGGCGACGAAGCGCGGCATCGGCGTCCTCACGCTCGCCTGCCCCGCCGACCTCGGCTGCAAGGGCAGCTTCTGGCAATGGGACGGCGAGCCGTCGTGGGTGACCGAGCAGGTCGCGAAGGTCGACGCCAACCGCGTCGACCGCGACCGGACGTGGCTCCTGGGCTGGTCGGGCGGCGCGTCGTGGATCGGGATGCACGCGGCGGAGTTCTCACGCGCGTTCGCGGCGATCGTCGTGCACGGCGGCGGCGTCGCGCCTGCCGAGCCTGCGTGCGCCGAGGCAAAGGCGCCGGTGTACTTCCTCGTCGGCGACAAGAACCCGCTGCACGCGCTCGCGGTCCGCCTCCGCAAGTACCACGCATCGTGCGCCGCGGACGTGACGTGGGATCTCGTCGCGGGGGCCGATCACGGCGGCGAGTGGGCCGCGCTCGCGTCGCACGGGCCCCGCGTCGTCGACTGGCTCGTCGCCCACCCGCGCAAGGCCCCATGACACCCCTCGCGCTCCCTTTCGTCTTGACCCTCCTGGCGACCCCGACCCCGACCCCGACCCCGACCCCGACCCCGACCCCGACCCCGACCCCGACCCCGACCCCGACTCC
>JANYHK010000030.1 GCA_025359105.1 Myxococcales bacterium | reverse complement strand
TTCGCTGGGGATGAAGTGTTGACAATGGATGCAAACGAGACCATCTTCCCATTGTCATTCGCCCTGGCGTTCCGTGTGGATGTCAGGTTGCAATCTCAAGCCCCGCCGGCCTTTCCGTGTGGGGCTTTTTCGTGTCCGCTGCGGCTGGAAGTTGGGGAAGGCTAGGGCTTTTGAAGAGCGCGATCTTTATCGACGGGGCGCACCTCAACAGCATCCTAAGAAAGCACCACAGCGGCGCGGAGGTCGGCTACGACAAGCTCGCGCTGCACCTGACGGGTAGCGATGATCTGCTTCGCACCTACTACTACGACTCTCCGCCGTACCAGAGCAACCCACCCAGCACGGACGAGTCGACGCGTTTCGCGAAACGGCAGCGGTTCTTCCAGTCGCTCCGTCAGCTCCCAAAGTTCGAGGTTCGAGAGGGGCGCTGCGCACGGTACTGGAACAAGGATGCCAGCAAGTGGGACTTTGAGCAGAAGCGGGTCGACGTCCTGTTCTCAGTCGACCTTGTGCGTCTCGCCTCCAAAGGGAAACTGGAGCGCGTAATTTTGCTGACCGGCGATTCAGACTTCTTGCCCGCCGTGAGCGTCGCGAAAGACGAGGGCGTTCAGGTGCGCCTGCTTCACTCGCCGAACCGCAAAGAGGTTCACCGAGACTTGTGGGACGCCGCTGACGAGCGGATCGCTTTCGACGCTATATTCATGGCCGCTGTGAAGCGATAGGGCGTTCGTTCGTCAGTCAGCCCACCCACCGCCTCCACGTCCCGCCGAGTATCTCCTCTACCGGGATGCCTGCCGCCCGCGCGGCCCGCAGCGCGATCCCCGCGGACGTGCGCCGCCTTCGCCTGTTGGCCGCCTGCTCCAGCGTCTTCTCCTTGACCCCCATCGCGCACGCGAGCGCCTTCCAACCGCCCGCGTGGTGGCGAAGGATCCGAAGGATCCCGCGCACCCGCTCGCACTCACGGTAGGTCAGTTCGTCCGGCGCACACGTAGCCCGATGCGCGCGGGGACGGCGCCAGATCGTCCGGGTCCGCAGGATCGTCATGCGCGGATCGTACGGCGAGCGGCGTGCCGCCGCTTTGACGCAGCCGATTCAAATTAGGACAGTGCCTCCCGTGACACCGGAGGGAGCTCGGGGCTGCCGGCTTGTCGCCCGGTTTGCAGCGCTCTTGGGGTTTGGCACGACCGTCGCAACACTCACGACGTGCCGCGCTGGCGGCGGGAGGAATAGATAGCTATCGTGATAGCCATGAAGAAGGTGTCCGTCGCTGACGCCAAGAACCGCCTCCCCGCGCTCCTGCACCAGGCCGAGCGTGCGCCGATCGAGATCCAGCGGCGCGGCAAGGCCGTGGCGGTCATCGTTTCTTCCGCCAGCTACGAGCGCATGCGCGGCGGAGCCGTCGACGCGTGGTCGGCGCTCGAGCGGTTCCGCGCGACGCACGATCTCGGCGCGCTGGATCTCGAGGGCGCCTTCGAGGGCACCCGGGCTCGCGAGCCGGGTGGCCAGGTTCGCTGGTGAAGTTCCTGCTGGATACGAACGCGATCGCCGAGCCGTGTCGGAAGGCGCCCAGCGCGGCCTTCTTGCGGCGCCTGCGGGAGCACACAGGCGCGTTGATCATCTCCTCCGTCACCTGGCACGAGGCCCTCTACGGGATGCACCGGATGCCCGAAGGAAAGAGAAAGCAGGCCGTGCGGGACTACCTGTCCGACGTGGTCAGGGCGACCATGTCGGTGCTTCCCTACGATGCGACGGCGGCCGATTGGCATGCGCGCGAGCGTGCGCGGCTCGGTGCGCGCGGCAAGACGGTCCCGTTTGCCGACGGACAGATCGCCGCGGTCGCCGCGACGAACGGAGCCACCCTCGTCACCGCGAACATTCGCGATTTTCGCGTGTTTGACGGGCTGCGGGTCGAGGACTGGTCGAGGTGATCGAGCCGGCCTAGGATGCTTCCCCATGAGGGTCACTCGTCGCGCAACCTGCGCATGTGGCGCGCTCGCCGTCGTCTGCGAAGGGGAGCCCGTCCGCCTCTCCATGTGCCACTGCCTCTCGTGCAAGCAGCGGACGGGGAGCATCTTCGGCGTCCAAGCGCGCTTTGCGCGGGACAAGGTCACCGTGACGGGGCCGGCCCACGAGTACGTCCGCGTCGGGGACGAAGGCGGGCGGGTCACGCATCGTTTCTGCCCCACGTGCGGTACGACGGTCTACTGGGACCTCGACGCGGTCCCCGGCTTTTTCACGGTCGCGGTGGGCGCGTTCGCCGATCCGGGCTTCCCCCCGCCGACGGTGTCCGTCTACGGCGATCGGCGGAGCCCGTGGGCGGTGATGCCGAACCTGGTGATCGAAGACCACGAGTGAGCCGCCCCCAAGGGAATTCAGCGTAAGAGAAGGAAGGGGCCGCGCGCCCGCGCGTATCTTCCCGCGCACACCCATGAGAGCCGCCCTCCCCGCTGTCGTCGCGCTTCTCCTCGGCATTTCGGCGTGCGGAGGCGCCGATCACGCGGAGTTCCCGTCGGACACCGACGCGGCGGTCTCGGACGGCGGCCCTGCACCTCTCGGCGACGCGACCTTGCCCGATGCAGGGGGCTGCGTGCCTTTCGACGCGGCCGACTGCGCCGGAAAGTGCGGCCAGCTCGTCGGGCGGTGCGGTAGCGTCATCACCTGCGCCGCCTGTCCCGGCGCGCTCACGTGCGGCGGGGGCGGTCCCAACCTCTGCGGCACCGGCCCGTGCACGCCGAGCTGCGGAGGCAAGGCGTGTGGCGCGAGCGACGGTTGCGCGAGCGTGTGCACCGGGGGCTGCGCCTGCGGCCCGTCGACCTGCAACACGTGCTGCTCCGGGGGCGCCTGCGTTGCCGCGAGCACCGAGACGACCTGCGGCAAAGGAGGCGGTGCGTGCGCGGCGTGCACCGGCGGCGCCACGTGCACCGGCGGCGTATGCATTCCGCCCGTGTCGACGGGCCACGTCCTCCTGTTCGGCGGTCACAACGGCACGAGCGCGCTCGGAGACACCTGGATCTGGGACGGCGCGACGTGGACGCAGCGCTCGGTCGCAGGTCCCTCCGCCCGCCAGTACCACGCGATGAGCGCGCTCAACGGGAAGGTCGTCCTCTTCGGTGGCTTCAACGGAACCAGTCGCCTCTCGGACACCTGGGAGTGGGACGGCGCTTCGTGGACCCAGCGCGCCGTCGCGGGCCCCGAGCCGCGCCGGCGCATGGCGATGGCGACGCTTGGCGGCAAGGTCGTCCTCTTCGGCGGCAGCTCGCTCGACGGGGACGGCGGGGTTCTCGATCCGACGGACACCTGGGAGTGGAACGGCACGTCGTGGACCAAGCGGGTTCTCACGGCTCCGTCGGGACGCGTCGGCCACCGCATGGCCACGCTCGGAGCGCAGACGCTGCTCTTCGGTGGCGACCCGAACGTCTTCCAGACGACTCCTGGCGAGACGTGGACCTGGAACGGCTCCGCATGGGCCGGCGGCGGCACCGCATCGGGCCCGAGCGCGCGGTCCGATCTCAGCCTGTCCGCGCTCGCGTCGAAGATCGTGCTCTTCGGCGGCAGCGACGCGAATATCTTCGGAGGCATCGCGCACCAGACCGACACCTGGGAGTGGGACGGCGCGACCTGGCTCAAGCGCGCGGTGACGGGTCCGCCGGGTCGCACCGATCACGCGTCCGCGGCCATCAACGGCAAGGTGGTCGTCTTCGGCGGCGAGATCCTCGGGGGCGACGCCGGGACCCTCCCTGCGGGCGACACGTGGGAATACGACGGCGCGTCATGGACGCAGCGCGTCGTCACCGGCCCGCCGCCGCGCTACACGCACGCGATGGCGTCGTACTAGAGCGAACGTCGTCTACCCTGGCCATCTCGCTTGTCCCGGAACGCGCCGGGCGTCTCGCCTGTCGCCCGCCGGAAGGCGGAGACGAACGCCGAGGGGTTCGAGAAGCCCGTGCGTGAAGCGATCGTCGACACGGTCAGCTCGGTCTCTAGCAAGAGCAGCTTCGCACGCTCCACGCGCGCGCGATCGCGCTCGGCACGGAAGCTCGTCCCCGCGCTCTGCAGTTGCCTCTGCAGCGTGCGCACCGAGGTGCGGAGCGCGCGCGCGAGCGAGCGCATCGTTCGACCCTCGTCCTGGAGGCCGGCGCGGACGCGCGCGAGGAGCGGCGTGACCCCGAGCGCGTGGGCCTTCACCTGCGCGTAGGCGCGCGTGACCTTCCCGGCGTCGGTCTCGCCGTCCAGGAGCCATGCGAGCGCCGGGCGCTCGTCGTGGAACACCGACGTCGGGTAGGCTGGCTGCATCATGTGGTAGAGGCCGATGATCGCCGCGCCGAACGCGCTCCTCTGGCACAGCACGGCTTGCCGGCGCGTGCATTTCGCGTAGGCCGCGCGCCGCGAGGTCATGAACGCGAGGAGCGCGGTGAAGGCGAGCGGCTCGATGCGCTCGATCGCGCGCACGTCGACGAGCGAGACGTGCTCGCGCACGTGGGGGCCGAGGACGACGTCGAAGGCCTGCGTCATCTCGCGCACGTCGGCCTCGTCGGGCGTGCCCCAGGCGATGAGGCCGTTGGCGCCGTGACCGCTCTGCCAGAAGGCAAAGCACCTCCTCACGACGAACGCGTCGATGGGGGAGCGGAGAAACGCGTCGAGCGACGTCGTCGCGCGCAGGGGCACGAGCCTAAATTGCCACGATCTTGCGGGCGAGTGAAGCGCAACGTCACCCGGTCGGATGACACCGTTTGGCGCGCGCGTGTCATCCGATGGCGCCTTCGCGGTAGCGGGACACGGCAGAGTCTCGTCCATCCAACCATGGAAGACCGCCGCCTTCGCTCGCCCCGCCTCCTCCTCTCGGCCTCCCTCGCCCCCGCCTCGCTCGTCCTCGCGCTCGCGGCCGCGGCCTGCACCTCGTCGTCGTCGTCGTCCAACCCCACACCTGCCCCCGACGGCGGCGTGACGACCTTGCCCGACGCCGGCACCCCAGAGACGGCGCCGCCGGTGGACGCGGGGGGCGTCGGCACGCCCGCCGATCCGACGCCCGACGAGCTCGCCAAGCGCGGCTCCTGTCCGGCGCCGACCGGCCCCGGCACGAGCCACCAGGGCACCATCTCCGCGGACGAGACGTGGACTGCGGCCACCAGCCCGCACCGCCTCACGGCCGACGTTCAGGTGCGCGCGAAGCTCACGATCGAGCCGTGCGCCGTCGTCCTCCTCGGTGGCGGCTTCGGCATCGACGTCGGCAGCAACACCAGCAAGGGGAGCCTCGTTGCCCACGGCACCTCGCAGCTCGTCAACGGCGCGCTCGACGTGCGGCCCGTGACCTTCGACGCCGTCGACCCCGTCGCGAAGTGGTCCCAGATCTCCGTCGAGCCGATGGGCACGGCGGATCTCGCGGTCGTCGCGATCCAGAACGGCGGCCTCGTCACCGTCGGCGAGCGCGGCGCGCTCCTCGTGCGCGGCGTGGCGGGCGGAACGAACGACGGCGACCCGCTGCGCAGCACGACGCTGAACGGCGTCCTCATCGAGAAGTCGGCCACCTACGGCATGAACCTCGAGGCATGGGGCACGCTCACCGCGGCCTCGCGCAAGGTGTGGATCCGCGGCTCGGGCGCCACCGACTACCCGTACCCCCTGCGACTCGAGCCGGGCATCGCGGGCACGTTGCCCACGGACATCGTGCTCACCGGCAACATGAAGGATGAGATCCTCCTCTTTACCAACAAGACCTTCCTCCGCGACGACACGTTCGCCAACCACGGCGTGCCGTACCACGCGCGCGGCGCTATCTACCTCGCCGCCAACACCGACAACGTCACCGCGAAGCTCACCATCGCGCCCGGCGTCACCGTCGCGTTCGAGGAGAACGTCGGCTCGGGCATCTACGTCGGCTCGTCGAACGTGCGCCCGGGCATCCTGGAGGCCGTCGGGACCGCGGCGGCCCCCATCGTCTTCACCTCGGCGAAAGCGCAGAAGGCCCCCGGCGACTGGCTGAGCCTCTACTTCAAGTCGATTCCCGCGACGGGCAGCCACCTGTCGTACGTGCGCGTCGAGTACGCGGGCGCCGTCGGCGGGACGACGGGGTTCGGCTGCGGGCCGAGCGACAACAACGGCGCCGTGTTCATCCGCGGCGTCGGCGACCAGGGCGCGCCGAGCGTGTTCATCGACAACACCACGTTCGACAACATCGGCGGCAGCACGGTGATCGTCAGCGGCTGGATCGACGACGCCGGGCCCAATTTCAGCCCGACCAACACCTTCGGCGCCACGACGCCGGCCTGCAAGGTGTCCCGTCCGCGTCGAACCGGCGCCGGCGACGTCTGCGACGGCGGCCGCACCACCTGCTGGCCGTAGCGGCTAGCGACCCACCCACCCGCAGCACCGCGCCTACCAAACGCCGCCGTCGCCGCCGCGTCTGGACTACGATTGGTCGCGATGCGCACCGAGATCGTCCGCACGATCGAAGAGGCTGGTCAGACGCTGGCGCTCCGCAAACGCGGCGAAGCGTGGGACGTCGTGCTCGGCAGCGTCGTGCTCTTGTCGAGCGCGGCGCTCGAGACCGAGCTCTCGTTCGGGAGGATGGTCACCGACGTGGCGCCCGGAGCCAAGCGCGTGCTCGTCGGGGGACTCGGCTTCGGGGCGACGGTGCGCGGCGTGCTCGACGTGTCCGGCCCCGACACCGAAGTGCTCGTCGTCGAGAAGCTCAAGGCCATCTGCGAGCTGACGCGCGGCGAGCTGTCGCACCTCGCCGGCGACGTGCTCGCCGATCCGCGCGTGTGCCTCGTGCACGACGACGTGGTCGACGTCATCGCCCGCGAGCACGGCCTCGGTGCGATCCTCCTCGACGTAGACAACGGCCCGGAGTGGGCGTCCTTTCGCACCAACGCGCGCCTCTACGCCCCCGGCGCGCTCGCAGCTGCCCACGCCGCCCTCGTCCCCGGCGGCGCTTATGCGGTGTGGAGCGGCTACAAGGCCGACGCGTTCCTCGGCAAGCTCCGAGCGGCGAAGCTCACGCCGCGCATCGTGGAGCTCCGCGAGAAGGGCGTCGTCCAGGCGCGCGCGTACGTGGGCGTGAAGTAAGCGTCACCGGCAGATCGCGGGTCCGTAAGGCTGGCACGTTCCGCCCTGACACGAGAGCTCGCTACCCGCGCACGGGCAGGCCTCGCCGCGCTTGCCCAACCTCGCGCAGGTACCCTTGGTCTCGTCGGCAGGGTCGAAGCCAGAGCACGTGGCCGTCTCGGCGCACTCGGCCAGGGGCGTGCAGTGTTCCCCGGGCTGCGGCATCGCCTGGCATTCGCCGTCGCCCCCGCAGACGCCGAGCCGGCACTTCGCGTGACAGTACAAGCCGTGAGCGCAGAGCGGGCGACCGTCCTGCTGGCAGCGCGCGCCGCTCGGGAGCAGGTAGACGGCCCTGCAGACGTTCCCGCCGTCGCACGAGAGATCGGCGCGGCAGAAGCCACGGGAGCAGTCAGCCCCTTCGCCCAGGCCGGTGGGTTCTGGCGTGGGGCTCTGGCACCGGGTGCCGTCCCCGCAAACGAGCGGCGCTTCGCACCAGTCGGCCGCGCAAAGGACGCCTGGTGGTCGCGGCAAGCACACCCCGTGGATACTCCCCTCGGTCTTGCACCGAAGCGGCGCCTGGCACGGTTCGCCGTATCCGATGCACTCCTCGCCGACCCTGCCTCCGGGGAGCTGGCAGGTGCCCGAGATGCACTCGCCCATGATGCACACGTCGAGCGATGGGGGCGGGTCGCAGGTGTCGCCGAGCCTGCGGGCGCGCTGGCAAACGCCGCACTGAGCGTACGCCGCGCCGCAGTACGCGCTATCGCATTGCACGCCCGCGAAGCACGCTTGTCCGGGGGCGAGGGTGCCCTTTCGCGCATGGTTCGGATAGAGAAGGTCCGCCGCGTAGCCGGTGCACCCGGGGAAGACGCCGCCGCCAAGGCATGGGGCCGCGTCCACCTGCGCCGCGCACGCGTCGAGATCCGCAGGTGTCAAGCTCACGCCGGGCGACGCGACGATCCCCGCACAGGATGCGACGGAGGCGTCGTCCTCTCCGGCTCTCGGGCCCGTGCACCGCTCGCTGTACGCGATACGCCGCGCATGGAGGTTCTCGCACGCAGCGAGGAAGACGTCGGCCGATGCCGAGACGGCGCTGCGGTCGACGGAGCCGCCACATGCCGAGAAGAGCGCGACGCAGAACAGTGCGGTGAGCAAGGACACTCGGCTTGGCATGCCGAGCTGGGAAAGCAACGCGCGTGCCCTCACATAATTCCCTACAATTCGAAGGGGTCGAAGGGCCCGGTTACCACCTGGCGGGCTCGAGTTGCCGTCGAGGCGAACGCGGCGCCCAGCGACGAATCGCCTTCGCTCTCGGCGGGGCAGGTCGAAGAGGTCGAGGCTATCGCCGCCCGGGCTCCAGCGAGAGTCCTTGCGCCCGCATCGTTCCGTCGACGACCGCGATCGGCTCACGCAGCGCGCGGTCGATCGGCGACGGCGCGGCCGCGAGCAAGGGGCCCATCGCGCGAGCCAGGAGCAGACGGATCGCCCGATCGCGGAGCGCGCGGGTGAGCGGGACGTCTTCGTCGAGGGCGAGCGCGTGCCCGAAGATCGCCGCGCGCACGTAGAAGGCCTCGCGCGACGCGTCCAACGGCACGGCGGGCGCGCCCGCGAGCCCGTTCGCGAGGAGCGTCGCGGTCGCGCGCTCCAGCCACGTCACCGCCTGGCGCGCGAAGTCGCGCTCGCTCCGCCAGGTGGCGGCCTCGCGCGCGCGTCGCTCCAGCCCCGCGTGAAAGGCGCGGACGTCCGCCAGGAGGTCTTGCGCGCGACCCTCCGCGGGCGGAGCGGCCGCGGCCTCGTCGGCGCTCGTCAGACCGCTCCGTTCGATGCGGTCTGCCGCGTCGAGCAGCCACGCGACGGCGTCGGCGGGGGCGGGCGAGGCGACGACCGCCGCGGACCACGCGTGCAGCTCCGCAGCGCTTGCCGTTCGGTCCGCGGTGAGGCGCACGGTCTCCGGCAGCCGCACGATGTCCGCCGACGCTGGGAGATCTTCCCTCGTTCTCGCGCTGGCCGGGACGAGGTTCGCGCCGCCGTCGCGCCCGAGGCTCGCGAGCACGCACGCGCACTCGACCGCCGCGCTGATCCGCACGCACACGCCGTCGTCGACGAAGGTCGCCGGAAAGAGCCGACACCCGAGCGGCTTTGCCGCCTCTCCGCCAGCGGCGTGGATGCGGCAGCGCATCGCGCCGTCGAGGTACGCGCACGCGCCGTCGACGAGCGCGACCGCCGAGGCTCCGCGTCGCTGCGCCGCGCGCTCGGGCAAGAACCCGAGGCGCGGCTGCATGCCTGCGTCGAGCACGTCCGGGCACGTCGCCCGAGCGCGCGCCACCTCGACAGGCGAGAAGAGGACGGTCTCGAACTGCCGGCAGCAGGCGCCGCCGCCGTCGCAGTGGAGCGTGAACCCCGCCAGCACCGCGAGCGGCCGCTCCGGCGGGCACGGCGCCGGCCCGACCGGATCTGGCGCGTCGACTGCGTCTCCTACCACCACGAACCCCGCGTCCGCGAGCTGCGCCAGGAAGGCGCGCAGATCGTCGGCGCGCGCGCGGCCCCCCTCGCGCGCCGCCGCGAGCGCGATCCCTTCGACGTCGCGGGTGCCGTCCGCAGCCGCGAGCAGCTCCCACTCGCGCGCGCCGACCTGGACGGTGCGCCCCGAGCCAACGTGATGCAGCACGACGCATGCGCGCCCGTCGATCACGTGCCGTCGCGCGACGACCTGGTCGGCGAGACGCGGCCGCGCGTGGAGGTCGCCCATCACGGCACTCGACGCGCGGCCTTCAGCTGCCGCCAGCCGCCGGCGCGGTTGTTGGCGATGATCTTCTTCAGCGTCGCGCGGAGCGGACGCGCCGGCACCGCCTCGCCCTTGGCCACAGCGACGGTGCGGGCGGTCGCGTTGTCGTGGCCGCTGGTGATGATGCCCGCGGGGGCCGTTCGTTTGCGGCTTCGGGACGTCCGAGGCGGTAGGCGCGCGGGTTTTTTGGCTCCTCTGCGCTCGGTCTCGGCGATGCGTGCCTTCAGCAGCTTGCGCACGAGCGCCCGCGGGAGCGGGCGCTTCGGATCGAAGTGCAACGCGGACTTCGTCTGTTCGTGCACCTTCACGTCGGCCGCGACGGTCGCGAGCGTCTTGCCACTGAACGGGAAGTACGAGCACCCTTTGCTCGTCGCGAGGAACCCGGCGACGACGTACCCGGCGTGCCGAAACGCAGGCATCGCGTAGCTGATGCACTCGTCTGCGTCGGGCAGGATGGACAGGATCGTCTTCCGGAGCTTTTCCAGCGCAGCTCGCCGATCGGGGCTCACGGTGGCGAGATACGCGTCGATGGTCTTGGGCGGCTTGCGCATGCGCGTGATCACTCTACCTGCGGCCGTCGGTCGCCGCGGGCGCGATTCGAGGCGTGACGCGTCGCCGGCGGTTGGACGTGCCGCGGCCGCGTGCGATTCACCGAAGTTTTGGCGCGGGCGAAGTGCCCCGCTGCCGCGCTCGTGCGACGGCGAATCGCCGCGGGCGCCCACTCGAGCGGCGCGACGATCGCGGGCTTGGGACGAGAACGCTTTTTGCGATGCCCTTGGCGTGGTCAAACCGCTCGCCATCGCCGTGGTTGCCTCTGCGCTCTCTCTGGCCTGGACCGGCCGTGCACGCGCCGACGATGATCCTCAGCTTTCGCCTGCTCCGGTCCGCGAGACGTGCTCGATCGAAGCCGACGCGCGCTACATGTGGTTCGCGCGCCCGCCGAGCTTGAGCCTCTACGAGCCCGGGCGCTACGGCTCGCACATCGACGGTTCGGAGGGGTTGGGCCACGGAATCGAACCGCTCCAGGGCCTCGCCGCGCACTTTGCCCTGATCTACCACCCCAACGACGTCCTCGTGATTCCGACGCTCGGCGTGACGTTCGGCGGCGCGGTCGGTGGGTGGGGAACGTCCACGCGCTACGACGGTCTGACGTTCTCGCCGGACGGACTCTCCTTCTTCGCCACGATCGACGTGATCGGGATCGGCGTTCAGGCCAAGCTGGGAAGCGTCACGTTGAGCGCGACCACGCGCGCGGGCATCGACGTCTTCGCGGTCGGTGGGCGCCTGAGTGATCCGCAGATCGCCGAGGACGCGACGGGGAAGGCGTACGCGATCGCCCTTCGCGGCGACCTGCGCGCCTGCGTGCGCGCGGCCCACGACGGATCGTCGCGGGTGTGCCTCTTCGGCGGACCGAACTTCGTAGAAGGCTCGCACCTCATGAACGGCGGCTACGCGGGCATCGGCGCGACGTTCTAGAGACCGGCGGTCTGGGGCCGCCCGGTCACTGCGTGTTCGTTCGCCCTCCGAACGACTTGAACGCCCCGTCGAGGAAGTCCGGCATCACCGCATGCCCCGTCGTGCCGTCCGCCTCCTTCGCGCGGATCTTCGTCTGCACGCGCGCGCCGAGGCCCTCCGCGAGCAGGCAGGACCACACCACCGACACCGTGTCGTCCAGGCTGTAGTGCCCCACGTACCCGAACGGGACGCGCGCGCCGAGCGCAGGCGGGCGCAGCTTGCTCGTCGCCCCCTTGCGGCACTGCGACGGGAACTGGGGATCCGCGAAGATCGTGGCGCACGTCATGTCCTGTCCAGGCGGTGCGCCCGTGGTCATCAGGTACTGCGAGCTGCCGTCCGCGTCGGTGCGCGTGGGGCACGCATCGGTGGTCCAGCCGCCGGACATCGCGGCGAAACCGGCGATCCGCTCGGGCATCGACGCGGCGGCGAAATACGAGAAGTAGGCGCCGTTGGAGAAGCCCGCGGTGTACACGCGCGTCACGTCGGCGCCCCAGCTGCGTCGCGCGGCCTCGATCAAGGCGCGGACGTAGCCCAGGTCGTCGTTCGCGTCGGGGCTCGCGGTCCACATGTTCCAGCTCGAGTCGCCCCAATCGGCGGGGTGATCGACGTCGGGCGGATGTGCAGCCCCACGGTAGCCGGCGCGCGGCGCGATCGCGACGAAGCCGAGCGCCTGCGCCTTCGCGACCAGATCGAAGTCCGCCACCGCGTTCGCGGGCTCGCCGCCGGTTCCGTGGAAGACGATCAGGAGCGGCGGGTTCGGTGCGCGTCGCTCCGGTACGACGACCTCGATCGCGTCCTCGGCGCGCCCGCCGATCGCGAAACGACCCGCGCCCGTGGCGGTCGGGAGCGAAGGCAGCACGCCAGCGTCGAAGCCAGATCCGCCTCCCGGATCGCCGCCCGGGCCGCCACCGCCCGGCCCGCCGCCACCTCGTGCCGACGGTGCGCCGGCGTCCGTCGTGGCGGCCGACGTTGCCTGGGAGCTGCACGCGCTGGAGCAGGCGAGCGGCGCGAGGCAAAGGGCGATGTAGGCGATAGTGCGCATGGACTCTCTCCGACGTAAGGCGTCGGGACCACGCGCGTTCTTCGCGGCGGGCCCTCCGGGTGTACCTCGGGGATGCCAACCGAAACCCAAGGTCGCACGCCTGCCCGCAGAAAACGCTAGCTCGCCCAGACGCCCTAGGCGAGCGTCTCAGAGGTCGGGGCGGACAGGCGGCGTCGTGGGCTTGCTGCTCCCGCTGCCGACGCGCGCTCCCGTTGCGTCGTAGCTGGACTCGCAGATCGGTTTGCTGCCGCCCTGCGCTTGAACGGTCACGGTGAATTCGCTGCCGGCGACGCCGACGGCCTTCACGTAGGTCGACGCGACGTCGTTGCAGGAGGGGCTCTTGGCGGCGCCGCGCACCTGACAGGTGACCATGAGGCCCGTCGGCGCCGCAGCCGCGGAGCCGGCGTCGACGATGTCGTTCACCAGCGCGGCGAAGTCCTTCATGTCGAGGACCATGGCCTGGTCGCAGCCCAGCGCGCGGAGCTCCGCGGTGCCGGGGGCCTTCAGGCCCTCCTGGGCGATCTTCGTCCCCTCGCCGATGACCTTGAAGGCGGTCTTCCCGACGTCGCTGGTGGCGAAGGCGTAGATCCCGATGCCGACGGCGACGCCGCCGAGCGCCAGGAGGATGCCGACGACGAGGAGCGCGATGGCGCACCCGCTCATTTTCTTCGGCGGCGGCGGACCCTGAATGTGTGTCGGAGGCATCATCGGGGTGGTGAGGGTAGCGCGGTCAGCTCCCTGCAGCGGGCAGATCGAGCACGTCCCGGGGCGTCGGCCGAGCCGCTAGGGGATCGTCGCCATCGCGTGGTGGTCGCGCGCGGGTGGACCCGAGCCACGCGACGTCCAGGTAGCTCCATCCCAATCCCAGGTGTCCGCGAGATCCCCATTCGCCAGACCGCCGAAGAGGACGACCTTCGCGCCGAGGCGCGCCATCGATTGATCCGCGCGGGCAGCGGGGCCGGTCACCGCGCGCTGCGTCCACACGGCGCCGTCCCACTCCCAGGTGTCGCTCTGCGGAGCGGAGGTGTAGCCGCCGAACAGGACGACCTTGGTGCCGAGCGTCGTCATCACCACGCCGTTGCGCGCGAGCGGGCCGACCGTGCTCCTCTGGGTCCAGGTCGCGCCGTCCCACTCCCACGTGTCGCCGAAGCTGCCGTTGCTTCCGCCGTAGCCGCCGAACATGACGACCTTCCCGTTCAGCGTCGCCATCCCGTGCGTCCAGCGGCCGGCGGGGCCGACGGTGCTGCGCGCGCTCCAGGCGCTGCCGTCCCACTCCCAGGTGTCGTTCAAATACTTGGCGCCGTCCCAGCCGCCGAAGAGGACGATCTTCGCGCCCTGGGTGGCCATCCCCGCGCTCCGCCGCGCGGCCGGTCCGGCCACGATCCGCTGCGTCCAGGTCGCGCCGTCCCACTCCCACGTGTCCCCGAGGCTCCCGGTGCCGTTGGAGCCGCCGAAGAGCACGACCTTGCCGTTCAGTGCCGCCATCGAATGCCGGTTGCGCGCGGATGGGCCGCTGACGCTGCGCTGGGTCCATGCGCTGCCGTCCCACTCCCACGTGTCGGCGAAATACGTCGAGCCGGCGACGCCGCCGAACATGACGGACTTCGAGCCGCTGGTGCACGCGCCGCTGCCCGAGCATGCGGTGCTCGGGCCGCAGGCGACGCACGCGCCGCCGCCCGCGCCGCACGCCGCGTTGGTGGTGCCGCTTTGGCAGGTCGCGCCCGCACAGCAGCCCGCGCACGACGTCGCGTCGCAGACGCAGAGGCCCGAAGAGCAGTGCTGTCCTCCGGCGCACGAGCCCGTCGCGCACACGCCGCCGCAGCCGTCGGACGCGCCACACGCCTTGCCGGCGCACGTCGGCGCGCATCCGCAGGCGCCCGCAGTCCCGCCGCCGCCACACGAGGCCGGCGCCGTGCACACCGCGCAGACGCCGCCGCCCTTGCCGCACGCGGTCTGGTCGCCGCCCGCGCGGCAGGCGTTCCCGTCGCAGCAGCCCGGACACGAGGTCGTGTCGCAGACGCAGGAGCCGGCCGCGCAGCGCAGGCCGCTCCCGCACGTGCCGCCCGTGCACACGCCGCCGCAGCCGTCGGAGGCGCCGCACGCTTTGCCGGTGCAGCTCGGCTCGCACGTCCCGTTGCCGCAAATGTTCACGCCGCCGGCGCCGCACGACATGCCGGCGGGGCAGTCGCCGCAGGAGATCACGAAGCCGCATCGCCCCTTCCGCTGGCCGCACCTGCCCGCGCAGTCCGCGGCGTCGTTGGGGACGCAGCTCGGCGCCGCGTCGCTCGGCGGCAGGGTCGCGTCGCCGGGGGGCGTAGCCGCGTCGGTGCCGGGGACCGGGTCGGGGGGCGGGTTGCTCGCGTCGACGTGATCGCCCGGGATCTCGGCGTGATCGACGCCGCTGCACGCGACGAGCCCGACCAGGAGGGCAGAAGGCAAGCGGCGCACCCACGCGAGATTCATTTTGGCGCCCTCTCATACGGTCGGACGCGGTCGCGCCTTCCCTGACAGATGGGCGGTCGCGGGTCGGCTGCGCTTCAGTCGCTCCGCACGATCATGCTGGAAACGCTAGGCGCTCAATCGCCGTCGTCGCCGGCGGGCGGGCCACCGCGGGGCGCGAACGAGAGGCGCCCGCGCTCGGTGATGCGGCGCCCGTCGACCTTCCCTTCGACGAGCTCGTACCCCATGAGCGCGAAGACGCGGCCCTTCGCGAAGATCGGGCGCGCGTTGCCGTACCAGTCCACGCACGATGCGCGGCAGCCGTCGTGGTTCGAGCGCACCGGCGACGCCGCCAGGGCGCCGAGCTCCGACAGATCGAGACCCTCATTTCGCAGGAACAGCACCGACGCCGAGCCTTCGAGCAGGTAGCGCGCTCCGCCGCCGCCGCCTTCGGTCCGGATGGGCAAGCCGATGATGCCGGCGTTCGGCCTGTCCGCGGACGGCTTGTAGAAAAAGCCGTGGCTGCGAAGCTCGCCCTGGGACGCGTTCTTGCGCACGTAGTCGCCGCGGGCCGTCGCGGTGGCGGCGCCCAAGCCGATCGGAGAAAATACGAGATCCGCGCCGCGCCCGCCCACGACCACGGCGTCGTCGCCCATCGGCTCGATGCGATCGACGCCCTGCGCGAGGGAAATGGTCTTCACCTCGTCCTCGGCCGTGGGCGACGCGTAGCGCACGGCGTAGAGCTGCCCGGCGCCCTGGTGCGGCGTCCAGTAACCCTGGCCGGCGCCGTAGAGGAGCCACGGGCCGACGAAGCGGTTCTGCACCGAGTAGCCGTCGGGGCGCGGCATCGCGTGGTAGCGACGCGACGACGCGACCGGCACCCCGTCCGAGAACAGCCCGAGCGGCACGCGCAGGAGAGCCGCGCTCCCGCGGGTGGCCTCGCTTGCCCACATCGCGTCGCCGTTCGACTCGCTGCGCACGAGCACGTTGAGCGAGCCGCCGTCGTCCTCCTCGAACGAGAACTGGTCCGTGGGCATGCCCGACACGCGCATCGCGGTGACCGCGGCGCCCGGCGCGAGCGGGATCTTCGCGAGCACGCCGCGCGCGCGCTTCTCCGTCGCGCCGGCCGTTGCCGACCCGTCTTGCATCCACACGTAGACGTTCGTCGGCGACACGTAGAAGACGCGCCCGGGCGGACCGAGCATCGCCACCGACTCGCACGCGAGGCTCGCCGAGCGGAGATCGCACGACGTCACGGTGTGGAGCGCGGCGTAGCCCGCGCCCGGGGCCTCGCCCTCCATGTGGTAGAGGCGGGTCGGCGCGAGCGTCCGCGTGAAATCCGTGTCCTTCGCGCCGCGCGACCACCGTCGCACCGCCGGGAAATGCACGAGCGGATCCTGCTCGTGCGGCGACACGTGCATCGGCGCGTAGAAGACGAGGCGCCCGTCCACGATGCGGCTCGCGTAGTTGCGCGCGGAGTAATAGTCGTTCGAGCGAAGGTGGTAGGTGGAGCGGTAGGTGAGGCGGCCGGTGGCGTCGATGCGGAAGAGGCCGACCTCGGTGCCGCCGCGCGCGTAGCTGAAGCCGATGACGGCGAGATCGTTGCCCTCGATGACCATCTCGTCGTACCAGCTACCGGCCGGATCGATGTCGGGGCCGAACGCGTCGAGCATGGCGCTCTTCTGGACGCGGTCGCCGTCGAGCCCGAGCGTGAAGAGGCGCCCGCGCCGCAGGACGACGAGGTGGTCGCCGTGGAGCTTCACGATGTCCCCTTCGTCGACGTTGGCGTGCTGGTTGTTCGTGATCGACTCGGCCTTCGACTCCGCGGCCTTTCCCGGGGCAGCGCGCGCGGGAGCCGGTCGCGCGGCGTGGGCGGCTGGGGAAGCGGGGGGGGGCGAGAGCTGCGGCGCGGAGGTCGCGGTGGCCGCCGGCGGGACGCCCCCGTCGAGGTCGGGAGCCTTCATCGGGTAGGTCTGGCGCCTCTGACGCGCGGTCTCCTCGTCCTTCCACGCGGACATCGTCTCGCGCAGCTCGTCCTCGCCGTGAAACGCGACGAGCTTCGCGGTCGGCTCTTCCCCTTCGAGCGCCACGACCGTCGGCGGCGCACCTGCGTCGCTCGCCGCCGGACCGGGCGCAAGGCTCACCGCCGTCGGGCCACGCGGATCCTGCGCCGCGCGGCACGCGAAGACGGTGGCCGCCGCGGCGATGGCTGCGACGGCGACGACGACGATGGCGACCGGGGGGTGGTGGCGCATACCCCCACGACGTGCGGGCGGGCGAAACGATCTACCCGCCGGTGCCCGGGCCCCTTCTGGCGACGAGGCGTCCGCCGATCGCGTTCGCGCTCAGGCCGCCAGCGCCGTCCCGCTCCCCTTCGACGCCGTCCCGCTCCCCTTCGACGCCGACGCCGACGCCCGCGTCGCCGGCTTCCTCGCCCTCGCTACTCTGGCTCGCTTCGGCGTCTTCTTCGCCGACAGCGCGTCGAGCCGCGCACGCACGCGCCCGTCGAGCGCCACGAGCGACGCGTCGACGCGAACGAGCAGGCTCCGCTCGAGCGCGGTGAGGCTCAAGCTGGCCGCCAGCTCGCTCCTGGCCCGCGCCACGCGCTGAGCGACGAAATGCTCCCATCGCCGCCCCTCGGAGCGGAGGGTGCTGTTTACGCTGACGCGGGTTTCCTCGAGCTTCGAAGCCAGGGTTTCCATGTTCGTGAACCTCCGAGACCCATCATGACGCGCCGCGTCAATATGTCAAGAGGAGCGGAGAAAATCAGTGTGCAGGCTTTCCCGGCCGCGCGTTCCAGAGCGTCGAGATGAGCACCGCGCCCATCAACGCGAACGGCACCTGGCTTATCCCCCACGCGCTCCAGCCGTACTTGTCGATCACCCGCCCCAGCGTCTGCGCGACGATCGCCCCGGCCACGTACTGCGCCCCGTCGAACAGTCCCGCCGCCGTCGCGACCGCCTTCTTCCCACCGAAGTCCATCGACGCCGCGCCGCCGACCATCGAGTGCGCCGACTGGATGAAGAACGACAGGAGCACCATCATCCACGCCGCGAAGAGCGGCCCGCCGCCGACGACGCGGAAGAGCACCTGCGTCGCGGCCATCCCCACGAACGCGAAGAAGACGACCGGCGCGCGGCGGTTGTCGAACAGGACGTCGCTCATGTTGCCGGAGACGAGGCCGCCGAAGACGCTCGCGATCGGCATCGCCACCGACGCGAACGTGAGGCAGATCGTGGCGCGCTCGACGCCGTCGGTCATATCGCCGAGGGCGAACGAGAGGCCGATGCCGATGATCCCGAAGAAGACGCCGACCAGTGAGAACGTCGCGGTGAAGCGCTTCTGTACGCTCCATGCGGTCAGGAGATCGATGCGCTTCTTCAGCTGCAGGATGCCCACGATCACGAGCACGCTGGCGAAGAGCGCGGAGATGTTGATCAGGATCATCTTGAGATCCCGCGCCGCCTGCTTCGCGTGGTGGACGTTGGCGAAGAACTTGGGAAACCAGTCGTCGGTCCCGTTGCGGACGAAGCCGATCATCATGGACGACGCCGCGATGAGCCACATCTCGCGGCGCGCGAACACGCGACGGAGCACGTAGCCGAGGCCGCCGTTCTCTTCGCCGGGCGCCTCGTCCCCCGTCGTGAGCTCGCCGAGGCCCGCGTCCGCCGGCGTGTCGGCGACGAGCTTGCGGTCGACGAAGATGAGGACGACGAGGAGAATCGCCGGCACCCAGAAGACCCACCGCCACGGCAGGGCTCCGGCGATGAGCGGCCCCACCGCGAAGGCCAGCGTGCGCCCCGACTGGATCATGATGCCGAAGATGCCCGCGAACGAGCCGCGCTCGTTCACCGGGAACCACGCCGCGTTGATCTTCACGATGGAGAGCGCGCCGAACGACTGGAAGTAGTGGTTGAGCGCCCAGACGATCGCGAAGCTCGCGATGACCGTGCTCATCGGCATGCCGCCCTCGAGGACCGCCGGGGTGATCACCGTCTTGTGATCGGCCGACCACGTCGCGTCCTCGACGAGGAAGAGGGACCCGAGGCCGAACAGGAAGTTGAACGCCGCCGCGCCGCCGGCGCCGATGAGGATCGCGCGCTTGCCGCCGATGCGGTCGGCGATCGGGCCGTTCAGGAAGACGGAGACGCCGTAGCAAATCTTGCCGGCGGAGATGATGTTGCCGAGATCCGTGTTGCTCCAACCGAAGCGGTCGGCGAGCAGGGCGTTGACGGCCGAGAAGTTGTACCGGCCCATGTAAAACATGGCGTACATGAGACCCAAGAACACCCAGTTCTGTGCGCGGCGGCGCTGGAATTCCGGGTCCTTGGTGTCGGCGAGCATGGCGCGGCGCGCACCCTAGTATGGGCCGCGCGACGCGTGCCGAAATAATGGCTCTAGGTCAGCCGCCGTCGACGAGCCTGGCGAGTGCCCGGGCAAGAGCCTCGCCGCGCAGCGCAGCGGGGCCGTTGCTCGACGGAGGCGGCTCCAGATCTTCCACGGCCCACCTCCGAACAGGGGGAGGCGGCGGCTCGAACACCCACCCCGGCGGGCGAACGGCGTTCGGACCGTGCTGCCGGAAGTTGTTCGACGACTGCATCACCCCTCCAGTATGTGCATCAACGCGCGTTTTCGGTAGTGGCGCGCGGCCAGGGGCGGGCGAACCCAGGGCTGCAGGGCCCGTTGCACCCCCTTGCGCAGCCGTGCGGTTGAGGCGACGATGTGCGTCCCGGCATGCAGCACGCGGACCTCCTCGCCCAGATCCCGCTCTTCGAGGGGTTGTCCGAAGACGACCGCGAGCTGCTCGCCAAGCGCCTCGCGGAGCGGAAATTCGTGGCCGGTGAGTCGGTCTTCAACAAGGGCGACGCGGGCTCGTCGATGTACGTCGTCCTCTCCGGTTCCGTGCAGATCTTCCTGCCCCCCGAGGAGAAGGGGGGCGAGCGCGTCACCCTCAAGGACGTGCGCACCGGCGAGTACTTCGGCGAGCTCTCCCTGTTCGACGACAAGCCACGCTCGGCGTCCGTCGACGCGCTGACCGAGACGATCCTCCTCGAGCTCACGCGCGAGGAGCTCGGCGAGCACCTCGGGCGCAGCAAGACGGCGGCGATCGCGATCCTGAGCGAGATGGCCGAGCGCCTTCGCGAGACCAACTCGCTCCTCTCGCAGCGCGCGACCACCAACGTCGTCAAGGAGATCGAGGAGAACCTCACCTTCGGCCAGCGCCTCGCCGACAAGGTCGCCGAGCTGAACGGGAGCTGGGCGTTCATGCTCTTCCTGATCGGCCTCTCGATCTGCTGGGCGGCGATCAACAAGACCCTCCCGCACCCCTTCGACGAGTACCCGTTCGTGTTCTTCAATCTGCTGCTCGCGATCCTCGTCGCGCTGCAAGGGCCGCTCATCGTCATGAGCCAGAACCGGCAGACGATGAAGGATCGCGCGCAGGCGGAGAACGACTACCGCGTGAACCTGAAGAACGAGCTCAACATCGAGAAGGCGCTCTCGGAGCTCGCTGCGTTCCGCGCCGAGACGCAGAAGCGGCTCGAGATCATCGAGCGCGCCCAGCGCGCCGACCGTGTGCGCGCCGAGGTGCCGGCGAAGGCGCCCGGCGGCCCGCTCGCGTAGAGCGCCTCAGAACGCGTAGCCCAGCTGGGTGTCGAGGTGCGGGTAGCTCGGGCGGTGCGACGCGAGGCGTCGGCGTCCACGCGGCTACTTCCCCTGGAAGCGCGGCGGGCGCTTCTCCGCGAAGGCGCCGAAGGCTTCGCCGAGATCGACCGACGGCAAAAATGCGCTGTTGTGGAGCGCGACGTAGCGAAGCCCCGCGTCATCCTGGGCGCGCACCCGGTCGTTCATCACGTCCTTGACGCCTTCGACGACCAGCGGCGGATTGTTCGCGATTTCCTGGGCGATCGCGCGTGCGGCGGCGACCGCGGCGTCCTTGTCGTCGAAGACGTCGTTGACGAGGCCGATCCGGAGCGCGCGCTCCGCGTCGAGGTCACGACCGGTGAGCGCGAGCTCGCGCGCGTGCCCTTCGCCGACGATGCGCGACAGGCGCTGGAGCGTACCCAGGTCCGCCACCATCGCGACCTTCACCTCACGCACGCCGAGCTTCACGTCACGGCTGGCGACGCGCACGTCGCACGCGGTGATCACGTCGATGCCGCCGCCGAGGCAGATCCCGTGCACGGCCGCGACGACGGGCTTTCGGCACACCGCGATCGAAGTGACGGAGCGCTGGAGCCGGTGAATCGTGGCCTGGAGCTGCGTCCGCGTGTCGGCCAGCCCCCCCTGGAGCATCGGCCCGAGCTCGCCCATCATCTTCGGCAAGTCGAGCCCGTAGGTGAAGTGCGGCCCGTCGGCGGAGAGCACGACCGCGCGCACCCTCACGTCGGCGGAGAGTGCGTCGAACGTCTCGGGGAGCTCGCGCCAGAAGTCCGGTCCGAGGGGGTTGCCCTTGCTGCCCGTGCGGAGGACGACGTGGGCGACGTGGTCGTGCGTCTCGACGAAGAGGGTGGTCGGCATCGGGCGGCAGCGTGCTCCGAACCGCCGCGCCCGTCCAGCCTTGCGCGCGCCCAGCGCGGCGTGTAGACCGTGCACGTCGCGCGAGGCGGGAAGTCGGTGTGAACCCGACGCGGAGCCGCCACTGTGACCGGGCAAACCCGGGAGCCAGAGCACCCTCGCACGATCGATCTGGGTTCCAGATCGTCTCTCGGTTCTCGCCGCGCGAGCCTCGCGGCCGGAGGTTGTATGTACTCTGCAAGTGTCCGGTGCGCCGTCTGCGCCTGCCTTCTCGCGTGCGGTTCGACGACCGCCGCCCCGGCTCCCCAAGACGCCGGCCTCGACCTCGGCGCTCCCGTGCAGCCCGACTTCGACGCCGACGTCGACGCCAACGCGTCGCCGCACCCGCAGCCGGTCGACGGCGGTTATGCGACGCCCGACGGCGCGATCCTGCCGGCGAGCCGCTTCATCACGAAGGTCGTCTCGTTCACGCCCGGCGCGTGCGCGGGGTTTGGCGGCGCGAGGATGCCGGACGTCGTGTTCGGGCCGCCCGTCGGCGCCGGGGACACCGAGGGAGGGCTCGACGTCGTCTCGCTCGGCGTGGGTGGCGAGATCGTCGTCTCCTTCGAGCCGAACACCATCATCGACGGCCCGGGGGTCGATCTCATCGTGTTCGAGAATGCGTTCTCCTACGGGGGAGCCCACAGGATTTTCGCGGATCCCGGCGAGGTCAGCGTCAGCGACGACGGCGTCACCTGGGCGACGTTCCCGTGCACGGCGACCGCCGCCCCCTACGGCGCGTGTGCGGGGTGGCATCCGGTCTACGCGAGCCCGGCCAACGGCATCAGCCCCTTCGATCCGGTCGCGGCGGGCGGCGATCCCTTCGATCTCGCCGACGTCGGCGTCGCCCGCGCCCGCTTCGTCCGGATCCGCGACAGGTCTGCGCAGTCGTGCCCCGCCGCGCCGCCGCGCCCGAACACCGACGGCTTCGACCTCGACGCGATCGCCATCGTGCACGCCGCTGTCGACGGCTAGGCCTGCGAGGGCGGTCCTGGGGTGACGAAGCCGTAAAATCCTGCGTTTTCGAGCGGTGGAAGGACCGCTTCGCGGACCAGGATCGTGCGCACTGCCCATACGTCGCGGAAGATGCGGTAGCGCAGCGCCGTCTGGTCGAGGTAGTCGACGCCCGCCGAGCCGCCCGTCCCGGTGCGCCGGCCGATGACGCGCTCCACCATCCGCGCGTGGCGCTGGCGAAAGATCACGAACGCCTGCTCGAGGCTGACGATGCCGTCGATGATCGCGCGCGGCCACGACAGGAGCGGCAGCTCGCGGTAGCTCTCGATGAACACGAGCGCGGCGCGGATGCGCGACACCCGCGCGCGCTCGGCCTCCGGCGCATCGTCTCCCTTGAGGAACGCGCGGGCGCCGTCGATCTCCTTGGTGTACCGCTCGTCGAGCCGCTTCTCGTCGTCGGGGGTGAGCGCCGCCTGGCGCCCGAGCTCCATCGCGTCGCGCGCGCTCCTGGCGTGCGCCGCCGAGTAGGCATCGATGAACGCGCCGACCTTCGCCGCGTCGCCCGTGTCTCCCGGCACCGACCCCTGGATCGGCGTCCGGTACAGCCACTCCGAGATCGCGTCGCGGAGCGTCGGCGTGTCCTTCAGCCGGGCCTCGACGCGCTTGCTCGCCGACGACGGGGTGCCGTCGTGGTTGCGGAGCGCCATCATGTAGCTCTTCTCGTGGCCGAGGGGGATGCGGTCAGCGTCGCCGAGCCCGAAGAGGAGCTCCACCTCGCGCAGCTGTCCGGACTGGAAGCCGCTCGCCGGGTTCAGCTTGTCGCGGAAGGCGAGGTAGTCGCGGGTCGTCATCGTCTCCATCACCGCGAAGTGCGCCGAGATGTGATGGAAGAGGAGGGACATGCGCTGGATGCCGCGCGCCGCGGACGCGAGCGCCTGCTCGGGCACCTGCGGGCTGGCGAAGAGATTTCGGACGCTGATGAGCTCACGCAAGACGAGCTTGAACCAGAGCTCGTCGATCTGGTGGATGGTGATGAACAGGACCTCGTCGTTGCCGAGTCCCTGATCGGTGGCCTCGAGGCCGCCTTGCAGGGCGAGGAGCTCCTCGACCTTGATGTAGTCCCAGTAGGCCGTGGGCTTGCGCACGCGCCGCAACTTGGCGCGCCTCGGGGGCGAGCACAAGGCGAAAACGGTCCGATCGGTATGTCAGAAACGCGCAACGGTTGCGGCGAGTATGCGAGGATGGCGACAACATGACCCGGCTCACCAAGACCCTCGCTCCTCTCTCACTCCTTCTCCTCGCGTACGCGTGCAAGATCGAGGAGGGCACGATGCCTCCCACGACGCCGCCGACGCCCACGACGCCCACGACGCCGCCGACGCCGACCGCGCCGCCGACGCCGACCGCGCCGCCGATGCCGACCGCGCCGCCGACCGCGACCGCCACGACGCCGCCGCTGCCGACCGGCGTGGCCACGGGACCCACGGCTCCGCCGGCGAAGCCCGATGCGGGCGGCGGAACCAAGACCGATGCCGGCGGGGGCAGCAAGCCCGACGCGGGCGGGACCGCCTCCGGCAAGTGCGCCGCCGACGGCGACTGCCCCGCCGGCCAGCACTGCGCCATGGGGATGCCGCTCAACGGCCGTTGCTGGAAGAACGGCTCGCCCGAGCCCATCTGCCTCGCCGAGGACACACGGATCGCGACGCCGAGCGGTGAAATTCCCGTCCGAGAGCTGACCCCTGGCACGATGGTGTGGACGCTCGACGCGAGCGGCACGCGTGTGGCGGCGCCGGTGACGACCGTGGGGCACGTCCCCGCGCCGCCGTCGCACAAGATGGTCCACGTCGTCATGAGCGACGGACGTTCGGTCCACGCCTCGCCTCGCCACCCGACCTGCGCGGCCGCGAAGCCGAGCGCAGGCACGATGGCAGACCTGTCGCATGGCCACGCCTTCGATCGCGCGACGGTGTCGACGGCCGACCGCACGCCGTACGCGGGCGAGGAGACCTACGATCTCCTGCCCGCCGGCGCGACCGGCTGCTACTGGGCCAACGGCGTCCTGCTCGGCTCCACCCTGCGCTGAGCGAACCGAGGCGAACGACTCAGCGGCGACGTCGCCGGCGCGCGGCCATGAGGAGCGCGCCGGCGCCGAAGCACCACGCGGCCGCGGCCGATGTGCCGACGTTCCCGATGCCGCAGCCGCAGGACTTCGTCGTCGTCGTCGTCGGCTGCGGGGGCGGCGGGACGGCGCAGACGCCGGCGGCGCCCTTGTCCCCGTTGCACACGTAGCCGCCGGGACATGGGTTCGTCTTGTCGCATGCCTGCGTGCACGTCGTGAACGCGCCCTTCGCGTCGGTCAGGCACTGGCTCGTGCGGCACGCGTCGTTGCCCGTGCACGTCTCGCCGAACTTGGCGAGGCGCGGGTCGGGGCCGCCTTCCCACCACGGATCCTGCCCGGCCGCCGCGTAGGCCTGCACGAACAGGTCCTTGTAGCCCGACGCCATCGAGTAGACGTTGTAGCCGTTCTTGCACGACGCCGACGGATCGTTCGGGATCGGCGCGGTACCGTTGCCGCCGCGCGAGACGACGCCGAGGATCGATCCGGTCGACTCGCTGAGCGCCGGGCCGCCGCTGTCGCCCTGGCAGATCGCTTCGCCGACGAGGAACTCGCGGCTCGGCACGGGAAGGCCGATCGTCTTGTCCGTCGTCGGCCCCACGTCGAGCACGCCGACGCCCGCGCGCTGCTGGCGCGTCAGGGGCTCCGGCGTCGTCGTCGTGACGCCCCAGCCGATCGCGGTGAACTTTTCGCCCGCCTGCGCCGGCGCGTCGGCGCGTACCGGGAGGATCTTGGCGTTCGGGATCGCGCGATCCAGGACGATGAACGCGATGTCGTGGTTGCAGAGATTCGTCGCGCCGTCGTGGATGATCTTGCTACCGAGCGCGGCGAAGGCGCCCTTCGCGGTGGGATCGACCCCGCGCTTGGCGCCCGTCACGATGTACATGTTCGACGCGGTGTAGTCGCTCTTCGTAGCCGCGCCGCTCGTCCCGACGCCGGCCTGGCTGCACTCGAAGGGCTGCTCGGCGACCTCGCTCACGCAGTGACGCGCGGTGAGGACGAGGTTCGGCGCGATGAGGGACCCGGTGCACTCGAAGGCGCCGTTCCCGATGGGGTAGACGATGAGGACGACGGCGTCCTGCGTCGCGTCCGATGCCTTGCCGTTGATGACCGCGCTCTCGCCCTGGCCCGTGGTCTCGGCGTCGGGCGGTGCGGCGGAGCAGGCCGCGGCCGTGAAGGCGAGCGAGGCGGCGGCGACGAAACGGGCGGCGATGGGGGAGCGCATCGGCGAGCGGACTCTCGGTTGGGCCAGAGCGGCCGTCGGGTGTGGGGGAGGACGTCGGACGTCAGTTGATGGTCGGGTTGTCGTCGTCGGCCAGCGGTCGGCCGCCCGAGTGGAATGCTTTCAGCGCGTCGTGGGCCCCTGCCACGGTCGCCGACACCTCCGCGAACTGCTCGGAGGAGAGCTGCAAGGTCACCCCGGAGCGCGCGAGGTGGAGGTGAACGGTCCCGCATCCGCAGCGCGTGATCTTCGCGGCAGGGCTGGTCGAAAGCTCCGTATGGACCCCGCAGCGTTTTCCGTCCGCCATCGCCCTTTGGAGTAGCGCACCTGGGCGTCCGCGTCCAAAAGCGGGCGGTAACCGCTTGAAAAGACGCGGCTGATCTTGAAATGCCGCGCCCGATTGGGCACGGTGCCCAGCGCCATGCTCGAAATCGCCTTCATTCGCCAGAACGCCGACGTCGTTCGCCAGGCCATCGCCAACAAGCGCCTCTCGCTCGATCTCGACGAGCTCCTCGGCGCCGACAAGACGCGCCGCGACGCCATCGGGGCCCTCGACGTGAAGCGCGCGCGCAAAAACCAGATCGCCGCGCTCATCCCCAAGGCGACCAAGGAAGAGCGGCCCGTCCTCATCGAGGAGGGCAAGCAAGTGAAGGCCGACATCGAGCGCCTCGAGCCGGTGCTCAAGGAAGCGACGCTCAAGTACGACGATCTCATGCTCAAGGTCCCGAGCATCCCCCGCCCCGAGGTGCCGATCGGCAAGGGCGAGGAGGACAACGTCGAGATCCGCAAGGTCGGTACGAAGCGCTCGTTCTCGTTCAAGGCCCGCGATCACGTCGAGCTGATGACGATGCACGCCATGGTCAACTGGGACGGACCGCGCAAGTTCGCGGGCGGGCGCTCGTACGCGCTCACCGGCACCGGCGCGCTCCTCGAGGTCGCCGTCACGCGCCTCGCGATCGATCTGCTGGTGTCGCGGGGCCTCACGCTCGTCATCCCGCCGGTCATGGTCAAGGAGAAGGCCATGACGGGCACCGGCTTCTTCCCGCTCGGCCGCGAGGAGGCGTACGCCATCACCGCCGACGAGCTCTACCTCGTCGGCACGAGCGAGGTGCCGCTGGTGTCGCTCCACGCGGAGGACACGCTCGAGGCCTCGCAGCTGCCCATCCGCTACGCCGGCATGAGCCCGTGCTTCCGTCGCGAAGCGGGCGCGCACGGCAAGGACACGCGCGGCCTCTACCGCGTGCACCAGTTCACCAAGATCGAGCAGGTCGTCTTCTGCCTGCCCGACGAGGCGGTGGCCGAGAAGGAGCACTACACGCTCCTCGGCAACGCCGAGGCGATCCTGGAGCAGCTCGAAATCCCGTACCGCGTCGCACTGGCGTGTACCGGCGAGATTGGCCTCGGCCAGACGCGCAAACACGAGGTCGAGTCGTGGATGCCCGGCCGCGACGCCTACAGCGAGACCCACTCGTGCTCGACGCTCGGTGACTTCCAGGCGCGCCGCAGCAACATCCGCTTGCGCATGCCCGACGGCTCGCTCGCGTGGCCGTACACGCTCAACAATACGGCGATCGCGAGCCCGCGCATCTTGATCCCGCTCCTCGAGAACCATCAGAGCGAGGACGGCTCGATCACGCTCCCGAAGGCGCTCGTCCCGTACATGAACGGCGTGGAGGTTCTGAAGCCTAAGAGCTGAAGAGCTGAAGAGCTGAAGAGCTGAGGAGCCGACCACGAGCGCTCGCGCGCGCCAAGAGACTGACACCTGCTCGGCGTCGAGCGGCACGTCCCTGGCGCTCGGCGGCGCGTGACGTCCGAGAAAAATGGGCCTTCTCACGCTTGGCGAAGGGTTTGCAATGGACCTCGCGACGCCTGCCGGAGGACACGATGGTCGATTCTTTCAAGCCGCTTCAGCACCACGACGCCGAGAACACCGAGGACGACACGCTGAAGCGCGACGCCCGCGCCCACGTGGCGAAATGGCCGCACCTGCAGGTCCTGGCGGAGATGTGGCTCAAGCTCCGCCAGGTCAACGTGCCGTGGTGGACGACGTCCTTCACGCGCGAGCAGTGGCGCCCGGCGAGCCGGATGCACTGGTTGAGCCAGCGCGCCGACGTGCGCCAGCGCATCACGAGCCAGCTCACCGGCCTCCCCAGGAACGCCGCGCGCAGCAAGCCGCCCGAGTTCCAGGCGTCGCTCATCGACGCGGTGCTCGAGCACGGCGACGTGACCGACACCGACTTCGAGGACGCGTTCACGGCGCAGGAGATGGTCGTGTACGGCCCCGTCGCCGACATGTGGACGCAGTTCCGCACGCGCATGCCGTGGGAGGACGACTCGCCCGTGCACCAGAAGCTCGCCGGGTGGCTGCTCCGTGTGCTCACGACCGAGCGCTGCACCTTCGACGGCGAGATGACCCGCCGCCCCATCCTGACGGCGTGGGACGTCCGCGCCGCGATCGAGCCGCGCGTGTGGCAAGAGCGCGTGCCGGCGGAGGTGCGCGTCGCCATCGACGAGGCGCGCCTCAAGCACGAGAAGGCGCGCCCGCGCGAGCCGTTCCAGGCGCGCCACGAGCTGCTCATCGCCACGCCCGAGATTCTGGCGGCGAACATTCCGCTGGTCGACCTCGTCCCCGTCATCCAGATGGCCGAGCGGGGCCTCCTGATGGCGACCGAGCTGCAGCCCCGCGAGAGCGGCGCGTTCGAGCTCTCACCGGTGTCGACGCGTCTCGGGATCGCCACGGTCGACGTCCCGGCGATCTCCGTCCGCCCGCTCACCGCCGTCGCCCGCTGACGCGCGCGCCCGCCGATGCGGCGGTGACCTACGTGAACGCTGTAGCCACCGTTCGTTCAAAGGACGGTTGCTATAGGCAAAACGCGGAAGACGCAGTAGAAGCTTTGGCTCCTCGTTCGGCGCGGTAGCCAAGTGGTTAGGCAACGGTTTGCAAAACCGTCATACGTCGGTTCGAATCCGATCCGCGCCTCCGAAGGTCACGAGCCCCCCGCACGCCACCGCATGCCAGCACGGTGGTGTCGAACGACGCGCTGTCGTGAAAGTGGATGCGGTAAAACGGCGTCACCGGGACGAGCGTGCGGTAGTCGCTCATCTCTTCTGCAGAGGGTGCCGTGTCCGACGAAGGACTTCACGAGGTCGACGACCATCGTGCCGAAAAATGTCCGATACCCCGGTTGACGCCGGGCCAATGGCCCTAGATCCTGGAGCACCTTCCAACGCCGGTTCCGATCGCGGACGAATGGATGCCGGTGTCCGCGTCGACGCTGCCGTCCGCAGCGGAGTGCGCGAAACTGACACGTTTCGAGGACTTCAGAGACAGGAGACGGGCACGTGAAAAACGAGAACGGTGAATCCAAAGCGGTGGGCCGGCGGCGCAGCCTCCAGCTCCTCGGCATGGGCGTCGCGGCGGGCGGTCTCTTCGTGCTCACGGGGTGCCCCAAGAGCAGCGGCAGCGGCGGGGCATCGAAGGGCTCCAGCGCTTCGGACCTGGACTGCGATTCGACGATCGACGACACGTCGAGGGGCCTACGGAAGACGCTCCAGTACAGCGACAAGGCCGTTGCCCCCGAGAAGAAGTGCACTGCGTGCTCCCAGTACGAAGCCGGCAAGTACGGCGACTGCGGCGCGTGCAAGCTCTTCACGGGTCCGGTGAACCCGAACGGCGGGTGCCTCAGCTTCGCGCCGAAGGGGGCCGAGGCCGGCGCGGCCAAACCGACTTGAGCAGGACACGGCTGGCCGATAGGCTCATGAGTGATGCGCGAGGGGGTGGACGCGGAGAACTATTACCGGCAGCTCTACGAGCGTACGCCGTCGATGCTCCACAGCATCGACGCCGCAGGACGGCTCGTCGGCGTGAGCGCCGCGTGGCTCGCGCGCCTCGGTTATTCGCGCGAGGAGGTGATCGGCCGCGCGTCGACGGATTTCCTCACGGCCGAGTCAGCCCGCTACGCGCGCGAGGTGATCCTTCCGCAGTACTACCTGACCGGCGAGTGCAAGGACGTCGCGTACCAGATGGTCGCGAAGAACGGAGATCGGGTCGACGTGCTCCTCTCGGCGACGGCCGAGCGTGACGAGAACGGCAAGTTCGTCCGCTCCATGGCAGCGCTCACCGACGTGACCGAGCGCAACCGCCTGGCCGAGCGGCTCGATCAGGCCAAGCGGATGGAGACCATCGGCCAGCTCGCAGGCGGCATCGCGCACGATCTGAACAACATCCTGCACATCATCCGCGCCGAGTGCACGCTGGCGTCGGACGGGGCGACGCTGGCGGTCCGGCAGGATCTTGCGTCGGCGCTCGACGCGGTGACCTCGGGCGAGCGGCTCGCCCGCCAGCTCCTCACCATCGCGGGCAAGAGCAACGCGCGCCCCGAGCAAGTGGACGTCGACGATGCCCTCCGCGCGGCCGCGCGCCACGTGCGCCCGCTGCTCTCGAAGGGCGTGGCATTCGAGCAGGAGCACGGCGCAGCCGGAGTCGCGATCCTCATCGATCGCGGGCAGCTCGAGCAGGCGCTCCTCAACCTCTTGCTCAACGCGCGCGACGCCGTCGCCGGGACGGGAAAGATCGTCCTCTCGTCCTACGTGAAGCGCAGCGGCGCCCCACGCCTGGTCATCGGGGTCGCCGACACCGGGGTCGGCATGGACGCAGAAGCCCTCCGCCGCGCGACCGAGCCGCTCTTCACCACGAAGCCGCACGGCACGGGCCTTGGCCTGGCGACGACCCGGCGCATCGTCGAAGCGGCCTCCGGAGTTCTCCACCTGCGGTCGCGCGTGGGGGAGGGGACCCTGGTAGAGATGAGCTACCCGCTGGCCGAAGCGGCGGCGCGCCCGACCGCCGCGTCGTTGCAGACGCTGGAGGAGGACGTCAGCGGACCGGGGGAGGAGGCGCCGGAGGCACGTTGTCGTCCTGCACGCACGACGACAGATCAAAGAGCATGAACTCGAGCGCAGCTTCCTGCTCGATCATGGTGCCCTGACCGGAGCCCACGTGCAGATCGGTGAGCACGGCGCGACCGCAGCGGTCCTCCGGCTTCGACGCGAGCGGGAAGTTGATCGACATGTAGCCGACCGCAGTGCCCCCGGTGATCCACTGCTGCGAGATGCCCGGCTTGGCTGCCTTGATGTCGCCGGCCATGCCGGCCACGAGCTCTCCGTACGGCGACCCCTTGATCGTCGGGCCCCACTTGCTCACCTTCTGCAGGTTCTGCATCCAGTCGGCGAGGGCCTTGCCCTTCGGGAAGGTCACGTCGATCTTGTTCGGGCTGCCGGCTCCCGCGCCGCCCCATAGCGCCCAGTCGGCCACGGTGAGGAGGCCCGGATCGCTATGTCCGGCTTCGCCCCCGAAGAAGTTCAGGTGGAAGTGCGAGTTGAACGAGCGCCCGCCCGCGTTCAGGTACGCCGCCATGTTCGCGTAGGCGGGGCCGACGGTGTCGCGCGGGTAGTGGTCGCACTCGCACTCGTTGATGATGATGTCGTACTTCATCATCTTGCTGAGCGTTCCCCAGAACGCGTACGCATCCGTCGCGGTGGCGACGCCGCCGTTCTGGTTGCCGTGGCCGGCGAACACGTGGACGGTCCCCGCGCCGTTCTCGTCGGTGAGCTCCGTCGCGGCGATTCCGACCTTCTGGATGAGCATGTGCACCGGATCGCAGCCGCCCGTGAGGGCGATGAGCGGCATGTCCCCTTCCTTCTTGTTGGCGGGAAGGCGGGTCATGTTGGCATCGGTGAGCTTGTTCTCGGCGCACGCGGTCACCGTCGGGATGGTGACCTGGCGTCGCCACTTGCCGATCTGGATGACGAGCGGGATGTCGTTGCCGATGGGGACGTCCTTCAGCGTGAACGCGCCCGTCGTATCGCTGAGCGCGGTCGCGACGGGCGAGCCCGAGGCGGAGCCGGCGCACTTGTCGCACGTGGCGCCGTGCGACATGGGATCGAGCTTCGCGTTCGGGATGTAGACGATCGCGTTGTAGAGGGGGTTTTTCCCCGCGGGGTCCCAGACGGTGCCCGTGATGGTCGTCGTCTTGCCGCCGGCGCACGTCTGGCGCTTGCACTGGAGATTCACGCAGGGGGGCGCGCCCTCGCCCGCGTCGTCGGAGAACTCCGGGCCGGGGGGCGCCTGGCCGACCGTGCCGTCCCCGCCGCCGTCGAGGCCTCCGCTGCTGCCGACGCCGTTGCCGAAGCCCTCTCCCGACTTCGTGCCGCCGCACGCGCCGACTCCGACGCCGGCGCCGACCAGCAGCAGCGCGCCCATCACGAGCGTGAGGACGGCGAGGGGACCCGCGACTTTCCTGGCACCAAGGCGACCGACCGACATCATGGTGGCGGATACTGCAGGCGTGATTGCGCCCGCGCAATGTGGTTTTGCCGCTGCAGCGGACAAGAGACACCGCGGCGAGCGAAACCTCCGCGAAATTTCGCTCAGGCCGGAACTTTGCACCTCCACGCAGGGCAGGGGCGGAGTCGGTCCGGCCGGATCAGGCCCGCACGTTGGCCATGCGCGCGACGAGCTTCATCATCGTGTCGAGCGCGCTCTCGCGGTCCTCGACCTTGGGCCGCTCGATGGTCACCATGCCGCCCCCGGCGCCGCGCGCCCCGTCGTCGTAGGTGAACCGCGACGCATCGAGCCCGAACAGTCCCTCGCATGCCTCCGGGTCGAGCAGCGCCTTGGCCGTCTCTTCGCGGGTCGCCTTCACGATGTATTTCTTGTCGAACGCCGGGTGCCCCATCACCAGATCCTGCGCGCCGAACAGCTTCGCGAGGCGGGAGCCAATGCCCTCCGGGACGATCTCGACGTGGCCGACGAGCGGCGCGGCGGGCGTCGCCATCGCCACGGTCCGACCCTGGAGATCGGTGATCACGTACTCGAGGGTCACCTTGACGTCGTCGATCACGCCGTCGATCCGCGGGTTCAGCGCGTGCGACCAGCCGACGTGGCCCGCGCGCATCGTGTAGCCACGACCGGCGCCGCGCGCGAAGGCGTCCCACACCTGGTTGGCCCGCTTCACCTCCGCCGACGCCGCCTCCATTGCGGTCGCGGCGAGTGCCCCCATCGACATGGCGTCGTCCTCCGCCGACGAGCATAGCAGAGGCGGTGCGGGCTCTGTCGCTCGCGGGCCGACCGGCGGCAGGGCTCACGTGCTCAACCTGACCACATCTGCGCACAAAAACGCGCCGCGTCACCGGTTCCAAGGTAGCTCTTCGCGAGGCCTGTAGTACCACCTGCCGCCGTAACGCTGATCGAGGGGAAGGCGACACATTGCCCTACCCCCAGGCCAGCGCGGTTCTTGGGGACGGGGCGCGAGTCGGTCGTGCGTCATTCCGTCGCCGCGCAAAACGCGGCGCTCAGACGAGGCAATGATGAAACTTACCGCCGTTCGAATTGGTATCGCGTCCGCGATCGTCGCCGGGCTCGCCGTCACCATCAGCTGCTCGAGCCCCGCGCCTTTGCAGGAAGACGCGCTCTCCGCCGACGAGCAGGCCGAGGGCATCCAGAAGAGCGACGTGCTCATCGCACGTGGCTACCTCCCGCTGAACCGCCCCGGCTACAAGGCGAAGGTCGCCCGGGTCGCCAAGGAGCGCGCCGAGACGGCCGCGCAGGTGACGGCCGACGCGCGTGATCTGACGTACCGCGGCGGCAACCTGATCCAGAACGGCAAGGTCGTCGCGGTCTACTGGAACGCGCAGGTGCAGTTCCAGAGCCAGCTGCCGGACTACTTCCGCCAGGTCGGCAACAGCCCGTACTTCGACTGGCTCACCGAGTACAACGCCAATGGCCAGTCGATCGGTCGCGCGTCGTACGCCGGCTCGTTCCTCGACAACCAGCCCGGCACCCCCGGCTCGACCGTCACGAACAAGCAGATCGGCGTCGAGCTCGAGCGTCTCATCGCGGCCGGCTCGGTCCCGACGGCGGACAACGACACGCTCTACATGTTCTACTTCCCGCCGGGCGTCACCATCGACCTCGACGGCCAGGCGACGAGCTGCACCCAGTTCTGCGCGTACCACTACACGTACACGCGCTCGAACGGCCAGAACGTCTACTACGGCGTCATGCCCGACCTCGGCGGCGCTTGCGGCGGCGGCGGCTGCGGCCCGAACAGCCAGTTCGACAACACCACGCTGATCAGCTCGCACGAGTGGATCGAAGCAACCACGGATCCCGAGGTCGGGATCAACGTCCTCTCCTGGTACAACGACTCGAACGGCGAGATCGGCGACATCTGCGCCTGGGTCGGCCCGGGCGGTCGCGTGAACGGGTACCTGGTGCAGGAGGAGTGGTCGAACAAGGCCGGCGCCTGCATCGTCACGGCGAGCGGCGGTGATGGCGGGACCGACGGCGGCAACGACGGCGGCACCGACGGCGGCACCGATGGCGGCACCGACGGCGGGACCGACGGCGGGACCGACGGCGGCGGCGCGTGCGACGTCGGCTCGAACGAGAACGAGCCCAACGACGACTACAACACGGCGGACACGTTCGGCACCGGCATCTGCGGCGCGCTCACGGCGGGCGATCGCGATCTCGCGACCTTCACCGTCGCAAAGGGCGCGAACTACGACGTCGTCCTCTCCGCGAGCGGCGACGCGAATCTGAAGCTCTACCACCTCGGCGCGAACGGTAAGCTGAACCGCGTTCAGAACACCACGCCTACGGAGGTCAAGCACCGCTCGTCGACGGGTGGCACCTACGTCAGCGTGGTCTCTTCCGCGGCCAAGAAGGCGCAGTCCTACACGGTCACGCGCTGAGTCGCATCCTGGCGAGGCACCTCCCATGAGGTGCGACGGAGGCCCCGGGGTGCAGTTGCGCCTCGGGGCTTTCTGTTTGGTTCGTGAGCAGCACCGCCGCCCATCCCGCCTATACTGGGCGGCACGATGGGAAAGCGCGCTCGGGGTCACGCTTCGCTTCTTCGTGTCTTGTCGTTCGCCGCGTTCGCCGCGTTCGTCGGGTGCGGTGGCAACGACGGGGTCACGATCGACGTCGGCGACGCCGCGCCAGGGGTCGACGCCGCGCCTCCGGCAGTCGACGCGGGCGGGACCGATGCGACGCTGGCAGACGCCGGCGCGCCGTCCGCGGAGGTCTCGCCGGCGTCGCTCGACTTCGGTCTCGTCGACTGCGGAGGGACCGGCCCCGGTCAGACCGTCTCGATCAAGAACGGCGGCACCGCGCCGCTCGCCTGGCAGGCCACGCTCGGGAGCACGCAGGTGTTCGGGCTGGCGGCCCCGGTGGCGGGAACGCTCGATCCCGGCGCTACCGCCGTCGTGACCGTGCACGCGCGCGTCGACGCCAACGCCCAGGCGGCCGCGAAATCGGCGGCCACCCTCACGATCACGACCGACGATCGCGCCCACCCGTCGGTGCCCGTCGCGCTCACCGCCACCGCGTCCGGTGCTGCGTTCACGCTGAAGCCGTCGACCGGGGCCTTCGGCCTCGTCTCGGTGGGGGCGAGCGGCATCCTGGGGCTCACGCTCACGAACACCGGCAACGCGCCAGCGACGCTCCACGCTGCCGCGCCAGCGGATCCGCAGTTCCAGGTGTCGTGGGTGGGCGCGCCAGCGGACGTCACCGTCGCGCCGGGAGCCGCGATGCCCGGTCTCACCGCAAAGTACGCCCCCACTACGACGAGCAGCTCCGCCTCGAGCGCCAAGCTCGTGGCGACCGGCGCGGTCTGCGGCGGTGGCTCGGTCGGCGCGATCGCGCTCACCGGCGCCGGCACGAGCGGCGCATTCACCTACGCACCGGCGGTCCTCGATTTCGGTGACGTCAATTGCGGCGCGACCGCCGCCGCCAAGACCGTGACCGTCAAGAACTCCGGCAACCAGGCGTTCACGTGGACGGCGACGCTGGGCCAGGGCGCAACCTCGCCGTTCACGCTCTCGCTGGCCACGACGACGGTGCCCCCCAACGGGACCGGGACGATCACGGTCACTCCCAAGGCGATGCCCGGCGCGGCCTCGACGGCGTCGAACGGCTTCGGCGACACCATCACGATCGACGTCACCGCGGGCATTCCCAACGAGCCGACGCACAAGGTCGATCTTCAACAGACCGCGCGCGGGGCGGTCATTCGCTTCGCGACGAGCGCGCCGCTCGCGTTCGGTGACACGCCGCTCACGACCCGGGCGTCGGCGCCGTTCTCCGTGCAAAATGATGGCAACGCCGCGGCGACGATCTCCGCCGCGATCAGCTCTGCTCCGCCGTTCGGGCTCACGACGACGGCGCTGGGGGCTGTCGCGGCGGAGACGGTCGTGAACGACACGGCCACGTTCACGCCGGCGGCGACCGGTGTACAAAACGCGCAGCTGACGCTCACCGCGGCGGCCGGCGACGTGCTCTGCGCGCCGCTGCCGCAGGCGCGCGGAGCGAGCGGGCGCGGCACCAACGGCGCGATCTCGCTGAGCGCGTCGAGCGTGAGCTTCGGGGCCGTCGACTGCGGCACCCGCGCGGTGGCGCAGAGTGTCACGGTCCGCAACACCGGGACCAACGTGTTCACGTGGAGCGCGGCGCTCACGACGGGCACGAGCTTCGCCGTAGCGACGACGAACACGACGCTGCAACCCGCCGGCCAGCCGGGGGATACCGGGACGATCACGATCACGCCGATCACCATCCCCACGGTCTCGGCGGTGACGCCCAACCTCTACGGCGACACGCTGACCGTCACCACCGACATCGCGTTCGACACCCCGCACGCGGTGACCCTCACCATGACGGCCCACGGCGTGATCTTGACGACGGTGACCACGGACATTCCGTTCGGTGGCGTCGTGGCGACGACGTCTGCTTCCCAGCAGTTCTCGGTGACGAACGCAGGCAACGCATCGGCGAGCGTGACGTTCACCAACGCGAGCGTCGCGTTCGACGTCACGCCCGCGCCCGGCACCGTGGTCCCCGGCACCTCGACGACGTTCACCGCGACCTTCCGCCCGACGGCGCAGGTGCCGTACTCCGACGCGGCGACGTTCACCGTGGGCGCGGGCACCCCGCTCTGCGCGCCGCTCCCCGCCCCGATTGCGCTAGGCGGCACCGGAACGCCGCCCACCGTGAACGTCGCGCCCACGAACCTCGATTTCTCGCTCGTGAGGTGCGGGACGTCGGCGCCCACTCAGGCGGTGACGATCCAGAACACCGGCGCCGCGTCGATGACCTACACCGCGTCGTTGACCGGCGGCGCCGCGTTCTATGGCCTTGGCTCGAGCGGTGGGACGATCGCCCCCGGCGGCTTCTTCGACCTCGTCGTCACGCCCGTTCTGGTCCCCGCGACGTCGCTCACGACCGCGGATCTCTACGCGGGGCAGATCACGATCACGACGTCGTCACCCGGCGACTCGCCCCACGTCATCTCTCTCCACGAGACCGCGCAAGGCGCGCGCCTGTCGTGGGACGTCACGCAGCTCGACTTCGGCAACGTCGTCGTCGGCCAGGCGCCGCTGCTCCCGCTCTCGCTGACCAACGCCGGCAACCTGACGGCCAACGTGAGCTTCGGCGGGTACACGTCTCCGCCGTTCACGGTCGCGCCCGCCACGTCGCCGGTGGTCGGCGGCGCCCCTGCGCTCGGCGTCTCCGCGACGTTCGCGCCCACGGCCATCGGTGCGGTCACGGGGCAGGCGATCGAGATCACCACCAGTGACGCGCTCTGCGCGCCGCTCCCGGCCCCGGTTACGCTTCTCGGTAGCGGGATCTGATCGATATCGGGTGGGTCGCTCTACGCCGCGGTGCGACCGAGGAGGCCTTCGAGGCGGGTCTGGATCTTGTGCTTCTTCGAATAGACCGTCTTCACGCTGATGCGGAGCTTCCTCGCGACCTCGGGCGGCTCGAGCCCTTCGCCGAAGTAGAGGGCCGCGAACGCGCGGTCCTTCTCGCTCATGCTCTCCAACGCTTCGGCGGTGATGCTGGCGCGCTCGCCGTCGGCGGCGGCCTCGAAGGGATCGGGGCTCTCGCACGCGGTGTCGTCGGCGTAGGAGAGCTCCTCCTTCTCGGGCTCGCGGCGAAGCGAGCGCAGATAGTCGTACGCGCGGTTGCTGGCGAGCAGCGCGATCCAGCTCGAGAACCGGCTGCCGCGCTCGGGATCGAACGCGCGGAGCTTGTGCTTGTCGTTGACGAGGAGCGACAGGTAGAACGTCGCGTAGATGTCGCCTACGTCGTCGGCGCCCACGAGGTGCGGGAAGCGGTGGGTCACCTTCGTGATGCTGCGCAGCACGAGCCGGTCGAACCGCGCTCGGAACGCGCGCCAAGCCTTCGGCAGATCCGCCAGCATCGCCGAGACCAGGACCTCGTCGTCGTCCAGGTCGAGGTTGCCGTCTTCGAACTTGGGGAAGATGCCGCTCTGGAAGCTCGCCCGCTGCTGCGTGATCTCGACCGCGTCCACCGTCATGGAGCCGCCTTTCGATTTGAAGTGAGGCGCAGGAACTCACGCCTCGGGCTAAATAAGGAGCAGGCGTCGTGCCAGGTCTGGGGCGGTGGGTAGCGCGGTGCGTCACGCCCGAGAACCCGCAGAATTCCAAATACGCGGGAAACGTGCCGTGAGACGCCAATGAGAGGGCGGGGAGGTTTCCCCCCGACTGTGAGGGGGGAGTCGCCCTCGGTGGACAAACGTCGCACCGCCCCCGTTCGGGTGACGTCGGGCCCGCCGACGGGACGCTACTTGCCGGCGTCGGGCTTCGGCAACGCCTTCACCTTTTCGCACGCCCACGCGTTCTTCGCGGCGCACGACTTGGTGAGAAGATCGAGCCCCTTGGCCATGTCCTTCCCGACGCCCACGCCGTTGGTGAGGTGCCAGCCGTAGTTCGCGCACGAGATCACGTTGTGGTGCTCGCAGCCCTGCTTGTAGAGGCTCACGGCCTTCGCCTCGTCCTTCGCGACGCCGAGGCCGTTCGCGTAGAGGACGCCGAGGTTGTTGCATCCCATCATCTCATGGTGGTCGCACGCCTCCTTGTAGAGCGTGAACGCCTTCGCCGGATCCTTCGGCGCGCCGCCGAATCCCTTCTCGAAGGTGTAGCCGAGGTGCACGCACGCGAGCATGACGCGGTCGTCGCACGCGTCCTTGTAATAGACGATGGCCTTCGCCTCGTCCTTCGCGCTGCCGCCGCGACCCTCCTCGTACATCTTGCCGAGGTTCGCGCAGGCGTAGCCCTCCTTTTTTTCGCACGCGAGCTTGTAGAGGCCGGCGGCCTTCGCCTCGTCCTTGGCGACCCCCTTGCCGTGCTCGGTCAGCCAGCCGAGGTGCGTGCAGCCGCGCGGCTCGCCGCCGTCGCACGCCTGCTTGAAGAAGCCGACCGCCTTTGCATAGTCGAGCGGCACGCCCTTGCCGAACTCGTACATCTGGCCGAGGTGCGAGCAGCCGTAGAGGTTCTTGTCGCTGCACGCGGCGGTGTAGTCGGCGACCGCCTTCGCCTCGTCCTTCGGGACGCCGATACCGTGCTCGTAGAGGTATGCGAGATCGACGCAGCCGCGGCCGGACTTGCCGGTGCATGCCTTCTGCAAGTACGTGAGCGCTTTTGCGGGATCCTTCGGCGCGCCCCTCGCGACGACGTGCATCCAGCCCAGCGTCGCGCACGCGTCGGCGTCGTTCTTGGTGCACTTGGCCGTGCAGTCGGCGAGATCGCCCATCTTGCACGACGTCGGTTCGGCGGCGCCGGCGCTGGTCGACGCGAGCGAGGCGAGGACCGTGACCGCGGCGGCGGCCGAGACGGCAACGAGGGCGGAGCGAAGCATCGAGGTCATGACGGTTCCCCTTCGAGTGTGGCGCCGTGGCGGCGTGGCCTTGGAGTGGCCGGGGAGCGTACCTGAGCTCGCGGAGTCGATCAGACCGATTTGCCCATCGCGTGGTAACCCTTGTCGACGTGGATCGTGGCGCCGGTGATGCCGGAGCCGAGGGGGCTCGCGAGGAAGGCCGCGGCGTGGCCCACCTCCTCGGCCGTGAGCGCCTCGGGCAACGGCGAGTTGGCGACGCAGTAGTTCACCATGTCGTCGATGATGCCGATGGCGCTCGCGGCACGCGACGCGTAGGGGCCTGCCGAGATCGTGTTCACACGGACGCCCCACCGGCGGCCCGCTTCGAAGGCCAGCGTGCGCGTGTCGCCTTCGAGCGCGGATTTCGCCGACGACATGCCCCCGCCGTAGCCGGGGATCACGCGCTCGCCGGCGAGGTATGTGAGGGACAGCACCGACGCGCCGGGGCGCATGTGCGGCCCGAGGCGGCTGACCATCGACGTGAGCGAGTACGCGCTCACGCCCACCGCCGACAGGTAGCCGGCGCGGCTCGTGTCGAGGAGGGCCTTCTTCACCTCGGGGCCGTTCGCGAGCGAGTGCACGACGACGTCGACGCACTTGTCGCCGAAGTCCTGGACCATGCGCTGGACCATACCGTCGATGGTGAAGTCGCCGCGCTCGGCGTAGCGCTTGCTCGTCTTCACGTCTTCCGGCACGTCGGCCAGCGTGTCCCACGAGGCGTCGAGCGGGTAGACGCGCTCGAACTCGAGCAGCGCGCCCGACGACAGCTTGCGCGACTCGTCCATCTTCCCGCGGCGGAGCAGCGTCTCGAAGATCCCGAGCGCGGGCGGCCACGTGCCGACGCACACCGAAGCGCCCGCCTCGGCGAGGGCCTTGGCGATCGCGAACCCGAACCCACCGTCGTCGGCGACGCCCGCGACGAGGGCGCGCTTTCCCGTCAGATCTATCCTGAGCATGCGGGCCGTATTACCACGACCACGACCACGACCGCGACCGCGACCACCACCACGACCACGACCACGACCGCGACCAGAAAAACTAGAACTGCGCTTCTTCGGTCGAGCCCTCGAGCGCCAGCGTCGACGCCTCTCCGCCGCTGATCACCTCGGCGACCTGATCGAAGTAGCCGGTCCCCACCTCGCGCTGGTGCCGCGTCGCGCTGTAGCCGTGCGCCTCGGCGGCGAACTCCGCTTGCTGCAGCTGGCTGTACGCCGTGCCCGCACTTCTTCTTCTCGCGAGCTGGTCCTCGAATGAACGCCGGCGGCGCCCGCGTCGATCATGTTCTTCATCAGCTCGTACGCGTTGAGCGGGCCACCGAAGCCCGCCTCGGCGTCGGCCATGATCGGCGCGAGCCAGTAGTGCTCTGCCTTGCCCTCGGCGTGCTCGATCTGATCGGCGCGGACGAGCGCCGCGTTGATCTTGCGGACCACCGTGGGGACGCTGTCGACCGGGTAGAGGCTCTAGTCCGGGTACATCTGGCCGGCGCTGTTCGCGTCGGCGGCGACCTGCCAGCCCGAGAGGTAGATGGCCTTGAGGCCCCCGCGAACCTGCTGCACCGCCTGGTTGCCGGTGAGCGCGCCGAGCGCAGCGACGTAGTCCTCGGTGTGGAGGAGCTCCCACAGGCGCTGCGCGCCGAGCCGCGCGAGCGTGTGCTCGATGCGGAACGAGCCGCGGAGCCGCTGGACGTCGGCGTTCGCGTAGTTGCGGACGATGCCGCGGAAACGGTTCTTGTGGATCTCGTCGTGCGAGCGGGTGGCGGCGAGGGTCATGGTCGTCATTCCTGCGGGGGCGGGGGGGCGGGAGGCGGGACCATCAGATGAGCTCGTAGGCTGCGAGTGTCAGAAACTCCGGGAACGTCTCGGCGGTGCATAGCTGGTCGAAGAGCTTTCGCGCGTCCTCGAAGCGGCCCCCCGTGAACGGCGCCATCTCTTCGTCGAACGCGGCGCGGTAGCGCTCGCGCGTGAGCGGTGCACCGTCGACCGTGGCGCCGTGCTTCAGCCACTGCCACACCTGCGCGCGCGAGATCTCCGCCGTCGCCGCGTCTTCCATCAGGTTGTAGAGGGGCACGCAGCCCTGTCCGCGCAGCCAAGCCTCGATGTACTGGACGCCGACGCGGAGGTTCAGGCGCAGGCCGTTCATGGTGCGCGTGCCTTCGGGGACCGCGAGGAGATCGGCGCGGGCGACGTTCGCGGCGGGTCGCGCGACGTGGATCTGGTTGGGCGTGGGCATCTTGGCGTCGAAGATCTCCTTCGCGATCGCGACGAGGCCGGGGTGCGCGACCCACGTGCCGTCGTGCCCGTCGGTCGCCTCGCGCTCCTTGTCGGCGCGCACCTTGGCGAGGGCGGCGTCGTTGGCGGCCGGATCGTTCTTGATCGGGATCTGCGCGGCCATCCCGCCCATCGCGTGGACGCCGCGCTTGTGGCACGTCTCGATGAGCAGGCGCGAATACGCGCGGAGAAATCCGCGGTCCATCGTGACTTGCCCGCGATCGGGGAGCACCGCGGCCGGATCGTTCGCGCGCTTCTTGATGAACGAGAAAATGTAGTCCCACCGTCCGCAGTTGAGGCCTGCCGAGTGCTGGCGCAGCTCGAAGAGGATCTCGTCCATCTCGAACGCCGCGGGGAGCGTCTCGATGAGGACCGTGGCCTTGATGGTGCCGGATGCGATCCCCAGCATCTCCTGTGCGGCGAGGAAGACCTCGTTCCAGATGCGCGCTTCCTGGTGGCTCTCGAGCTTGGGCAGGTAGAAATACGGGCCGGTGCCGCGTGCCATGAGCGCCCGCGCGTTGTGGAAGAAGTAGAGGCCGAAGTCGAGCAGGGAGCCGGGGATGGGTTTGCCGTCCACCAGCACGTGCTTCTCGGGGAGGTGCAGGCCGCGCGGGCGGACCAAGAGCGTGGCGAGCTTCTCGCCGAGCTCGTACTTCTTGCCCCCTGCCTCGAGAGAGATTGTCCCGCGGACGGCGTCGCGCAGGTTGAGCTGGCCGTCGATCATGTTCTCGAACGTCGGTGTCGACGAGTCCTCGAAGTCCGCCATGAAGACGTTCGCGCCCGAGTTGAGCGCGTTGATGATCATCTTGCGATCGACCGGGCCGGTGATCTCGACGCGACGGTCCGCCAGGTCCTTCGGCAGCGGGGCGACGCGCCAGTCGCCGCTCCGGATGCTCGCCGTCTCCTCGAGGAAGGCGAAGTCCTGGCCCCGCGCGCGACGCGCCGCCAGGCGTTCTTCGATCTTGGGCGCGAACGAGCGGACGAGTCGCGCCACGAAGTCGAGCGCGTCGTGCGTCAGGATCTCCTCGGCGCGCGCGCCAGGGCGAAGGACACCGCGGACCTCGACGTCGAGTGGGGTACGGACGGACATGGGGCCTCTTTTGGGACGGCGCGTCGTAACAAGGTGACATTGGCAATCGCCGGCCGTTCAGTCAATCCTACCAGGCAGGTCGGGCCAGAAAGTAGGTTGAGCCTGACGGAGGGGGAGGACCTCGTCGACCGATCACACCTGCCCAGCGAGGAGGTGAGCGATCTCATCCAGCGCCACATGAACCACTTCCCAGAGCTCGAGGACGGCGCCGCCGAGCTCATCGCACGCGCCAAGCTCACCACCGAGGACCTCTACCCAGGACTCATCCGCCACCTCGACAAGTCCCACGGCATCAAGGTGCAGATCGCCGCCTGGGGGGACGAGAAGGGGACGCTCCGCCGCTACGATCCGGAGCGCAAGGTCCTCGTCTTGAGCGAGCCGCTCCCGACGCGCGGTCGCACCTTCCAGCTCGCCTACCAGCTCGGGCTGCTCACGCTCGGCGAGCGCCTCCAGAAGCTCACGAGTGATCCGTACCTGACGACGCACGAGTCGCACTCGCTGGCGCGGGTCGCGCTCGCCAACTACTACGCCGCGGCCGTGATCATGCCCTACGCGAGCTTCCTCAAGGCCGCGCAGGGGGAGCGGTACGACCTCGACGTCCTCGGGCGGCGCTTCCGCGTCGGCTTCGAGCAGGTCGCCCAGCGCTTGACGACGCTGCGCCGGCCGGGGGCGGAGGGGGTGCCGTTCCACATGATCCGCATCGACGTGGCGGGGAACATCTCCAAGCGCTTCAGCGCGTCGGGCATTCGCTTCGCCCGCTACAGCGGGGCGTGTCCGCGGTGGAACATGTTCGCGGCGTTCCTCACCCCGGGGATGGTGCGTATCCAGGTGTCGCGCATGCCCGACGGTGCCACCTTCTTCTGCATCGCGCGGACGGTGCAGAAGGACTCGGGCGGCTACCACGCGCAGCAGCCGGTGATGGCGATCGGGCTCGGGTGCCGCATCGAGCACGCGCGCGCGCTGGTCTACTCCGACGGGATCGATCTCGAGAGCGCCGACACCTGCGTTCCTGTCGGCGTCACCTGCAGGCTCTGCGAGCGGACCGACTGCGAACAGCGCGCGTTGCCCTCGCTCAAGCACCCGCTCAACGTGGACGAGAACGTGCGCGGGGTGTCGCTCTTTGCGACGGTCCGGAGGAAATAGTCGCGCGTCAGAACCTGATCTCGCAGAGGTCGGACTGGGGGTGCTTTGCGCGAACCTTCACCTGCCCGTGGCGGAGGGCTTGGCAGAGCTCGTGCTCGCTGTGCAGCTCGAGCTTCTCTGCGTGCGCGCGGAAGACGTTCCAGTCGACGCGGCCGACCTCGTTCGTGGAGCCGGCCTCGAGGAGGACGCCGTGGCTCGGGTCGAAGAGCCACAGCTGATAGAGCACCTCCTCGCTCCGGTCGACGACGTCCCAGCACTCGATGGGCGTGAGATCGAACCCCTCGAGCGGGCCGACGAAGATCTCGCTCGCCTTGCCGGTCCGCAGCTTCTCGGCCGTGAACGACGGGTCGATGGGCAGGAGGACGGCCTCGAGGAGCTGCGCCCACTCGTCGTCACCGAGCGAGAAGCGCTCGAACCAAACGTCGTCGCGCTCGCGCTCTTCGGGGGGCTCGAGCCGATGCACCAGGTCGAATTCGAACCGCTCGTTCATCGCCGGTAAGCGTAGCCCTCTCGCGCCGGTCGCGCGAGATGGTCGCTGCACCGCCGCCTCAGAAGCAGACGGCGTAGAGGCCCTTGTAGTTCTGGTAGGTGCCGTGGAAGACGCCGCCCGAGCCGGGCTGCGTGGGGCGGAGCTCGGTGCCGTTCACCGTCACGTAGAACTGCAGATCGACCTGCACGTACTGACCGCTGGCGTCGGTGGCGAGGCGGAAGGTCGGGCATTGCGAGCGGTCGGTGAGCGCGCCGCCGTTCACGCCGCCGACCGGGTCGAGCTCGCGCAGCGAGAAGGCGTAGCGCGCGTCGTTGCCGACGCGGTGATCGAAGCCGACGTAGCGCGCGGCGAAGGGGCCGACGTCGCCGACGCGCGTGAAGAGCTGGACGTCGAGGTCGCGCCAGAGGTCGGGGTTGTCGCGATCGGTCGTCCCCTGCTTCCACACGTCGAAGGTGCCGAGCGTGATCGCGGCGCGCTGGCGCGCCCAGGTGTCGAAGGTGAAGCCGCCCTCGAGGCTGCTGCGATCGGCGTCGCACGGGCCCCCGTTGCACGTCGCGCGCGAGACCACCGCGGCCGCGTTGCCGATCCATCCCGGTGCCCTCGTCGAGCGGCCGACGGCGAAGTGGTAGTTCTTGCCGTAGGCCGAGTCGTACGACGTGCAGCCCCAGACGCTGGTCGTCTGGAACCAGATCTCGAGATCGCCGGACGAGGGCAGGTCGAGGATGGGCGCCTGGGTGCCGCCCGACGGAGAAAACCCGCCAGCCTCGAACGTCGCGACCGGGCCTCCGTTCATACGGGCGTAGCCGGTGACGCTCCAGCCGGGGTGGCCGTTCTGGTCGCCGCGGCAGCTGGTCGAGCGGGCGACGTCGTACGCGACGCGGAGCTTCTGGCCGGCGACGAAGGGGCCGGACGCCGTGCTGGTGAAGTCGGCGTTGAACGTGAGGCGAGCCTCTCCGTCGACGGAGGCGGACGAGGTCTCGGCCGCCTGCTCGGACGCAGGGGCGCCCGAGCAGGCGGTAGCGAGAAGCAGGCAGAACAAGCCGGCGGCGCGGGCCAATCCGTAACTCATGGCGGAGTTACTAGCGCGCCTGCGCCGGACGTCAAGTCCCGCGGTTCGGAAGCCGGAGGCGTCGCCGGCGATCCCAAGGGCAGCGCAGAAATCGACGGGCGCGCGCAGAAGGTGCGCCTGCGCAGAAATCTCGTGATCGCAAAAACCGCCGTGTTCGCGGTCGGCACGCCCGCTGCAGTAGGAGCCGGCGAACGCAGGAGCCACTCCCATGACCAAGCTTCGATTCGTCACCATTCTCAGCGCCCTCATCGGTGGCGCTCTCTGGGCGTGCACCGGCTCGGACGGAGCCCCCGGAACTCCCGGTGCGGCGGGCACGGCCGGCGCGCAGGGGCCAAGCGGCGGCGGCGGACCCGCGGGATCTGCGGGACCGCAAGGAATGCCCGGTCCGTCAGGCGTCATCGACGGCGGCTTGCCCTCCTCGTGCTTGACGCCGTGCCACGGCTTCAACGGAATCGTGGAGCAGTGGAAGACGAGCACCCACTACGCTACGTTCGTCTCGAACCTCGGCGGGACCGAGGTCGACACGTGGACGGGCCCGCAGGCGTGCGGAAACTGCCACGCCATCGACGGCCTCTCCTACCGCGTCGCCGGCAACGTCGGCACGGTCGACGGAGGCGCCGTCGCCAACGTGAAGAACGGCGAATTGAACTACAAGACGCCGAGCGGCTCCACCACGGAGTCGGTCTACCGGGGCAGCGCGAAGGTCGCGGCCGTCACCTGCGTGACCTGCCACGAGGTGAGCGACGCCACCGATCCGCACCGCACCGGCCTCGCGTTCGTGCCGGGATCGTTCCCGCTGCGCACCCCCTCGGGGAAGACGGATCAGGTCTTCCTCGAGAAGAGCCCGGCCGTCGGCACGATCACCGGGACGCAAGCGGGTCTGCGCGGCACCGCGAACACCTGCATCATGTGCCACAAGTCGCGGAAGGACGTGACGCAGTACATCACCGCGTCGAACACCCTGACGAGCCCCTACTGGGGTCCGCACGAGGGTCCGCAGGCCGACGTGTACACCGGCCTCGGTGGCTACCACTACACCGGGCTGACGTACGGCACCTCGACGCACGAGGCGAAGCTGACGTGTGTGGACTGCCACATGCCGGACATCACCACGAACGGAAACACGCCCAACCACTCCTTCTACGCGCAGATCAGCACCTGCACCGCGTCGAGCTGCCACACGTCCGCGCCGAACTTCGACGTCGACGGCGGCCAGTCGACGGTGCGCGCAGGGCTCTTCCTCCTCCAGAAGGCGCTCAATAGCGCCGGCTACCTGACGCGTGACGCGGCGGGCCCCTACGGCGCGCTCTCGAGCGCCGCGCTCGCCGACAGTCACTTCGAGCTCGACAGGACCCGCGCTGGCGGAGGAGACGGCGGCGGTCCCAGCGTGCTCACGGCCGACCAGGCCGGTGCACTCTACAACTACCTGATCGTCGCCCGCGGAAGCGGCCTCGGCGTCCACAACCCGAAGTACACAAAGCAGCTCATCTACGACTCGTACGTCGCGGTCGTGGGGAGCGCGCCTCCCGGCTTCGGCCGTCCGCAGTGAGCCTGAGGCTCCGCGCCTCGTTCCCTCGCCTCGCCGCATACGGCGCCGCCGCGTTTCTCGCGTGCGGCGCCGTTGCGTCGTGTAAGGAGGACCGTGTCGCGGCGCCCGAGCCGGTGACTTACCAGGATGTAGGGTCGCTCCTGGTGCGCTGCGTGGAGTGCCACGGGGCGGTGTCGCCCGCCGCGGGATGGCGCGCTCGAACATTCCTCGAGGCCGTCTCTTGCGTGCAGTCCGGCGCGCCCGCGGTTCGCCCCTCCGACGGCACCGCGCCTCTGCTTCGGGCGCTGGACAGCCGCGCGCACGAAGGTCGCGTGACCCGTGCCGAGCGCGCCAAGCTCACGCAATGGGTCGTGCAAGGGGCGCGGAATGCGCCTGGCATCGTGCACGGCAGCGGCACGGGCGACCCACGCTCGCCCGACTTTCACGGGAGGACGCTTCGCGACGCACGCTGGGCGCCGATGCTCGACGGCGCCAGTGACGGCGCGTGCGGCCGGTGCCACGACGGCGCCCCGGCCCGCCCGAGAGGCGTGACCTCGCCCGCCCCCGGCGCGCCCGCTTGCACGAGCTGCCACACCGAGCCCGGCGGCGTGCTCGCGTGCTCCACGTGCCACGGCGCGGGAAGCGTCGCGTCGCCGCCGCGCGATCGTTGCTTCTTCCCCGACGACGCGGCGAAGGCCGGCGGGCACGCGGCTCATGCCGCCAAGGGGCTCGCGTGCGCGACGTGCCACCCGGCGCCGAATTCAGCGGGCCAGGTGATCGCAGGGCTCCACGGGAACGGCTCTGTCGAGATCGTGTTCGACACCTCGCGCGTGGTCCCCGAGGCGAGCTACGACCGCGCGACCGGAACGTGCGCCGTGTCGTGCCACGACCGAGGCGGCGCGCGCGCGCGTCTCCCGTGGAACGATGCCAAAGGCCCGCTGACGTGCAACGACTGCCATGCTTCGCCGCCCGCCGCCCACTACCCCGGCGCGTGCAGGACATGCCATCGCGAAGCGAACGCGAACGGCTCTGCGCTGACCGCCGGACCGCTCCACCTGAACGGCAAGGTCGATCTAGGAGACGGCCGCGGCGCATGCGGCGCATGCCACGGAAAGCCCGACGACCCGTGGCCTGCCACGAACGCGCACGGCGCGCACAGGAGCCCCGTCGTGACGGTCCCGGTGACGTGCGCCACCTGTCACCCCGTCCCGCAGGACCTCCACTCCCCCGGCCACATGAACGGCAAGGTCGACGTCGTGCTCGGCGGTCGCGCTGCGGCGCGTGACGTCATCCCCAGCTACGCGGAGGGCGTTTGCTCGGTCGCGTGCCACGGCGCGCGCATGCGTGACGAGATGGGGCCTCCGTCGTGGACGGACACGTCGGGCGCCTCCCGTTCCTGCCAGGGCTGCCACCGCAGCCCGCCGACGCAGCACACGCCGTCGACGGGCTGCGACCGGTCGACGTGCCACGGCGGCGAGACCGCGCGCGACGGGCAGGGCATCGTGAGCATCACGCCGAGCGGCAAGTCGAGCCACATCGACGGCGTCTTCGACTACGCGCACTGAGCGTCGAGACGACGGTGGCTACGTCGTCGCCCATTGTGCGGTACGGCGCGCGGCGCCGTACCGAGCGACAGGATCGATCCTCAGGGAGCGTTCTTCGACGTGAAGCAGTTGGACAGGTAGCTCATGTTGGGGTCGGCGACCGGATCGTTGAACGGCCAGTAGGGCGGCCAGATCAAGCTGGTGTCACTCGAGCACTTGAATCGGCAAGGTCAGGCTGTCGGGATCGCGATCGGCGGCGAACGCGCACGGCGGGGACCACGCGCTCACGGCCTTGATGTCGGCGAGACGGCCTTGAAAGCGCTGCTTGAACACGCCCATGTTGGGGTGTGACGCCATGTTGGCGTCCTTGTCTCCTAGGCCGCCGTAGATGACGTCGATGTGGACGAGCGGGACCGCCGGCGTGTCCACCCCGTCCCAGAACGTGCCGTCGCTGCACGTGTAGGGGTTGCCGCCGAACTTCTGCACGTACTCGTCGTTGACGTACGTGGCGCCCTGGACCGTCGACCCTTTCAGGTTGCAGAGGTAGACGTTGACCTGGCCGTCCGGGTAGGCGCCGGTGGCCGCGTAAATGATCGGATCGTTCGCGTCGTAGTTGGGGTTGGTCGCCTTCACACCGGGCCACGCAGGCGTCACTCCGGCAATCGCGATGCCGTTGGACGCATTGACCGTGCCGACGATCGTTCCCGTCCCTGCAACGGCCGGCGCGCCTGACCCGCCGGTCCCGCAGGCCCATCGGAGCCGCACGCCGTCGTGGAGAGAGAGCAGCCGACCAATAGCAAAGCAGCCAATGTGCGCATGAACGCATGCGCAATGCAGCTCTCAGGCCGCAACAGTGGAGCTTGCCGCCCGAGGGAAAACGAGAAGCGCCGAGGAGCATGCTCGCTTGCGTCGGCGCATCCGATGCGCGCCGAGGCACATCTTGCGCCTCGGGTTTGCGGGCTCGGGCCTCCCTCGTCTTCAGTCCTCCCACTCGTGCCGCGCTAGGCGGCCTGGCTCGCGCGCACTCGGCGACCGTGGATCGGCAATCGGAGGTGGAAGGCCGTCCCGAGGCCGAGCTCGCTTTCGACCGCCACGCCACCGCCGTGCTTGTCGACGATGACGGCGCGCACCATCGCGAGCCCTTGCCCCGTCCCCTTGCCGAGCTCCTTGGTCGTGAAGAAGGGATCGAAGATGCGATCGCGGATGTCCTTGGGGATGCCGGTGCCGGTGTCGCGGATGGTGATGACGACCTCGTCCCCTTCCTCGCGTGTCTTCACCGTGATCTTCCCCCTGTCCCCGCCATTGTTCTTCACGACGTCCGCGATGGCGTGGGACGCGTTGACGATGAGGTTCAGGACGGCCTGATTGACGTCGCCCAGGTAACAGGTGACCGGGCCAATCTCCCCGAAGTCCGTCTCGACGTCCGCGACGTACTTGTACTCGTTGCACGCGATGGTGATCGTGCTCTCGATGGCCCGATTGAGGTCGACCGAGGACATCTCCTTGCCTTCGTCGGGGTGGGCGAAGTCTCTCATCGAACGCACAATCGTCGTCACGCGGGCGAGACCCTCCATCGCGCGATCGAGCGCCTTGGGCATGTTCTCCAGGACATACGGAAGATCGAGCTCCGCTTCGGCCTCGTTCAGCTCGGCGCGGCCGGCAGCGAATGCCACCGGGTCGCCGACGGACTGGCTCAGCTCCTGATACCTGCCCAGGAGACCGGCGAGATCCGTGGTGGCCTCCTTCACGAAGTGCAGGCTGTCGCCTACGAACTGAATCGGCGTGTTGATCTCGTGCGCGATACCCGCGGCGAGGCGACCTACCGACTCAAGCTTCTGTGCGAGGCGAAGCTCCGCTTCGATGCGCTGGCGCGCCACTTCGCTGGTGGTATCGGAGACGACGACCAGGACGCGTTCGAGCTCCCCGTCGGCCATGATCGGCGAGTACGCCAAGCCGAGGTGGGTCTGTCCGCGTCTCGCCGTCTTCGGAAGTTGAGCGAGGGCGGCCTCGATGGGCACGAGCCCCGCGCCGAGCGCGTTCCATCCGAGTTGCACCGACGACCCCGCGGACGCGTCGACCGAGCCGATCCAGTCGGTGAAGGTGGCGCCCTCCGGGAGCGCGCCCAGCAAGCTGTCGGCGACCACCGATCGCTCGTGCGAGATCGCGCCGCCTCGGGTGACCGTGAAGAACCCCTGCCCGACGTTGGCGAGGACGAGTTGCATGTCCTTGTTGCGCGCATCCAACTGGGCGGTGCGCGCGGTGACGAGGCCGTCGAGCCGTCCCTTCTCGGTGGCGGCGGCCAGGAGGTTCTGCGCGACGAGCGCCTTGATGTTGGCCGCCATCGCGTTGAAGCCTCGCGCGAGCTGCCCGACCTCGTCTGCTGAAGCGTCGCCCAGGGGCGGCTGCTCCAGGTCGCCGGCGGCGACCGCACGCGTGGCATGCGTTACGGCCGCGAGCCTCTTTGCGAGCGAGCGACTGAACTGCCAGGCAGCGACGAACCCCGCGCACAGCGCGATCAGGCCAACGCCGATCGCCGTGCGTCGTATCTGGACGCGCTCGGCCTCGATGGTCTCCGTTCCAAGCTCGACGACGACCACGCCGCGGGGGCCCTCCTTGGAGACGACCGGTGTGGTCACGCGAATCAGCCCGGGGAGGACCTCGGTACCCATGCGGGTGATTCCCTTCGGCGCGGCCAGCGACAGCGGTTCCCCCGAGACGTGCAAGGCGTGGCCGGCCTCGTCGAAGAGCGCCATCGCGTGCACATCGGCGTCTTGCGCGGTGGCATCGAACAGCTCGCGCGCGGTCTGGCGATCACCGAAGGCGACCGCGGGCTCCGCTCCGCGCGCGAGGAGCCGTCCGTACATCGCCGCCTTGCTCTCCATGGCGCGCTGCACCGATGCCAGGTGCCGGGCGGGAAAGTAGGTTGCGAGGACGACGACCAGGGCCGTGGTGAGCGCGAAAATGACCCCGAAGACCTTGCCCTGGATCGATGGGCAAAAGACGCCGAGCTTTCCGCGCCGCGCGGGACGCACGGCTCCGTGAGGCCCCTCGCGGGCCGCTGCGACGTCGTCCTTGGGAGCGTTCACGTTGGCCGGCCCTCTCGGGTCCCGCGATGGGCCCTGGACATGCCTACGGCGCGCAACGCTCGCGCCGTTAGGTCTTAAGGGATGCAGGCCTGCGCCGTACTCACTGCGCAAGCATGGAACCGACGCCGATCCGCCACGTCCTCGCCTTCGCCCTGGCTGTCGCCGCCTGCACTCAAGACGCCGATCGATCGCCGGCCACCCGTCAGGCCGCACCCGCCGCGACTCCCGCGCCTACCGTTTCATCCTCCTCCGCGCCCGCGGTTGCCGCCTCTGCGGTGGCGCCCATCCTTGCGCACGGGCCCGTGGACCCCGGTGGCGGCGTCAACCCGCGGCTCCTCCGGCGCTTCCAGCCACTTGCCCCCGTCCCGGCGAACGACGCCGATCCGGTCGCCCAGGCAAAGTCCGATCTGGGTCGCCAGCTCTTCCACGAGCCGCGCCTGTCCAAGAGCGGTCGCCTCTCCTGCAACAGCTGCCACAACCTGCGGACCTACGGCGTGGACAACGCGCCGACCTCGACGGGCCACGCCAACCAGCTCGGTAGCCGCAACTCGCCCACGGTGTACAACGCGGGTGGCGCATTCGCGCAATTTTGGGACGGCCGCGCGCCGAACGTCGAGGAGCAGGCGAAGGGCCCGATCTTGAACGGCGCGGAGATGGGCATGCCGAGCGCCGCCGCGGTCGTCGCCGTGCTCAAGGCCATTCCCGGCTACGTCGAAGGATTCAAGCGGGCGTTTCCCGACGACGGAGATCCCGTCACGTACGACAACCTCGGGCGCGCGATCGGCGCGTTCGAACGCAAGCTCGTGACCCCGGGTCGATGGGACAAGTTTCTGGAAGGGGACAAGCAGGCGCTGACTTCGGCCGAGGTCGAGGGGCTCAAGACGTTCCTGAACGTCGGCTGCATGGTGTGCCACACGGGTCGGTACCTGGGCGCGTCGATGTTCGAGCGCCTCGGGGTCGTGGAGCCGTGGCCGAACCAAAAAGACAAGGGGCGCCTGGAGGTCACGAAGGCCGACGGCGATCGCATGATGTTCAAGGTCCCGACGCTTCGGAACGTCGAGAAGACCGCGCCGTACTTTCACGACGGGTCCGCTGCGACGCTCGACGTCGCGGTGCAGATGATGGCACGCCACCAGCTCGGGCTAGAGCTGACGCCGGCCGAGGTCTCGTCGATCGTCACGTGGCTCGACGCGCTCACCGGCGACCTGCCCGTAGAGCTCATCGCCAAACCGGAGCTGCCCAGGTGAGGATGGCGCGCGCCACCGGTACACTTGCCCTGGGCTGTTTTTTCGCGCTCGGTTGCAGCCCGCGCGACTCGAACGAGCCATCGCCGGCCCCGAGGGTCGAAGACCCGGCACCGGCACCGGCACCGGCACCGGCACCGGCACCGGCACCGGCACCGGCACCGGCACCGGCACCGGCACCGGCACCGGCGCCCGCCAGCCTCGGCTCGCCTTCCTGCGGTCGCAGCGGGCTACCGGACTGCCCGCTCCAGGGCTGGATGAAGGCCAACGCGTCGCAGCGGCTGAACCTCGGCGACTTCGCGGGCATGGAGCGCGCCTTCGAACGGATCGGCCAGCTCGGCCCCGAGGACTACGCGGACTGGCAGGCTTACGCGCGGAGCGGGCGCGACGCGGCGAAGGCGCGCGATCTCGAGGAGTGCCGCCGCGCGTGCAAGCGCTGCCACGACGCGTACCGCGCGACCTACCGAAGGACGCGTCGAGCCGATCCGCTCCGCGAAGCTCGCTAGTTTTCCCAGTCCAGTCGGCGAAAGTACGCGGATCGGTCGAACGCCACGAGAGCGACGGCAACGACGCAGAAGCCGACGGTATGCACGACCAGCGGCGTGGAGCTCGCCGGCAAGGCGTCGGCTGAGTTGTCGAGATAGACGCCCACGTGCGCGAGGACGACGAGCAGCAAGCTTCCGCGCGTCCGCCGACGAAGATCGCGCCCGACAGCCCCAACGCGACGACGTACCACCCCGCGCCTACGCGCCAGGCGGCGAGCGGACCGAAGAGCGCGCGGAGCCCGCCCTTCTCGAGCAGCGAAAGGACCACAGCGATGATCAGCGGGCCGAAGAAGCCGAGGACGACGAGCGGCATGAAACGCGTAGCCGGTGCCGCGACAAGCCCGTGCCGAGCGAGCAACGCGGGGAGCTGGAAGAGCCACGTGCTCGCATACACCAGCAGGAAAAAGCGCGCGGCGCCGCGTCCGACGGGCTGGCCCAGAGGTTCGAACATCCCCCGCGAGACGGCGGGCGAAGCCGAGTGTTCCCGGGTGGCGCACGAAAGCGACGGTTCGTCGCGCGTCACCGTCACCGCTGGCGCGGCCGGTGAGACCACTTACCGTGCGCGGAGCGCGCCGCGCATGACCATCGGCGAGTAAGGGTTGAGGACCGACATGAGGAAGTACAACGTGGCGGTCCGCGCGGCGGGATCGTAGGTGCCGTATGGCGTGAGGACGCCAGGCCCGTAGGGTCGGACGTCGCCGGCGTTCGGGCCGAACTTGCAGTAGATCTCCGGCTGGTAGTCGGCGTCGCAGCACGCGCCCGGCGCGCTCGGATCTCTCACGCCGGGGTCGCAGAGCCGATGCATGAAGTGGCAGAGGCCGCCGTCGGCGTCGCGATCGTAGAGCACTTGCGGCGCCGACCACGGACCGAGGCGGCCGTCGGCCACGCGGAAGGCGAAGTGGTGCGGCAAGCATCGCTCGATGAGGAGCCACTTCTCGAGACCGGGGACGAAGTCCACGGAGAAGGGCCCGCGGCACTTCTCGTCGGGGGCGCGCGTGAAGACGCCGGGTGCGTCGCCCACGTTCGCGGACCACGCGTCGCCGGCCGCCGTCGGCGCGTAGTAGCGCCATGTGGACGCGTCCGCGATGCGCCCGAGCGGCGCCGCTGCGAGGAAGAGCGGCTCGCCCTCTTGCTGGCGAGGCCTCGCCCACATGAGCACGGTCCGCGGGTCCGACCACTGGGCGGCGAGCCCGCCGATCTCGGCCGTCGGGACCACCTGCGGCACGAGGAAGCCGATCCGATCCGTCGGCACATCGACGAGCTTGGCGAAGGAGCGCCCGTCGTCGGGCGACGCGCCAATGACCGAGCGCCCCGGCTCTGCCCCGACGTAGAAGACGCCGTAGAGGCGCGCGCCGTCGCTGAACCCTGCGTACGGGACCTGGTTGCGTCCGAGGAGCTGCCCGTCGAGCCGCGCGGCCAGATATTGCCCATCGTCGTCCAGGAAGAAGCGCAGATCGATGCCGCCGGAGCGTGTCGGCACCGGCATCGGCGTCGAGGGGACGTCGACGTACCCGACCACGTCGGCGTCCGGCGGCCGGCGCGCGGCATCGAACGGCTTGCGCGGGATCGCGTCCCCGAAGAAGAGGACCATGCGGCCCTTGTGGAGGACCGGGAATCCGAGATCGGTTCCCACGAGGCCGAAGCGCGTCTCGGTCTGGAGCGGGGTTCTTGCCGGTGGAGCGCTCTCGCGATCGAGATCGCCGACGAGCTGGAAGAGCTTCTCCGGCGCACCCGCCCGCACGACCGACGGCTCGCCCGCCGCGTTGGGCAGCGCACGAGGAGGGTGCAGCGCGCCGATCGGCGGGTTCAGCGGCGGATCGGGCTCCCCAGACCAGCCGTCGCACGCGGCGGCGTCGGTGTGCTTCGGACAGCCGGTCGCCACTTCCGCCACTGCGACGAGCACGCTCACGTTCATGAACGTGGCGAATACCCACCGAGTACCAAAGGGCACGACGCACTCAGGTGCTGATCTCATTGGGAAATACCGACCTCCCTGAAGGCGCCTGGGACCACGGGGTGCGGAAGACGATAGCCATTTTCGCACGCTCGGGGGGAGGCCCAGGGTGCGCTCGCGATGTGACCCACCCCCACCAGCAGGGTACGCTCCGCGGATGCGCGGGCTCGAGTCAGTTCTCGGATCGCTGTCGTTCTTCGAAGGACTGCGCGTGGACGAGGTGGCCCGTATCGCCCGGCGCTTCGACATGAAAGAGCTGGCCGAAGGCGAGCGGCTCGAGCACGGTGAGGAGGTCCTTGCGCAGCGGCTGGTCGTCGTCGTGAGCGGGAGCTTGTCGCTTCTGGTGAAGGCGCGCGGCCGCGACCTTCGCTCCACGCTCGTCGCGGGCGATCGGCACGGGGAAATGGCGCTGCTCACCGGAAACGTGCGGGTGGCGTCGATGAGCGCGCTCGAGCCCTCCATCGTCGCGCTCCTCGACCACGCCGGGCTCGACGCGATCCTGGCAGAGTTCCCCGCGGTGGCGCTGCCGCTCGCGACCGAGCTCGCGACGGAATTGCGCTTCGCCAACGATCTGGTGCGGCAGCTCCTGGAGGTCTGGGCGGAGGGGCTCTCCCCCGATCAGCATGCCGCGGCTCTCGATGAGCGGCGCCTCGAGATCGAGCGCCGCGGCGCCCGCGTCACGCGCCTGTCGCCGCGCGCGCTCTTCCGCCGCACGGTCGTCGAGCAGGGGGCCGAGCCGCCTTTCTGGGCGATGGTGGGGTTCGTCCTGTCGCTTGCGGGAGCGCGCATGGTCGTGGCGCTCATTCTCAAGTACGGGCTGGAGAAGCGCCTCTTCGCCCTCGTGCCGGGGAGCGACCCGAACCCGATGCACGTTCATCACTTCAACTACGGGCTCGTCCTCGTCGCGACCGCAGGCCTCGCTGCTCTGTTCCCGCTCGGCCGTCGGGCTCTTCGCGCGCTCGCGCTCGCCTTCGGCCTCGGCGCGGGGCTCATCTTCGACGAGTTCGCGCTCTTCTGGAACCTGAACCCCGAATACGCGCAGGCGCTGAGCCTCTACTCCGCGGGTATCGCGCTCGCCGTCCTGTTCAACCTCACCTACTTCCGCCGCTTCTGGTTCGCGCTCGCGCGGCGCACCTGGTTGCGCGCGCGGGGGGGCCGATGAGCCTCGAAGCGGCCGCCCTCCTCAAGAAGGTCGAGTTCCTCGCGGTGCTCGATGACGAGACGCTGCGGCGCCTCGCGGCGACGACCCGGCGCGAGCGGTTCGCGAAAGGCGCGCGCATCGTGTCGGAGCTCGAGTTCGGCGCGGACGTGTTCGTGGTGCTGGAAGGGCGAGCCGAGGTCAGCGTCGAGCCGAGGGCGGGGGAGCGGCAGGTGCTCGGCGTCCTCGAACCGGGAATGGCGGTCGGCGAGATGTCGTCGCTCACCGGCGAGCTGCGCTCCGCGACGGTGACCGCGCTGGGCGAGGTCGAGGCGATGCGCATCCCGGACGCCGCGTTCGACGAGCTGCGCGCCCACCGGCCGGAGGTCGCGGTCGCGCTCGTGCGCATCCTCGCCCGCCGCCTGGCCGACGCGGAGCGATCGGTGGACGAGCTCCTGTCCGCTCCCGCGGGTCAGGCGCCGGCGGCGGTCGCGAAGGGCAGGGCGCAGCGTGGCTCCATCGGGCGGGCGTGGAGCGAGCTCGTCACGAGCCGTGGGCGCGACCTGGGCTTTCTCGCGCTCGCCGCCTTCGTGCTGACGCTCATGGCCGTGAGGCTCACGGTCTTTGCCGCGTTTCACTTCGAGGTCGCGCCGCGCGGCGTCCTCCGTGCGGCGTACCTATCCGGGTTCGCGCTGCTCGCGGTATCGGCGGGCGCGTCGCTCCTGACATTCCGCCCCGCGTGGCGCCGCGGGATAGCCGTCGCCTACGGCATCGCGTGCGCACTCATCGCCAACGAGCTCGGCGTGACCCTCGCGTTCGACATCTTCTACAAGGACATCCACACCGCGGACCCCAACGTCGCCTTCGACGTGGAGCGCCTGTACCGCCGAGCCGAGCCGCTGCGCGCGCTCGCGATCGCGTTCCTCGTCCTGGTCCAGCTCGCGTACCTGCGCCGCTTCTATCGGCGCGCGGCCTTCGTCGTCCTCACGCGGCTGCGCAAGCTCGTGTCGCGGGCTCCGTGATCGCCGAGTCTGCCCTCACCCGCCTCGGCGCGGACGTGGAGCGCCTGTGGGCCGCCACGCGCTTCGACCCTGTAGCCTTCACGGAGATCGCGCGGGCGGAGCTCCTGCGTCGGCGGTTGCACGCCCGCTTCGCGCTGCCCTCCCTCCTCACCCGTCTCCTCGCGCCGTCGCCGCTTCCGGAGACGACGGTGACCTTCGAGGAGCCTGCGGACGCGCCGGTGTTTCCGCTCTACGGGTCCGATCGCGTCGCGGTGGATCTCCACCTGTACTGCCCGTCGATGACGACCATCCACGACCACGACTTCGACGCAGCCATCGTCAACCTGGAGGGCCAGAGCCTCCTCTCTACGTTCGCCTTCGACGAGCCGCGGCCGGCGGCGAAGCACGTGCAGACGGGGCAGCTGCGCCTCTTGCGCGTCGAGCGAATGCCGCGCGGGGCGATCGAGGTGGTGCACGCCGGACCACGGACGATTCACCGAGTCACGCACCTCGCCGCGCGCACCACGATGCTGGTCGTGCGCGCGCGCTCACCGCGTCTCGCGCGGGCGAGGGTACGGCGCGAGCAGCACGTCTACCTGTCGGGGTGGGCGGGGGGTGAGGGGTCTAAGCGGGGGCAGCGGGGGCAGGGGGACCTCGCGGTCCGGGTGTTCGGGCGTACGGAGCGGGGACGGCCGGCCTGCCACGACGCGCGCGCGAAGATGCTGGGCTTCCTCGCGGCCACCGATCCGCGCGCCGCGCACGTGTTCCTCGTGCGGCTCCTGCGGACGGGCGACGCGTGGTCGACCCTCTCCACCTTGCTCGACAACTGGGACTACCTCGCCGAAACGGGCGACCTCGAGCCGGCCCTGCGTGCGAGCCGACGGCGGCTGGGCCCGTGGGTCGGGCGGCTCCCTGCCGCGCAGCGCTGTCTCCGCCAGATCGCGCAGGTCCCGTGGACCCTGCTGCAGGGGGAGGACGAGCGACTGCTCGCCGCGCTGCGTCTCACGCTGGGCGATCGCGCCCGGGAAAATGCGTGGGCTGCCGCGCACGCCCCCGACCTCGATGTCCCACGGACCTCGAGGAGGCTGTCACGCGCGCGGCAGCTCACGCCGTGATGTCAGCAGCCGCCGCCCGGACGATCGAAGACCTTTCCGGCCTTGATCTTGGTCTTGACCTTCGGGGCCTTGGTGCTCTTCGCCTTCTTCTTCGTCTTCACATTCTTCATGAGTTGGCTCCTGTGTAGGCGTCCGACGTCGACGCTAGCAGACGAGCTTCCCAAGTGCACGCCGGCACGCTGTTCGGGCTACTCCGCCGCGAGCGCCTCGCGACGATGCGCACCGACGAAGTTGCGGACGCGCTTCATCGATGTTTTCCCCACGACTACGTCGGTCAGCTGCTTGATGCGCGACCAGACGCTCTCTTGCACGTACGGGATTCCGTGCTTCTCGCAGATCGCCCTCACGCGCGGCGCCGCGGCGCGGTAGCTGAGCATCGGCAGGTCGGGGAAGATGTGGTGCTCGATCTGGTAGTTGAGCCACAGGTGCGCGTAGTCGACGGCGTCACCCCCCGTCGCATAGTTCACGGAGCCGAGCACTTGACGGAGCATCGCCTCGCCGCGCGAGCTCGGGCGCGCATCGAAGCGGTAAAGATCATCGCCGGTGTGGTTCGGGCCGACGACGCAGAACGTGTGCGCGTTCGTCAGCACCTCCGCGCCGAGCGAGTTGACGAGCGCGCTCATCGCGGCGAAGGGACCGAGCGGCAAAAACAGCGCGGGAAAGAGGACGAAGTGCAGCCCGCCGTAGGGGAGGTAGCACTGCAGGAGAAGCTCCTTCGCGTGGCTTCGCTTGCGGAGCGGCTCGCCGTGCGCGTCCTTCGGCTCGTGGCGATCGAGCCACTCGCGCAGCGTCCCCGGCGCGTAGTACGAGAACCGCCAGCTCCCGGCGAGGCCAGCGAGGATCGCGTACTTCAGCGGCGTCGGGAGGGCCGCCCGGCGCAACCACTCGGTGTTGCGCTCGACCAGATCAGGATCGCGCTCCTCCCCGGTGTTGCTGTGGTGGAGCACGTTGTGCTCGTAGATCCACGCCTCGGGCATCATCCAGTCCGCCCAGTCGACGAACCGGCGCGTGCCTCGCGCGAACACCTTGCTCGTGTAGCGGGCGGGGATTCCCGGCACCTTGTCGTAGCCGCGGTGGCCGATGTGGTGCATGAGCAGCCAGCGCGTCGACCGACCGAGCGCGAGCGCCGCCATCGAGACGGGATTGGGAAATGCCCACGCCGTGGCGACGCCGACCGCCGTCGCCGCGCGCCCCATCCGCTCGATCTTGCGGAGGTGCCGCACGTCGTCCTCGCCGAGCGAAGCCTCGAGCGCCCGGCGCAGGTCCTTCAAGTCGGAGAGGAGCGCGTCGAAATCGACGTGCGAGGCGTCGAAGATGGTGCGCGGGTCGGACTTCACGGCGCGCAACCTAGCAGAAAATGTCAGCCGGCTACTTCCGGAAGACGTGGCAGCCGGTGCAGATCTGCGCAGCCGGTTGGTGGTCCTTCTTGTTCGTGTGGCATCCGGTGGTGCAGCTCGCGCGATCGGACCGCGAGGGTTCGTGGGCCGCGTGGCACCTGTTGCAGTCTGCATGCGTCGCGACCTGGTGAAGGCCAGGCAGCTTCGGGCGGTCGTGGCACGTCGCGCACGCGGGCGGCGAGGCGACGCCGCCGGGGCCATGAGGCCGGTGGCACGTCGCGCAGCCGCCCGCGACCTTGGCGTGCTTGCTGGCGGCCTCGTGCGCGTGGCAGCTCACGCACTTCGCGGGCGGGGGCGAGCCGCCGGCGTGAGCGTCGTGGCAGGCGGCGCACTTTTTGTGACCGGCCGGCGCGGTCGCGCCCTCCTTCGCGTGGCAGCTCGCGCACGCGGCGCCCTTGGCAGGCGCGTGCGCGACGCCGCCGTGGCAGGCCGCGCAGTCCTTGTGGCCGACGCTCGCGGCCGTGAGCGTGACCTGGCGCGTGTGGCACGTCGCGCAGAGCTTCGCGGGCGCGCCCTTCGCCGCGGCGACGACCGAGAACTGGTGAGGCGTGTGGCACGCGCGGCAGGCGGTGCCCCCTGCGTGCGCGCCGTCCTCGCGCTTGGCGACGGCGGCGTGGCACGCGACGCACGCCGTGGCGACGAGGTTCGGGTTCGCGCCGTGCGGCGCGTGGCACGAGACGCAGGCGGCGGCCGTCGCGAGCTTGCCGTGCGACGGGTGGATGCTCGCGTGGCAGCCCGCGCACGAGCGCGCTGCCCCACCCGGATCGTGCGGGGCGTGGCAGCTCGTGCAGACGGCGTGCTTGGCGACGTTCGCGGCCGCGAGCGTCGTCTTCGCACCGTGGCACGACACGCACACGCCGCCCGACGCCGCGAACTCGTGCGCCGCGTGGCAGTCGAGGCACGACGTGTGTCCCGCGGGCCTCGGCCCCGCCGGCTTCGCGTGGCAGGAGGCGCAGCCCGTCTTCGCGTCCTTCGCCGCCCGGTGGCCGGTGTGGCAGTCCTCACAGCCGCGGCTCCCCTCGTGCCCGGCGTGCAAGGCCGCGCGCTCCTCGTGGCACGACGCGCACGCCTTGGACGCGAGCGGCTTTGCGTCGTGCATCTTGTGGCAGTTGTTGCAGTCGACCGTCTTGTGCGCGGCGATGGCGGCGTGCGTACCCTTCTCGCCGACGGTCGCCTTGTCGTGGCACGAGATGCACGGGCGCGGCGCGACGTTGGGCGCGAACACGTGGCACGACAGGCAGTCGGTCCTGGCGGCGCCGCTCCCGAGGTGCCCGTGGTCCTTCTCTTTCGCGTGGCACGACTTGGTGCACGTCGCGGCGGCGGCGTTCTTGAAGCCGTCCTTGTCGACGTCGTGGCAGTCCCTGCACGCGATGTCGTCTTTGCCGACGTGGGCGAGATGCCCGGGGCTCTTGCGGAACTCGGCCCACGACGCCGGCACCATTCCGGCGGGCACGCCTGGCGCGTGGGTCGACAGGCGCCGTACGAAGCCCCAGATCGCGACCGCGGCCACCACGGTCCCCACGAGGAAGAGGAGGACGAGAAGGCGGCGCCGAGTCACAGGCCCCCCGCGTGGCAAAGCTTGCACGGCACGTCGCGCGTCTTGTTCTTCGTGCTGCGGAAGTTGCTGCCGTGCGGGTTGCCCCCGGAGCCACCGACCTTGTGGCAGCCGACGCAGAGCTGCTCACCGGCGCCGCCGTGGCACCCGGCGCACGACGCCGGATCGATCCGCGCCTGCACGCCGTGCTGTCCGCCGCCGCGCCCGGCCGCGAGCCAGTCCGGCGGGTGTGGGTTCTGCGCCTTGCCGCCGGCCGCGACGTTCGCGCGGGTGTGGCAGTCCTTGCACGAATTCTCGCTGTGGCAGCTGGTGCAGACGCCCGGCTGCGCGCGCGCCTCCTCGGAATGGCGCGACCGAAAGCCGGCGCTGTGGAGGCCGGAGAGCTGCGGCTCGTCGAACGCGCGACGCGCGGGGAGGAGGGGGACTGTGCCGACGCCGTGGCAGGACGCGCAATACCTCTCGGAGTGGCACGACGAGCAGAGGTCGCGGGCACTGGCCGCGCGCACGCCGTGCTCGCGCACGAAGTCCCCCTCGTGCACCACGTGGCTGGAGGGCTTCACGTGCTCCGCCTCGAGATCGACGTGGCAGCCGTCGCAGTCGCGCACGGCCCACTGGTCTTGATGCGTGTGGCAGCCGAAGCACGTCGCCATCGCCGGGCGCAGCGCGGTCGGATTGGGCTCGGCGACGCCGAGGTGGCACCGCACGCAGTCTCCCTTCACCTCCGCCATATGCTGCGCGTGCGTGAACTTGAGGTGCTTGCGCGCGAGGTCGGCGCTCGCGCGGACGTACGGCTCGGTGTGGCACGTTCGGCAGTCGCGCGTGTCGTGCGGCTTCTCGTGGCAGCGGACGCAATCCTTGGGCGTCGGGAAGTGAACGTCGTCGAGCTCGCCGGCGGCGTTCACGCCGGCGTGGCATTCCTTGCAGTTTACACCCTTCAGCACGTGCGCGCGGTGCTCGAACGGGTGAGACGGGTTCTGCGTCCCTTTGAGGCCGAGCACGCCCGCGCACGCGGCGAGGGCGACGGACAGGATCATGAGGAGGGTGAGGCGCTGATTCACCGGATCTCCAGGCTCTTCGAGACGCGGAGCAGCGCGTTCATCTGGTAGCGGTGCTCCGGTGTGGCCGACGCTTCGACGGCGCCCGCCGCTTCCCATCCGCTGGACGAACGCCACGACAGCGCCGCGAGCCCCCACGGCCAAGCGATCCCCCGGCCGCGCGGCGCGTCGGGAAAGGCGAGCTCGACCTCCGTAGCGTAGCGAAAGCCTCGGCCGAGAGGGAGCGTCGCCAGCCCGCGCAGGCCAGTCCACTTCGCGCTCGACACGTCCTGGCGCCGACCCTCGAAGCCGAGGTTGCCGTCGCCGCGGTCGCTCGTGCGAAGGAGCGCGCGCAAGAAGCCGTTGCCGCCGAACTCTCCGCCCACGTGCTGGCCGGCGCCGCTCGCCAGTACGTCGAGCCGCGGCGCGGCCTCCCAGCGGATCGTGGAGCCGATCGACTGCGAGGGAAAATCGCCGAGCACCGAGAAGAGCGACGTCGCCGGCAGGAGTCGCGAGGGGGAGCGATGCGCCGCGAAGAGCTCGACGCGCAGCGGGGACATCCGCACGGCGGCGGAGGCGAGCGCGTCGGCGATGCCGGGGGAGGTGAGGTCGAAGGCGCCGCGCGCTGCGAGGTCGAGCCAGCGAACCGGGATGGCGGCGAAGTCGGCGCCCACCTCGTCGTCTGCGATGTCCTTGTGCGAGCGGCGCTGAACGTACGATGCGCCGATCGTCGCGCGTGAGTACAGCGTCTGTCCGATGCGCCCTCCGCCAAGCCAGTCATAGCCCGTCGTGCCGAAGCGAGGCACGACGGGTGCGCCAGCGAACGCTTCGAGCGTCGTCGACTGCCACGGCGCGCGCGCCAGGGCGTGTCCCCCGTCGATTTGCACGGGCCGAACCGCGCCCGTCGCGACGACGAACCGCCCGGCCCGCACCTCGCCCAGCCCGTGCGGCTCGCGGAGGCGAACCGCGAGGACCATCACGTCGGCGGCCGGATCGGCGTTGGGTGTGTTCTGCGCCCCGGTCCAGACGAGCCCTTCGGCGTAGAGCCACGGGCGGATCTTGTCCCGGCCTTCGAGGATGACGAGGCCCGCCGGCGCCTGGGCCTCGGCGACGGCGTCCGCGCGCAATCGCAGCGGGTCAGCGCAAACGTTGCGTGTCAGACCGAGGGTCCCACAGAACGCGAGCAGCGGCGATACCCAGTACCGCCGCCGCATGGCCGCCGTCTTGCACATGTCCAGGGACGCCTGGTGCAAATACCGGGCGCGCTCGGAGGGTCCTTCGTGAACCACGCCGCCCCGCTCGATCTCGTCGCGTATTTCTGCGCCGCTGCATCCGCCAGCATCCTCGTCGTGTACCTCGTCCGGAGGCCGGCGCTCACCGCCGTGTCGCGCGTCTGGCTGCTCTTCGGCCTAGGCGTGCTCCCGATCGGCCTCGCAACGGCCGGCAACATCCAGGGCTACGAGGCCACCAAGCAGCGCCCCTTCTGCGGCTCCTGCCACGTCATGGTTCCGCACGCGTCGGACTCGAACGATCCGAAGAGCCTGTCGCTCGCGTCACGTCATGGGCGAAACAAGCTCTTCGGCGAAGAGAACTGTTACATGTGCCACGCCGACTACGGCATGTACGGAACGATCACGACGAAGATCGGCGGCATGCACCACGTGTGGGCTTACCTGACGGAGTACCGCAACGTGCCCGTCGAGCAAGCCGTGAAGACGATTCACCTCTACGAGCCCTACCCGAACGCCAACTGCATGCACTGCCACTCGACCCACCTCGAGATCTGGAATCGCCAGCCCGATCACAAGGCCGCGCTCGAGGAGGTCCGCAGCGGGAAGATCAGCTGCGCGAGCGGCGGCTGTCACGGGTTCGCGCACCCGTTCACCAAGCCCGCCGACGTCGTCCAGAAAGCGGACGCCGAGCGGCGCGATCGCCTCGACGCAGGAGCCGACCGATGAGCATCGCCCGTCTTCCCGCTCGCGCGTTTCCCCGCCTCATCGCGCTGTCGTGCGTGCTCGGGCTCGCCGCCATCGCGCTCATGGTCTGGTCGGTGGCCGATCCGCGCCCTCTTCAGGTGATCCTCGCGATGTCCATCGGGCAGGTGCTGGGGACGCTCTCGCTCGCCATCTTCGCGTTCGTCGTGATCGCCGATCTTCGTCGCACGCGCCTCGCGCTCGCGCAGAAGCCGGAGGTCACTTCGGAGTGAGGGCGTCCACCATGCCGTCGAACGCGGGCCGCGCCGCGCGGACCGTCGTGGTCGGGCCGGTCATCTTGAAGAAGTAGGGATCGCCCTTGCCCTGGACGATCGCCGCGAGAAGCGACCACCCCGGATGGTTCCCCTGCGCACCGGTCATCCCGCCGAGGTAAGTGCCGGAGACCTCCACGATCGTGACCTTCATGCCGCGGACGGTGTTCTCCGTGCGCGTGTCCTTGCCGGCCTGATCGAACTGGCCGAGCCACCGTTCGATGTTCGCGTCTGCGGAGCCGCCTGCGCGCGCGACGGAGAGCTCTGCTTCGCCGCCCGGGCCGGGCACCTTGTACGTCGCGAGACGCATCGTGCTCGGGTTCGGCGCGACCGCCCAGGCGGCGGGCGCCGTCCACACCAGGTTCGGCGTGTCGTCGGGTGTCGGCGCGACCGTCGCGCGCGGAGGGGGGCTGTCGAGACTGGGGTGATTCGCAGGGAGCGTCGCGCGAGGGTCGACCCCCGCAGGCGCCTCGCGTCCCGGCGCCGCCACGGCGGGAGGCGACGTTGGCGCCCTGTCGGCTGCGGCCCTCGGATCGGAGCGAAAGACTGCGAAAATTCCGGCGCCGACGATGGCGGCGACGAGCGCGATGGGGGCAAGTCGGCTGCTCACGGCCACGGGCATAGCACCCCCTGTGCCGGCGCGCTCCGCGGTTGGTTCCGACGCGCGCCGTTCCATCCAGAGGACGGTTGCTATAGAAGCCTGGCATGACGTCCGAGAAGAACGTGGTGGACACCCTGAAGGCCCGCGCGGCCGAGGCCATGAAGGCGAAGGACGCCGCGGCTTCGTCGATCCTGCGGCTCGCGCTCGGCGAGATCCAGACGGCGGAGGCGCGCACGAACAAGGCTGTCTCGAACGACGAGGCGATCGCGATCGTACGCAAGCTCGTGAAGTCGAACGAAGAGACGCTCACGCACACCGCGCCGGAGCAGCGCGCGAGCCTCGAGCGCGAGAACGCGCTGCTCCTCGCCGTGTTGCCGGCGACGCTCGGTCCCGAGCAGATCGTGGAGCTGCTCGCGCCGGTCGCAGAGGCCGTGCGCGCGGCGAAGAGCGACGGGCAGGCCACCGGCGTCGCGATGAAGCATCTGAAAGGCTCCGGCGCCAGCGTGCAGGGAAACGACGTGACCGCCGCCGTCAAACGGTTGCGCGGGACCTGACCCTCCGTTCGGTGCAAAGGCTGCGCAGCGGCGCACGCCTTGCGTCGCTCGACCACGAACTCACCTCTTCCGCCGTGGTTGCCCGGGGCGCGAGCTGGGCACGGTCGATGCTGTGCCAAGCGGCATGGCCGCCGCCACCTGCCTCGACATCGAGTCGGATTCCGCCCGAAATACCGTCCGCGCAACGCGCGGGCGCGTGCTCGTCGTCGACGACGAGGCGACCGGGCGAAACGGGCTCGCCAGCGTGCTTCGCCTGGAGGGGTTCGACGTCGAGGTCGCTGCCGACGGCGTCGAGGCCCTCGCCAAGGTCGCCGAGACGGCGCCGGACCTGCTCCTCACCGACGTCCGGATGCCCAACATGGACGGCATCGAGCTGCTCCGTCGCGTGCGCGACGAGTACCCGGAGCTCATCGTCGTCCTGATGACCGCGTTCAGCGGCGTCGAGATCGCCGTTCAGGCGATGCAAGAGGGGGCCGAGGACTACCTGACCAAGCCGCTCCAGATCGCGGAGGTCATCGTCATCCTCGACCGCGCGCTCGAGCGACGGCGGCTCCGTCGCGAAGCGGCCGAACTGCGCGAGCGCCTCCGCGATCGCATGAGCCTCGGCAGCCTCGTCGGCTCCAGCCCGGCGATGCAGCTTGTCTTCAAGGCGATCGAGCAGGTCGCGCCGAGCCGGGCCACCGTGCTCATCACCGGCGAGAGCGGCACGGGTAAGGAGCTCGCTGCCGCCGCCATCCACGACAACAGCCCGCGTGCGCGGCGACCCTTCGTGAAGCTCCACTGCGCCGCGCTCGCCGAGTCGCTCCTCGAGAGCGAGCTGTTCGGACACGAGAAGGGGGCCTTCACCGGCGCCGCGTCCCGCCGCGAAGGACACTTCAAGGTCGCCGACGGCGGCACGCTGTTCCTCGACGAGATCGGCGACATCACGCCCGCCACGCAGGTCAAGCTCCTCCGTTTCCTCCAGGAGCGCGCGTTCGAACGCGTCGGCGGCACCGAGACGCTCAAGGTGGACGTGCGCGTCATCGCCGCCACCAACCGCGATCTGCGCGCCGAGGTCGCGTGCGGGCGTTTCCGCGAGGACCTCTTCTACCGGCTCAACGTCGTGAACGTCGACATGCCGCCGCTCCGCGCGCGCCCCGGCGACGTCCTCCCCCTCGCGCGCCATTTTCTCGCGAAGTACGCAAAAGAGAACGGCAAGACGATTACCGGCTTCGACGCGTCGGCGATTGAACGCATCCAGTCGCACCGCTGGCCCGGCAACGTGCGCGAGCTGGAGAACGTCGTCGAGCGGGCGTGTGTGCTGTGCGATGCGAGCAAGATCAGCGCAAAGCACTTCCCGACGGCCCTCGCGCCACAGAGCAGCGGCACGGTGCGCATCCCTGGCTCGACGCTGGAGGAGATCGAGCGCCACGCGATCCTCTCGACGCTCGAGGCCGCCGGCGGGAGCACGTCGCGCGCCGCGCAGATGCTCGGCATCAGCATTCGCAAGGTACAGTACCGCCTGCACGAGTATGGCATTGCGCCGGCGAAGAAGAACGGCGCTCCCGACCCTTCGCCCGGCTCCCGCAGCACGCTCGGCTGAGCGCGCCGACTTCAGAGGCTGATTCCGGCGCGCGCGGCGAGCTCGGTGTCGATGAGCTCGTGCAGCGCGCCCTCGATCTGTAGCCGCGTCGTACGTAGAACGGCGGGATCGCTCTCCTGGTCGGGTGCCGCGGCAGGGACGACCGGCTCACCGACGACGTACTTGAGGTGGACGCGGTGCGGGATCGGGAGGATGCGCCTGGGCAGCGGGATAGGCACGTCCATCTTTAGCCAGCGGCGGCCGCGCGCGTAGGCGTCCCCGACGAAGTCCCACATGTCGTCGCCGCCGATCGCCGCGAGCGGTACGAGCGGCGCCCCGTTGCGAATCGCGGCGCGCACGAAGCCGTAGCGCTTTCCCCAGAGGAGCCGGTAGCGCAGCTCTTTGGGCTTCACCGCTTCGCGGAGCCCGCCGGGGAGGACGAGGACGAGCTCGTCCGCCTGCAGCAGCCGGTCGCAGTTTTGAGAGGTCCCGTCGACGGTGCCGACACGCGCCGCGAGCGTGCGGAGGAAGGGAAAGCGCCACCACGCGTGCTCCCCGAGCGCCCAGACGGTGCGGCCCGTCGCCCGCGAGATGGCCCCCATCGCGAAGGCGACCTCCCACCCGAACGCGTGGTTCGCCACGAAGAGGGCGCGCCCTCGCGGGACGTTCTCGAGGCCCGTGACCTCCACGCCCAGGACGCGCGCGACGAGATCCACGCGATCGTAGAAACGATCGGCGGCGTGGGGGGAGAACGCCTCGAACGCCTGCTTGTCGAGCTCGGAGAAGCCGTCGATGGACACGCCCATCCACGTACACGCGCCGTGCCAGGTTCGGTACGACGAATGCATTGGACTTCGGTATGCCCTCCATCCGCGACGATCTCGCGTGCCCCGACGCCTATCCGGAGCCTCCCAACGCCCTGGTTTCGGTCGTCGAAACGCACATCTCGTGGGTGTTTCTGACCGCGGACTCTGCGTTCAAGGTGAAAAGGCCGGTCGATTTCGGGTTCCTCGATTTTCGCACGCTCGAGGCTCGCCTCGGCGCGTGTGAGGCCGAGCTGCGCCTCAACGCCCGGCTCGCCCCGGGCGTGTACCGCGGGCTCGTGCCGGTGCGTCGGCGACCAGACGGGCGCCACGTCTTCGGCGAAGGCAAAGAAGGCAAAGAAGGCAAAGAAGGCAAGGCAGCCGAGCGAGCCGACTGTGAGCCGGTCGACTGGGCCGTGCACATGGTGCGACTCACCGACGAGCGGCGGGCGGATCGCATGCTGTTGTCGCGAGCGCTCGGGCTCGCCGAGATCGATCGGCTCGCCGAGCACCTCGCCGCGTTCCACGCCTCGTGCGGGACGGACGCCAAGGCCGCGGCGTATGGCTCGCCCGACGCGATCGCTGCGAGCGTGGAGGAGAACTTCGCCCAGGTCGGCGCGGCGCTCGAGCGCTACGTCTCGCCGGCCGAGGCCGCCGAGCTCCGCCGCATCCCGCGCGAGATCCTCACCACGCGCCGCAGCGTCTTCGAGCGCCGCGCCGCGTCAGGTCGGGTGCGCGACGGACACGGAGATCTGCGCCTCGAGCACGTCTATTTCGAGGACGACGGCCCGCCGAAAGTCATCGACTGCATCGAGTTCAACGAGCGCTTCCGCTTCGGCGACGTCTGCTCCGACATCGCGTTCCTCTCCATGGATCTGGCGCACTTTGGCTCCGTCGATCTCGCCGAGCGCCTGCTAGCGCAGTACGCGCGAGCCGCGAACGACTACGATCTCTACGAGCTCGTCGACTTCTACGAGGGCTACCGCGCCTTCGTGCGCGGAAAGATCGCGCACTTCTGCGCGAGCGACCACGCCCTTCCGACGTCGACCCGGCAGGCCGCCGCCGCCCAGGCGCGCGGGTACTTTCTCTTGGCCCTCTCCGCCGAGCGCCGCGCGCTCCTGACGCCGCAGGTGGTGTGCGTGGGCGGCATCATCGCGGCGGGCAAGAGCACGCTCGCCGACGCCCTCGCCTACGAGATGAGCGCGCCCGTGGTGGACGCCGATCGAACGCGCAAGGACATGATCGGTGTGCGTGCGACCGAGGCGGTTCGCGACGGCGCGTGGTCCGGCGCGTACGATCCGGCGTTCACCGAGCTCGTCTACACCGAGGTGCTCCGTCGCGCGCGGGTGGCGCTCGCATCGGGCCGTCCGGTGATTCTCGATGCGTCGTTCCGCTCTATGCGCTTCCGTGCCGCCGCCCGAGCGCTCGCGCGCGAGATGGGCGCGCCGTTCTGCTTCCTCGAGTGCCAGGTGCCGATGGACGTCGTGCGCGCACGGCTGGCCCTGCGCGCGAAGGGGCAGAGCGTCTCCGACGGCCGCCTCGACGTGCTCGACGATTTCGTGAAGCGCTTCGAGCCGGTGACCGAGCTGCTCGACTCCGAGCACCTCGTCATCGATACGCGCGCAGGTCTCGAAGCCGAGCTGTCGCGCGTGCGCGCGCGCGTGTCGACCTGGCCCCGGGGCCTCGTAGCCTGACGCAGGGCTGGCGTGCCGGCGCAACCGCTGCGCGCGCGTCGCCCGGGCGATCCCTCGCGCGCGCGCGTGGCACGTGCGCTGCAGCGTCGTCTGGGACGACGGAGAGGATGATGTCAGCCGAGAGCGCGGGGAACGTAACCGAAGAGCAACTTGGCGCGACGCTCTCGTGCCTGCTCGCCGCGTGCTGTGAGGCGGAGGCAGGCTACGAAGTCGCGGCGCGTCAAGTGTCCGACCCGGTCCTCCGGACCTTCCTCGGCACGCGCGCGGCAGAGCGCAGGCGCTTCGCCGCCGAGCTCGGTCTTCTGCGCGCAGACCTCGGAGCGCCGGAGCAACCGCCATCACGCCGAAGCCGCCCCCCGGGTTGGGTCGCCGAGCACGACCGAAGCGGACTCAGCGATAGGATGCTCCTCGAGCAGTGCGATCGCGGCGAGACGATCTCCCGCAAGGCATACGAGTCGGCGCTCCGCGAGGTCCCACTCTTCGTGATGCCGCTGCGCGTTCGCACGATCGTGCAGCGCCAGTACGCCGCCTTGCTCGCCTCGCACGCGGAGCTCCAGACGACGGTGTGGCGTCAATAAGGCCAGTCCGTTTTGCGCGGGCGCTGCAGGATCTGCGTGCCGGCGCGGGTTTTGCTACGAGGTGGTCATGGATTGGAAGCTCCTCTTCTCCACGTTCGTTGCCGTGTTCGTGGCCGAGCTGGGCGACAAGACCCAGCTCGCGACGCTCTCCCTGGCCGCCGGGGGCGGAGCGGACTCCCGATGGTCGGTCTTCGCGGGCTCCGCGCTCGCCCTGGTGACGACCTCCGCGCTTGCCGTCCTTGGCGGCGCCCTCGTGACCCGCTGGGTTTCGCCGGTCTGGCTCCACCGCGCCGCCGGAGGGGTATTCCTGGTCCTCGGGGCCGTCTACCTCTGGCGCGCCGGGAGGGGCGAGTGACTCTCTTGCGCTGCCCGATCGCGTTCAAGTACCGTCCTGGATCCGAGTGGTCCCCGACAATCCCCCCAACGATCCGCGACGCGTGACCGACCCGCCCGTGCGCGACGGCGTGGCTGGAGTGTCGCTCCTCGTCATGAGCAAGGCCGGGGTCTACACGATCGCGCTGCCAGAGGGCGGCGAGCTCACCATCGGTCGCGGTGAGGAGTGCGCCATTCGCCTCAACGACGCGAAGGTGAGCCGGCTGCACGCCGTTCTCCGGGTGGGGCCTGCGTTCGCCCTGGTCGATCAGGGCTCCACGAATGGCACCGTCGTCGCGGGGCGCAAGCTCGCGTCGAGAGAGACCGTCGACCTCGCTGTCGGCGACATGGTGACCGTCGGCGCGTCGGTCCTCGTCCTTCAGGCGGCGCCCAAGAACAACCCGCCCGTTCGCGTCTGGAGCAAGGACGCGTTCGCGTCGATGGTCGACCAGGTCCGCGAGCGCGCGTCTCGCGACCGGGCGACGTTCGGCATCGTGCAAATCCGGATGGAGGCCTCGGTCCTCCACGACGTCAGCTCGTCGACCAAGACCAAGATCGTCGACGACGTGGCGCGCGCGCACAGCCTCGATCGCGTGCTCCGCGAGGGGCTTCGGTCGACCGACGTGATCGCCACCGTGGGGCCCGGTCGCTACGAAGCTCTCCTCCCGAACACCGAGCCGGCGGTCGGCGTGCGGATGGCCGAGCAGCTCGGCACCGCGCTGAGGGAAGAGGGCTTCGCCTGCGAGATCGGCTTCGCGAGCTACCCTAAGAACGGCCTCACGCTCGAGGAGCTCGACGGCCACGCCGAGGGGCACCTGCGCGAGTCCGCCGACCAGCCGCCGCTCGACGCGACGATCGATCGCGGCGCGATGAAGCGCCTCGAGCCGATCATCGAGCGTGTCGCTGCGGGCACCATCAACGTCCTCATCCTCGGCGAGACGGGCGTGGGCAAGGAGGTCCTCGCCCGTACGATCCACCAGCGGTCGCCACGCGCGAAGCAGGCGTGCGTGACGCTCAACTGCGCGGCGGTGAGCGAGACGCTGCTGGAGAGCGAGCTCTTCGGGCACGAGAAGGGGGCCTTCACCGGCGCCGCGCAGGCCAAGCCAGGCCTCCTCGAGGCGGCGCACGGGGGCTCGGTCTTCCTCGACGAGATCGGCGAGATGCCGATGTCGTTGCAGGCCAAGCTGCTCCGCGTCCTCGAGCAGCGCGAGGTGCTGCGCGTCGGTGCGGTGAAGCCTCGGCAGATCGACGTGCGCTTCATCTCGGCGACCAACCGGGATCTCGAAGAGGAGATCCGCCAGGGCCGCTTCCGCCGCGATCTCTTCTTTCGCCTCAATGGGATCGCGCTCACGCTCCCGCCGCTTCGCGAGCGCACCGACGAGATCGAGCCTCTCGCCAAGATGTTCATCGAGATGGTCAGTCAGCAGATGAACCAGCCGGCGCCGCGCCTCGCGCCGCAGGTGCTCGAGCTCCTGATGCGCTACGCGTGGCCCGGCAACATCCGTGAGCTCCGCAACATGATGGAGCGCGCTGTCTTGCTCTGCGCCGGCGACACGATCGGGCTCGAGCACTTGCCGGAGACCAAGGCGCGCGGTCCGGTGATCGCGATCGGCGCCCAACCGGGCTTCGACCCCGACTCGATGACCTTCCCGAACATGCGCGCGTCGGCGCCCAGCATCGTCGACTTGACCAGCTCGCCTCCGGCCGTTGATTCCTCGCCGTCGCTGTCCGGAGTCGCGCGATCGGCGGACGACGAGGACGAGCGCCGTCGCATCATCGCCGCGCTGGAGCAGTGCGCCGGAAATCAGACGAAGGCTGCGCAGCTGCTCGGCATCTCGCGTCGCACCCTCGTGACTCGGCTCAAGGAGTACTCGCTCCCGAGACCGAGGAAGCCCGTCTAG
>JANYHK010000141.1 GCA_025359105.1 Myxococcales bacterium | reverse complement strand
AGGTGGCGGGCGACCGCCGCTTTGATGGTGCGCAGCGTGAGGGAATCGAGGGTCGTGCTCATGGAAGAACCTCCGTGGAGTGCGGGGTAAGGTCGGAGCCGTCGCCCCGACGTCGGGAGAGACGCCGCCGGTGTCTGTCAGCTCTACGGGGGCAACATCGGGGTGTGAGCGATCACTCCCGAGCGGCGAATCTTTAGCGCGCGAAGACGAGCAGGAGCGTGGCGGCCGCAGCGATGGTCGCGCTTCCGCCGATCACCTGCATGCCGCGGCGGCGGAAGCACTTGGCCTCGGCCTTGTCGGGTACGGGGCAGGGCCCCGACTCGGTGAGCCTCATGCCGCGCATGGCGGTGAACCCGCACGTCCGCATGAGCGCCGCGTAGACGCCGTAGGTGCCGAAGAACAGCGGCAAGGCCAGGAACGCGCGGTAACCCGCGGGCACGCCAAGGCCGAGCAGCAGCACGCCCGTCGCGAGCGCCGCGGCGATCATGACCACCCCGAAGCGCAGCTGCGCGTTCTGCGCGCTCGCGTCCAGGTTCCCGGCCGCCCTGTCACCCATGCCCTTGAACATAAGCCGTTCTTGCGCGTCCGCCAGTGCCAGGGGGGACGACAGCTCGGGCGTTCGCGTGTGGCATGAAAAACGCCCCTACCGCACCCGGGTCATCATCGTACGTTGGGTCTGGGCGTTTCCCACATGACCAAGCTGCTGAGCCGTTGGCTGGATCTGCGCGAAGGGGAAGGGCGGGTGGTCGCCCAGGCCTTCCTCACGCTCTTCCTGATCATCGCCGGGCACACGACGCTCGAGACGGCCCGCGACGCGCTCTTCCTGAGCAAGCTCCCGCCGAGCCAGCTCAACATCGTGTACGTGGTCCTGGCGGCGGTGACGTTCTTCGTCAGCTCGGCCGCGACGCGATTCGCCAGCGCCTTCGGGCGTCGCAACGCGCTCATCTGCTCGCTCGTCGTCGCCGCGTATCTCACGACGCTGCTCCACTTCCTTGCGCCGACGCGCGTGGTGGTGCTCGCCCTCTACGTCTTCAGCGGGCTCGTCGGCGCGGTCCTGTCGCCGCAGTTCTGGCTGCTCGGCGCGAAGCTCTTCACCGTGGCGCAGGGCCGTCGCCTGTTCGGGCCCATCGCGTCGGGCGGCGTGCTCGGGGGCGTCGCGGGGGCGACGACGGCCGCCGCGGTGGTCCGCGTCTTCCCGGTGACGACACTCTTGCCGGTCGCTGCGACGTTCTTCGTGGCCACCGCGATCGTGCTCACGACCGTGGCCTCCGAGGAGGCGCCCGCCAGGGAGGCCTCCGCGCCTCCGCCCGACGCGAAGAGCTGGGGCGAGCTCCTGCGCGAGAACCCGTTCTTGACGCGGATCGCTGCGCTCGTGGCACTGACGACCGCCGCGCTCCTCGTCGTCGACTATCTCTTCAAGTCGAGCGCCGCGCGCGCCATGCCCGCGGCGGAGCTGGGCTCGTTCTTCGCGCGGTACTACGCGGCGGTGAACGTCCTGTCGCTCGTCGTGCAGCTCTTCGTGGCGAGCCGGCTCATCCGGCGAATGGGCGTCATCCCGGCGGTGGGCGTGATGCCGTTCCTCCTGCTGGGCGGCGGCATCTTCGCGCTCATGGGGAGCGGCGCGCTCTTGGTCGTGCTCGCGCTGAAATCGATCGACGGTGGCATGCGCCACTCGCTCAATCGTGTGGCCACCGAGCTCCTCTACTTGCCGCTGCCCGGTGAGGCGCGCGAGCGCGGCAAGACGCTCGTGGACGGCGTGCTGTCCCGCGTGGTGCAGGCGGCGATGGCCGCCATCCTCCTGGTGCTGGCGATGCAGGGGCTCGCGTCGCCGCGGGTTCTCGCCGGGATCGTGGTTGGCCTGTCGGTCGCGTGGCTCGCCGTGACGGTCAGCCTGCGACGCACCTACCTCGATCTCTTCCGTCGGGCGCTCGCGCTCGATCCGCGCGCCGCCGGTGGGACGGAGCTCGGCCTCGACGCGGCGGGCGCCCTCGTCGAAGCGCTCGCCAGCCCGGACCCGGCGAAGGTGAAAGCGGCGATGGACATCCTCACCGAGAACCGGAGGGACAACCTCATCCCCGCGCTCGTCCTCTACCACGACGCGCCCAAGGTGCTCGAGCACGCGCTCGGAATCTTCGCGGACGGCAAACGTGAGGACTGGATCCCGCTCGCCGAGCGCCTCCTCGATCACGCCGACGAGTCCGTGCGCATCGCCGCCATCCGTGCGCTCGCGAAGCACGGACGGATCGATTCGCTCGAGAAGGCGGCGGAGGACAAGAGCTCGCGCGTGCAGGCGTACGCGGCGTTCCATCTCGCGCTGCAGGATCCCGAGGGCGAGCTGCTCGACCACCCGCTCATTTACGTGATCTTGCGCGCCCCCGGCACGTTCGGGCGCGAGAGCCGGCTCGGGCTCCTTCGAGCCATCTCGGACACCGGGGACCCTCGCGCTGCCGGTGTGATCCTGGCGCTCGCGACCACCGAGACGGAAGGAGACGAGGCGGTCGTCGAGCAGGTCGCGCAGGCGATGGCCAAGCTCAAGGACCCGCGCTTCATCCCCCGCTGCGTGCAGCGCCTCGCGAGGCGCGTCCGGCGCGACGCGATCCGCGACGCGCTGATGGCGATGGGCGAGCCCGCGCTGGACGAGCTCGCGCGCGTCCTCGCGGATCCGACGACGCCGCGCCGCCTCCGCGCGCAGATCCCGCAAGCGATCGCGCGCTTCGGCTCGCAGCGCGCGTGCGATCTGCTCGTCGACGGCGTGGTCCGGGAGGCCGACGGGCTGGTGCGCTACAAGCTGCTGCGCGGGCTCGGACAGCTCGTCACGCGGACGGACGTGCGTGTCGACCGCGCGCGCATCGAGCGAGAGACACGTCGGAACCTCGAGGAATACCTGCATTTGCTGGCGCTCGCGGCGGCGCTGCTCGCCGGCGGTGGTGAGCGTGTCCTCGCCTCCACTTCGTCCGGTCGCCTGCTTGGAGGCCTCCTCGCCGACAAGCAGGCGCAGGCGCTCGCGCGCGCGTTCCGGCTCCTCAAGATCGCGTACAAGGAAGAAGACATCCACCACGTGCACGCCGCGGCCCAATCCGCCGACAAGCGCGCGCGCGCCAATGCCGGCGAGTTTCTCGACGCGCTGCTCGTGCGACGGGATCAGCAGACGCTCCGCGCGCTCCTGCGTCTCGCGCTGGAGGACGCGCCGATTGCGCAGCGCGTCGCCGAGGCCGTGACGTTCATCGGTGCGGTCCCCAAGGACGCCGACGAAGCCCTCGTCGCCCTCGTCGAGGACCACGACGAGGCTGTGGCCGCGCTCGCGGCCCACCACGCGACGTCGCTCGGGCGCCCCGAGCTCGTCACGAAGATCGAACGCGCGAAGCGCTCGCGTCCGCTCCTCGACGCGGTCGGCGACCGGCTCTTCGGAGATGCGAGCGGGCCGCTCGAGGTGCAAGGTGCCTGATCTCCCCGAAGCCGCTCGCGTCAGCCGCGAGGTTTTCCTGAAGACGCTCGTCCCGCGCGCGCGCCGCAGCGCCTGGGTCACGAGCCGCATGGCCGAGTCCATGGAGGACGCGAACGCGCGCGCCGGAGAGATCGTCTACGCGGCCGGCACGCCGTCCGAGCACATCTACTTCGTCGTCGAGGGTCAGGTGGAGATGGCACGACCGGACACGCCCCCATGGAGCGTGACGGGCCCGGGGCTAATCGGCCTCGACGTTGCCCTCGCGCGGCCGCGCTCCCGCACCGCGATCGCGAGGACCGACGCGCGCATCCTGCGCATGGAGGCGTCGGTCTGGTTCGACGCGCTCGAGGACAGCTTCGACCTGACGAGCGCCGTCGTCTCCAACATGGCGGACGCCGTGCTCGCCCTGCGCAGGCGCCCGCCGCCGATGGGCGGGTTCGACCCTCCCGCCGGCGCGGCGCGCCCGGCGGTCGTTCGGTCGATCGTCGATCGCATCCTGTTTTTGCGCGAGGTCTCTCTCTTCGCCCACGCGAGCACTCAGGCGCTCACGTCGCTGGCCGAGTCGGCCGACGTCGTGACGCTGGACGCCGGGGCGCTGCTGTTCGGCGGGACCGAGCCGGCGGACCGGCTCTACGTCGTCACGTCGGGTGAGATCGAAGCGACGGACGCCGCGGCGGCGGTCACCGGGCGTTTCCGGGCTGGGAGCGTGGTGGCCGGACCGGTCGCGCTGGTCGCGACCGGCGCTGGATTTGCGGCGAAGGCGGCCCTCCCGTCGACGCTCCTCGCCATCGACCTCGACGACTATTTCGACGTCATGGAGGAGCACTTCAGCGTCGTGCGCTCCGCGATGCTCTTCATGGCCACGGAGATCGACGGGCTCCTCGAACGGCCGGCAGCCGTGGTCGGGGTCGACGGCCCCTGAGGGCGCGAAGACTAGAATACTCCGTGCATGCCCGCCGCCGCGCCCGCGGGGACCGGGAGGAGGGCGGGTCGGATCACGCCAACCGGAGAGACCGCGGAGCGTCCCGGGGGCGCGCGCCCGAACCCGTAGTGAAGGAGCGCGGGTACCACGTAGCCGGAGAATAGGCCGACCGCGGCGCCGGTGAAGACGTCGGAGGCGTAGTGCTTGTCGGAGACGATGCGGAGAAGTCCCGTGGTACTCGCGAGCGACAGGGCCCAGACGCACGCCCAGGTGTCCGGCGCGCCGCCGCCCCAGAGCGGCAGGTGTTGGTGGTGGATGCACGTCAGGCCCGCGGACGTGAACGCGGCGGAGGCGTGGCCGCTGAAGAAGCTGATGCGGTCGCCGTCGCCACCACACGGGTTGTTTCCGACCCTGGTGCCTTCGCCGCCGCAGTCACGCACGTAGGGGCGCTCGCGCCCGACGATGCGCTCGGTGAACAGGCTGAACGCGCCGGCAAAGCCGAGGGACTCGGCGTCCATGAGCGCGATCTGGGCGGCGACATCTGCGTCGCGGTGGATCGCGAGCGTGAGCCCGGCGTCGATGAAGGGATAGAAGAACGCGGTCTTCAGGAGAAAGTCGCTGTAGCGCGCGGCCCCTTTCTCCACGCCCGGGGAGCGCCCGCGCAAAAGACCGCGGATCGGCGCGTCGAGGAGCACGGGGCCCGACCAGTTCGCCGTGGACGGCGGGTGAAGGGAGCTCTCGAAGGCGTACGTGGAGACGAAGAAGCCGGCGGTGAGTACCCCCTCCCACCAGCGGAAGCGCTGCCAGTCCTCGTTCCAATGCACGCTGCTGGGCGCCGGGGCAGGGGTGGCGTGGGCGTCGCTTGCGGCCGCGACGATGAGCGCAGCGGCAGCGAAGGCGGAGCGATGCCGGGCCCTCATGGTGACACGGTCGGCCGGACGGGTCGCTCCAGGCCGGTGACGAGAAGGCCCCGCTCTGCGCCGAGGTCCACGACGTGCGCCCTCAGGGGGCCAGGCGCGCTGGCGGTCACGATCTCGACGACCGAGTAGCGTGCGGGATCGTCGTCCGCTCCGGCGCCGTCCCCGACGCGCGGGAGGCGCACGCACACGCGTCCGTCGGGCTTGCCCACGACAGGCAGAGAGCCGTCGGCTGCCCCGTCCGCGCCGCGGTACCGGCGCGCCCCGTACGCGCGGTGATCGTCGGCGACGATATGCGCGCTCCGGGCCAGGTCGACCGCGCACAGCTCTCCCTCATGGATGCGCACGTCGGCGAGCGGCGACAGGCGCGTGAGGTAGCGGCGGAGAATGACGTCCCGGCGCAGCGCGAGGGTCTCCGTCAGGTAGCGGGCGCTCGCCGGATCGTACTGCGCCGTCGCCACCGCCGCGGAGATCGTCTCGTCGGAGAATCGCGCGAGGATGCGGGCCATCCACGCCGCGTCGTCCTCCGTCATGCGGACGAACGCCGGGTTCGGGTAGCCGCCGCGCCAGTATTCGGGATCGAAGTCGCGCGCGCTGAAGTAGTTGAAGAGGCCTCCGTCCCGGCGCGCGCGCTCCCACGGTCGCTCCACGGCGCCGAACGTCACGAAGTCCTCGGCGAGGTAGGGGATGTCGAGGTAGTACGCGAAGCCGAGCCGCCGCGAGATCTCGTCCCAGTTCCACACGCTGCCGAAGCAGTCGCCGAGGTCCAGGATGTAGTGACGCACGTACCCGGGGCCGTCCTTCTTGTCCTTCGATGCCGGCATGAACACGTCCATCGTGTTCTGCTCGCGCGAGTCGAAGTGGTTGAGCCACGCCGCGAGCACGCGCCCGCCGCGCAGCTCGCGGCGGTCCTCGTGGGGAATGACGTCGTTGGGATCGTCGCTGCGCGTGCCGTCGTAGCGGTACGGGCCGAGGGGTTTGCCTGGCAGCCACTTGGACGCGACCATCCGCACGAGCCCGTCACGGTGCGAGGCCGACTCGAGCAGCTTCGCGAGCGCCGGCTCGTCGAACGGCTTGGAGACGCCGGAGTTGTCGGTCACCGTGAGGCCGGGGTTCAGCTTCAGGATGCTCGGCCGGAAGTAGACGACCGAGTCGCACGGCGCGTAGTACCCCGCGGCGTGGTACAGGCGCGCGGCCACAGTGGTCGCGCCGGTCGCGCGATCGGGCTCCGGCTTGGGATCGGCCTTGAGCATGAACTTGCCGATGCCCGGGATGTTCACGCGGAAGCCGGGGTTGAAGCCGTTGGGCTTGCCCTGATCGATGATCCAGGTCCCGTCCTTCGCGTCGACGTCGAGGACCTTGTCGTCGCACGCGCCGCGAGCAATCTCCTCGGACGTCATCGGCGTGCGCCCGATGCGGTTCTGGAACCAGCTCGAGTCGGGCACCTCGTCGAAGGCGTTGACGTTCACCGCGCGCCCCGCCGGATCGACCGCGAAGAAGCGCGACATCGGTCGGAACACCAGCTGGTTGGCGCCATCCCATGCGAAGGGCGACACGTACTCCTTCGGCGCAGGTGCGAAGGGCTTGTCGTCGGTGTCGTGCCACATCGCGTCCCTCGCCGGGAAGCGCCGGAGGCCGCCGCCGCAGGCGACGACGAGCGCGGCCGCGACGATGAGCGCGACCGATCGGGGGAGGCGGACGGGGAGGGGGCGCTCAGAAGCCACGGTTGGTCCCCAGCACGAGGCGGACCGAGTCGACCTGACCACCATGGTCGAACGTCTCGGTGCCGATTCCGAACAAGATCTCGAGCGAGCTGTCGGGCGAGCCGACCGTCTCGATGCCGATCGCGCTCGAGAAGCGAAGCAGCTTGGGTTGCAAGTCCTGCAGGTGCACGTCGAACACGTTGCCGACGCCCGCCTGGATCGATCCGTCGACGAACGCCCAGATCGGCCATCGGTAGTGGGCGACGAGCGAGGCGGCGCTCCGCCCGAGCAACCGCCCTGGCAAGAAGCCACGCAAAGGACCGGAGCCGCCGAGCGACGCGAGCTCCGTGAACGGCACGGCCTCGCTGCCGAGCGGGTCGGCGAAGATCGCCGTCGCCGCCAGGCTCACGACGCGGCCGTGATCGGTCAGGTCGGCGTAACCCGCGAGCGTGCCGCCGTAGCGGAGCCAGCCCGCGCCTGGGCTGCGGCGCACGTCGTTGCCCTGCTCCCCCTCGGCCTCGATGCGCACGCCGGAGCCGGGGGCGGGGCGGGGGAGTCGCGTATCGAGCGCGAGGAGCAGGTGGTTCGTCTCGGCTGTGTAGCCCCTCGAGAACCCCGGAGGAATCGCGAACGCGCCGGCGGCGGCCTGCTGTTCGATGTTCGGCTCATCCTGGAAGTGGCCGTTGTAAAAGGAGACCGAGCGAAGTGCCATCCCCGCCTGCATGCGGCTGGCCCTCCACAGGTGAACGTCGAGCAGCGCGGCCGCCTCGAGCTTGTCGATGCCGTAGCGGGCCTTGTCCGACTGCAGAGTGGCGGCGCCGGTGCCGAAGTAGAGGAGGTCGGGCCGCCGCAGTCCCGTGAAGTTGAGCGTCAGGCTGTCCTTGGCGTGAAAGCGGAAGCGCTCGGTGAGGACGCCCGCGAGAAAGTCGCCGCCCCACGTGGAGCCGTGGAACCTCAGATCGTGCCCGTCCACGAAGGCGTCGTCCCAGAACATGTAGGCGCCGACGCTCGGCTTGAAGCCGAAGTCGAGGAAGGCGATCGGCGCGATGCCCGCCTTGTGATCGGGGCCGAACGCGAAGAAATCGTAGAGCACCTTGGGGACGTTCCCCTGCTCGGCGGCGGTGATGAGCGCGCCGAGCGGGCGACGGATCACGAACTCGCTGACCGCGTACGCCGGCGCGAGGGCGATGCGCGGCACCCACAGCGCCACGTCGCCCGGCGTCGCCGGCTCCCCGCCGCGGCCGTCGTAGTCGGGGACCTCTCGCTTCGGGGTCTCGGCGTGCGCTACACCCGTCGCGGCAAGCGTGGTCAACGTGGCCAGCGCGCCCGCGAGCCGCCAGGCCGAGGTCGTCCCCGTCCTCATGACGCCAGGGGCTCCGCGACCTTCGCATCTGCAGCAGGCTTCATCGCCGCGGTGCGCGTGCGGTTCTCTTTGCCCAGCGCCCACGCGACGACGAACCAGGCGCAGACGAGCAGGAGGTTGACGAGCGCGAACGCGCGCGTGCTGAGCACGAGGATCGATCCGAGGAAAACGACGGCCGCCGAGAGCATGTCCCCGACGCGGACGAGCACCGTCCCGATCGCGACCTGCGCCGTGTACTTCGCGGCGCGGCTCGTCGGAAGAAACAGCACCTTCGCGACCGTGCTCTGCAGCGAGTAGTCGTTCGCGTTCTCGCTGATCTTGGCCACGCGCGCGACGCCGAGGATGGGCATGAGGGCGATCGCCCCGTAGCCGAGCAGAGCGATGGCCGGGGCGACGAGCAGCGCGCCCCGCACGTCGACGTATTTGAGGATGCGCGAGACCAAGAGGAGCTGTAGCCCGACGCCGACGGTATTTGCCCAGAAGAAGTAGTCGCCCTTGAACACGCCGATGATCTGGTCGGCGGTATCGCCACCCACGACGTGCGCCTGCTGTTCGGCGTAGGCGACGAGCTCGCGGTCGAGGATGTACTCGCCGGTCGAGTTCTCCCAGTTGATGAGCATCACGAGGGACGCGATGAGGAGGAGGTAGCGATCCTTGAGGATGAGCTGGAAGCCGCCCGTCGCTCCGCCTTCCTTTGCGATTGGCTCCTCGGCCTTCTTGCCGTCGCCGCCGGTGCGGCGGGCCGCCCGGCGCTTCTCGAGGCGGTCGACGATGACCGTGATGCCGAGACAGACGAGCAGGACCCCCGCCGCCAGGAGCATCATGTTGTAGGGGCCGACGGGCTTGTAGAGCTTCTTCGCGATGATCGCGCCCGCCATCGATCCGACGGAGCCGCCGACGCCGATGATCGCGAAGAGGCGCTTGCCTTCGTCGGGCGTGTAGCAGTCCGTCGCGAAGGACCAGAACTGCGAGATGACCGTGAGACTGAAGCAGCCGACCCAGATGAAGAAGGGGATTCCCAGGGGCACCTTCAGCTGCGCGAGGAAATAGAAGACGACCAGGTTCGACGCGAAGAAGATCGAGATCGCGGCCGAGAGCTGCATTCTCCCGAGCCGCTTCACGAGCCCGCCGTAGCCCCGCACGACGAAGATCAGCGTGAAGGCCTGACCGGCGGCGGCGTAGCTCTTGACCTCAGCCGCGCCCGGCCCGCTGGCCAGGATGAGCGGCTCGCGGACCGTCTTGAGGAAGTAATACCCGGTCAGTAGCAGGAACACGTTCAGCGTGAGCAGAACGACGCTGAGCGCCTCTTCCGCGCGGACCTCGGCAAACACCGAGAGGAGACGACTCAGGATGCCGCTTTCCTGGGGCTCTTTTCGTTCGGTCATCCGCGCTGGCTCCCTCGCCCCCACAACGTATGGGACGGACCGCCGTTAATGCCAAGCGAGCGGCGCGATCCTTCCCAGATCGGGGTACGACAACGTAACACCTTTTGAAAAGCGGACGCTCAAGTTCCGTTCCACGCAGCCGTTTTGATCGGTTGCAATGGCCCAGCCTTCTTTCGGCTCACCCGGCTCCCTCGCTCCTCTCGCCCTCTCCGATGGCATGGCTGGCCCCTCGTCGCCGCCCGGTCCCCGTGATGCGGTGAACGTGAACACGGCGACCGCCGATCTCCTTCGCAAGAGCGTCCCAAAGGTCGGCAGCGTCCTGGCGCAGCGGATCGTCGACTTTCGCGACCAGAACGGCCCCTTCAAGTCGGTTGACGATCTGATGAACGTCCCCGGAATCGGGCGGCGTCTGGCGGAGAGCCTGATCCCTCCGGCGCCCGACGAGTCGCAAGTCGTGAGCGTGCGTCACGGCACGCTGCGGCCGCCCTGGGGCACGCCGATTCTCTCGGGCAGTCCGGACGGCGTGACGTCGCCGAAGGAAAAGATGGAGGCGTCGGAGGGTTCGACGGCCGACAGCGAGCACATGAACGTTGGCAGGAGCGAGGGCGAGGCTGGGAGCGAGAGCGAGCGCGCTCCGCGCTCCGTCTCCGTGGCGCCGCCCGCGCGCCCGAAGAACGGGGCGCTCAAGGTCGCGGCGCTCGCAGTGGCCGTCGTCGCGGGGCTCTGCATCGGGATCTGGGCGAACACGCAGTCGGTGAAGCGCCCGACGCGCGAGCTGGCCGAGCGCATCGACGTGACGCGCTCCGAGACGCAGCTGGCGCGCAGCGAGCTCGACAAGCAGCGCGGCGAGCTCCTGAGGACGCAGGACGAAGTGAAGGCTCTGACCGCGCGTGTCGACACCGAGAGCGCCGAGCGCAAGGCCGATCAGACCAAGGTCGCCCGCGACGTGAGCACGCTTCACGACACGGTGAAGAAGGCGAACCAGAGCAACGACGCGCGCATTCAACGACTCCGCGAGACCCTCACGGAGATCGAGCTCTACCACGGCGCGAACATCGCCCACCCGGCCGGCCAGCCGCGCTCGCACTGAGCGCCTACGGCGCGGTCATAGGTCCAGCGTCCCGCGGACGCCGATCGCGACCCACTGGTGATCGTGGGTAGGGGAGCGGTCGCGGTTGTTTCCATAGACGACGCCCGATTCACTTCCGATCGCGCCCATGGCGAGGCCTACGTAGGGTCCGAGCTTGGGGGCGCGCGGACCGTTACGTAGCGCGAAATCGCCGCCGAGCTGCGCGTCGAGGAGCACGAAGCCGGTGCGCGTCACGTGCCCGCCGGGATCGCCGAAGTAGCCGCTCAGGTGCAAGACCTCGTAGCCGAAGCCCGCGCCGAACCACGGATCGAACGTCTGCAGCGGCGAGAAGTGATACTGGAACGTCGCCCCGAGCCGGTACTCCTTCGCCGAGCAGGTGCCCGTCGCGCCCGAGCAGTCGTTGCGCGCCGCGAGGGCCAGCTGTCCAGTGACGCCGAGGTAGACGTGCGTGCTCGTCCGGTAGCCGACGTCGAGGATCACCGGTAAGAGCGCCGGCGTCTGGTACGTGAGCGAATTGCCCGCCGTAGCATCGAGCGCCCGCACATACCCCGCCCGAACCCCGACCTGAAACCCACTGACCTTCGGCTCGTCCGGCACCACCACCGGCCCCGCGACCTCCGCCGTTTTTCGCGCATCCTCCGCGCCGCTCGCCGCACCCGGCGCGACCGGCGCCGCCTCGGCCGGAGCCGCCGCCGCAGCATCCTCCTGCGCCCCCACCGCCCCCCCAAAGAACACCACCCCACCCAAAACCGCAACGAAGCTAGCCCATCGCATCCTCCCCCCTAGAGCAGCCCCCATACCAACCGCATCGAGGCCGACACCGACTCGTTTTCCCGCATTTTACGGCGATTCTCCGCTTTCCAAAACCGCGCCGAATTGTGCCAACGCGTCCCCACCGCCAGACCGAGTTTGCGCAGCAAACTCGTCGCGCAGCGACGCGGGGAGGCTCACGCGCCAGGGCGCGTGAGGGGTGCGCAGCACCCCTCCACACAAAGGAAAGCTTTGAACCCGAGCCCCCCCCGCTTCCCCCTCAGAGCGCCTTCACCAAAGCGATCTCGTGTCCCTTCGGGCACCGCGCCGTCATCTTCTCCTCGGCGTCCTTCACGGCGAGCTTCACCTTCGCGCCGCACTCCGGGCACGTGACCGAGATCTGCTCGTCGCTCTTCGCGTCGGTTTCTTTCTGGCCCATCTCCTCATCCTGGGGGCGGCCCATGCCTCCATGCAAGGTCAGCCGCAGTCCGGGGTCGAAAATGCGGCAATTACGCCCATGCCAGCTGGTGCCCGGTTACCGTCTTCCTGCTTCTAGCGTGGGGCGTCCGGGCGTATAACCAGGAACTCTGAAAGAGGCGCCCCCCATGACGGATCCGACCATCGAGGACAAGGTGCGCGCAATCATCGTGCGCATCGCAAAGATCGAAGCTGGCTTCAGCCCGGACGCGGACATCTTCCGCGAGCTGGGCGTGAAATCGGCCGCCGCGCTCGATCTGCTCCTCTCGCTCGAAGAAGAGTTCAACATCGCCATCAGCGACGACGCCTTCGGCGACGCGCGCAACGTGAAGAAGCTCGTGGAGCTCGTCGCGAGCTTGCAGGGAGCGGCGGCATGAGTGGCCCCACCTGGCACGCGATCGCTTTGAAGAAGCAGGTCGACGGCGACCTCGCGGCGGACATCGAGAAGCAGGGGGCCTACGTCTCGCCCGAAATCTTGAAGGTCAAGGTCGAGGGGGGGCAGGTCCGCTTCGAGCTGAAGAGCGGCGCCGACGTCGCCGACACCACGGCCAAGGTCGACCGCTACGTCGATCTGATGGTCGCCAAGTTCCGCAAGATCCCGCGCAAGGTGTTGCACACGCGCGAGCGCCAGAACAAAGCGCCGCTGCGCACGGGCGTCTACGAGGAGCTCAAGAAGCGCGGCTGGGTGAAGGAGCTCGGTCGCGGCCAGGTCGCGCTCGCGGGCCCGGCGCTCAACGTCCTCCGTACCGTCGACGCCGACTGCCGCGCCATGGGCATGTCGCAGTTCGGCGCGAAGGAAGAGACGTACCCGACCCTCATCCCGTCCAAAACGCTCGGGCGCTGCGGCTACTTCTCGAGCTTCCCGCAGTCGGTCTCGATGGTCACGCACCTCGTCGAGGACTTCGACACCATCGAGCACTTTCGCCAGGCGAACGCCGAGACGACCGACCTCATCGTCCCCGATCCCCGCGCCTTCGCGACGCCGGAGGCCTGCCTCTCTCCGGCGGTTTGCTACCACTGCTACCGCGGCCTCGAGAACACGAACCTCACCGGCGGCCCCAACGTCGTCACCACCGTCGGGAAGTGCTTCCGCTACGAGTCGACGAACATCACCGGCCTCGATCGCCTGTGGGACTTCACGATGCGCGAGATCATCCTCGTCGGCACGGAGGAGGAGGTCTCGACCCGTCGCCAGAAGGGCATCGAGCTCGTGAAGGCGCAGATCGAGAAGTTCGATTTGCAGGCCGAGATCGAGAGCGCGAACGACCCGTTCTTCAGCGCGGCCTACGCGACCAAGACGTACGCGCAGCTGCGCGGCGATCTGAAATTCGAGCTCCGGCTCACCGTCGAGCCGGGCCCCAACGGCGAGGCGCGCTCGCTCGCGTGCGGGAGCTTCAACCTGCACGACAACTTCTTCGGCCGCACCTTCACCATCAACGCGCAGAACGGCGAGCCGGCCTTCACCGGCTGCATCGCGTGGGGCCTCGAGCGCTGGGTGCTCGCGTGCTTCACGCAGCACGGCTTCGAGCCTGGCGGCTGGCCGGAAGCTATCCGCGCCAGCGTCTGGGGCTAGACGAGACCATACGACGATGAAATCGCTCGACCAGATCATCCTCAAAGTGAAGCGTCGCGAGACGCCGGCGGCGCAGATGGCGTACCGCGCGTACCGCACCCTCATCGAGTTCGACATCCCCGACAACCAGGCGATGAAGATGCTCTACGGGTCGATCTACGTCGGCCACCACATCTGGGTCGACGCGCGCGAGTGGATGCTGTCGAAGTTCGCCTACGCGCCGATGCTCCGCTCGCGCTGCGAGTACGCGGGCAGCGGGCTCAACGTGTCGGCGCCGCCGTACATTCGCGGCCACGCGCGGATCTCGATCGGCTCGAACTGCACGTTCTCCACGTTCTCGCTGCACAGCGGCAAATTCGTCGATCGCCCGGAGATTTCCTTCGGCGACGGCTGCTTCGTGGCCGGTCAGGTGCAGTTCACGCTCAACAAGCGCATCACCGTCGGCAACCACGTCCTCATCGCCGGCCGCGCGGACATTCAAGATTCCGACGGGCATCCGTCCGATCCCTCCCGCCGCATGCGCGGCGAGGACATGGACGAGACCGACATCGCGCCCGTCACCATTCAGGACTACGCGTGGATCGGTCGGGATGCACACGTGCTCAAGGGGGTCACCATCGGACGGGGCGCTGTCGTCGCCGCCGGTTCGGTCGTCGTGACCGACGTGCCGGAAGGGGCGATCGCGATGGGCGTCCCTGCCCGCATCCTAAAGCGCTGAGATGAACCCGTTCGACCGCGCCCTGCTTCACGCCAAGCGGGGGGACTCTCCTGCGGCGCGGCTCGCGCGGCAGGCCTATCACCGCCTGCTCGCTTGGGACTTGCCCGAGAGCGAGGCGCTCAAGGTCCTCTACGGAGCGGCCTTTCAGATCGACTACCTCGCGACCGACGCAAAGGAGTGGGCGCTCTCGAAGTTCTTCTACTCGCCGATGGTTCGCTCGCGCTGCGACTCGGTGGGCAAAGGGCTCAACGTGAACGCGCCGCCGTACGTGCGCGGCAACGTGCGGATCCACATCGGGAGCTACTGCACGTTCTCGAGCTTCGACATTCGCACCGGCAAGTTCCCTCAGGACCCGGTGCTGACCTTCGGCGACGACGTCTGGGTCGGCTCGAAGGTCATGATCGCGCTCACCAAGAGCATCACCATAGGCAGCCACGTACTCATCGCCGGCCGCACCGACATCCAGGACGCCGACGGGCACCCTTCCGAGAGCGCGCGCCGCGAGCGTCACGAGCAGATGGCGGAGGAAGACAGCAAGCCCGTCATCATCCACGACTACGCGTGGCTAGGGCGCGACGTGCACGTGCTGAAGGGCGTGACGATCGGCCGCGGCGCTGTGGTGGCCGCGGGGTCGGTCGTGGCGTCCGACGTGCCCGATCACGCGCTCGCGATGGGGGTGCCCGCGCGCGTGGTGAAGGTGAGCCCGCCGCCCGAGGCGGATATCCCACCGTACTCTCGCCCGTACACGCGGTAGCCGAGTCACCTTCGCGAGATCGCCTGCTCGATAGCCGCAGTGACCTCGCCGACGGAGAACGGCTTGGACAGGAGCACGCGCACGCCGGCATCCGCGGCCTTCGCGCGCACGGTGTCGTCTAGGTAGCCCGACACGAGGATCACCGGCAACCCCGGCTGCAGCCGCCGGGCGGCGCTCGCCAGCTCCAGCCCCGAGCCACCGGGCATGTTCTGATCGGTCACGATGACGTCGTAGGTGCCCTCGGCTTGCTCGAGGGCGGTAAGGCCCGCATCGAAGGAGGACCGAGCGGTCACACGAAAACCCTGTCGCTCGAGCGTGCGGCGCGTCCCCGCGAGCACGGCGGCCTCGTCGTCCACCAAGAGGACGTGACGTGCGCCGCCGGAAGGTGGCGCGCCGGCGCCGGAAGCCGCCGCTCCGTCGTCGAGACCACCAGCCACCGGGAAATAGAGCCGGAACACGCTCCCGACGCCGGGCTCACTCGAGACGGTCACCGCGCCGCCGTGCGCTTGCATGATCCCGTGCACGACCGACAGCCCGAGCCCCGTCCCGCTCCCGACGGACTTGGTAGTGAAGAACGGGTCGAACGCGCGCGCGACCGTCGCGGCATCCATTCCGCTGGCGTTGTCGCCGACGCTGACGCGGACGTAGGACCCGATGCGGAGGTCCGGATGCGCGCGCACCGTCGTGGCGTCGACGAGGGTGGCCTCGACCGTGATGCTGATGCGCCCCGGTCGCTCCGCGACCATCGCGTGCCACGCGTTGGTGCAGAGGTTCGTCAGGGCCTGGTGCACCTGCGTGGCGTCGGCGAGGACCGTCGCGTCGGAGGCGCCGATCTCCACCGAGAGGCCGATCGCGGCGGGCAGCGTCGCCCGCAGCAGCCGCCTCGCATCGCGCACGGTTTCCGCCAGGCGCAGCGGCGCGCGCGCGAGCGGCTGTTTGCGGCTGAAGGCGAGGATCCCACGCACGAGGCTACCAGCGCGCTCCGCCACGGCGAGAATTTCCTCGATGCTCGGGCGTGCCGGGTGTGGCGGGTCGAGATCGTCACGCGCGAGCTCCGCGTTCATCACGATGACGGCGAGCATGTTGTTGAAGTCGTGCGCGATGCCGCCGGCGAGGGTGCCGAGCGCCTCGAGGCGCTGGGTGTGCCAGAGTTGGGTCTCCAGCGCCTCGCGCTCGGCGCGCGCGCGATGGGCCTCGGTCTCGTCGGTCATCACGACCTGGATCGCGTCGCGGCCTTCGTAGACGCACTTCGTCGCCAGGACCTGCACGGGAATCGTTCGACCGTCGAGTCCGCAAACGCGAAGCGACGCGTTGGGGCTGACGATCTTGCCGTCCCGCTCGGCGCGGATGCGCTCCGCGAGCTTCGAGAGATCGTCGGGGTGCGTTATCTTCGTGACGGGGTAGCCGATGAGCGCCTCGGAATTGGGTGCGCCCATGAGCGCCCCGAATGCATGGTTGGCGAAGAGGAGCTTCTCCCCGTCGTGAACGAACATCGAGACGGGCGAGTGCTCGAGAAGGAGCCGGTAACGCGCTTCGCTCCCGCGCAGCGCCTCCTCGGCGCGGAGGGACTCGGTCATGTCGCGCGCCCAGGTAAAAACGCCGTAGACCTCTCCGCCCGCCCTTCGGAGCGGCATCTTGTGCATGTCGAACACGTACGTCTTGCCCTGCCGGCGCGCGGACACGCGGGAGGTGCGCATCTTCCCGCTCATGATCACCTGCTCGTCGAGGGCGCGAAACGACTCGAGCGCGGTGCCCGGGAACTCGATGGGCCGCATCACGTCGGTGTCGAGCCGTCCGATGAGGTCCGCCTGCGTCAATCCGACGAAGCTTGCATACGCGCGATTGGCGAGGAGAAAGCGGTGATCGAGCCCCTTCGCCATCACGAGGTCCGGGCTCTCGTCGAACAGCGCTTGGGCGTCGAGATCGCCGAGGCGGACGCTCGTGCCGGTCATCGAATCATTCTACACGGAGTCGCCGACCCACGACCCCGACGCCGACGCCGGAAAAACCGTCGCAAAATCCACGGTATGGCGATGGGCAAAAGTTCCTGTCACAGTTGGATCGCCTCCCGCGACGATCGGGTGTGTACGCCCTCAAGATGCCCGCCGAAGCCCACGCCCTGACCGATCCCCGCTTCCGCCGCGCGCTCACGCAGATGGTGCGACGCCGCGTGCCCGAGAGCGACGCCGAGGACATCGTGCAGTCGTCCCTCGCCGAGGCGCTCGCCGCCGAGCGCGCGCCGGCGGAGATGGACGCGCTTCGCCGCTTCGTCTGGGGAATCGCGCGGCACAAGGTCGCCGACTTCTACCGCCGTGCGCGACGGGAGCGGCTCGACGTGCCCGAGATGGAGGGGCCGGGCGCGCCGCACACCGAGCAGGATCTGCTCCGCTGGGCCGCGCGCGAGTTGCCCGACGGCCAGGACGCCGAGCAGACCTTGGACTGGATGCTCCGCGAAGGGGAAGGGGAGAAGCTCGAGGCGATCGCCGAGGCGGAGAACGTCCCCGCGCCGCGCGTGCGGCAGCGGGTGAGCCGCCTGCGCCGTCACCTGCGCGAGCGCTGGGCGATCGAGGTCGCGGCGCTCGCGGCGATCGGCGTGGTCGTCGCGCTCGTCGTCTGGGAGATGAGCCGTCAGCCGGGCAAGCCGATCACCAACGAGCCGGCGCTCCACGAGGAGCCCAAGAACAGAGCGCCGCAGCTCCCGAAGTCGCTCCCGGGGACGACCGACGTACCCAACCTCGCGCCGGCGCCGGTGCCTTCGTCGTCGTCGTCGCCGTCCTCCACGCCGGGCCCGTCGTCGATCCTTCCGACGCCGACGGTCGACCCGACCGCGATGCCCACGCCGCCGGCCCCGCCAATGCAGAGCGCCTTTCCGGCGGTCCCGCAGAGCACCGGGACGCCCACCGGCAAGAGCAAGCCGTCGGGCAAACCGACTCTACCCTCCAAGACGTCGAGCATCTTCGACTCCGACGGGACGACGCCGGCGCCGAGCGATACCGAGCAGAAGAAGCTCGAGATGCAGAAGACGCTGGGCGGGACGAAGAAGTAGCGCGCGGGTCAGGTCAGGTTCAGGCAGGCTGCTTCGCCGGGCGCGTCGACGTGTCGCCCGGCGCCAGGTTCTCGAACGCCAGGTGATGCCGGCTCTCGAGGCGCGCGCGCCAGAGCGGCACGATCTGGATACCGACCTTGCCGAGCGAGCGGGTCGCCCCTTCGAGCTGATGCTTGACGAAGAAGCTCGCCTCCCACTTCATGCCCATCGCGTTCAGCGCGTTCAGCTCGACGAGGAAGCCCACGCGCCGCAGCCCGCCGCCGCGCAGCTCGGGCGGCGTCCACGCGTCGTAGCCGTAGCCGACGTCGTCGGCCGTCTCGAACGTGCAGCCGGGCAGGTACGGGTAGTCGATCGCGCGCCGCGTGTGCAGCCACGTGTACGAGACGACCCTGTCCCCGTCGAGCCCGAGCACCCAGTGCTCACCGCGGGCCAAGCGTGCGCGAAGCTCCTCGACGTGCTCGGGGTTGTGGTGCTCGGGCTGCAGGCGGGCCAGGTCGGCCTCCGTCCCCTTCAGCCAGCGCACACGCTTCGCTTCCGGTGAGGCGTTCGGATCCTCGAGAGGAACCGCGGTCGAGCACTTGCAGACGAAGACCTCGCGCGCCAGAACGATCACGCGAACATCGTACATGATCCGGGGTATGTTGGTGCCATCGCTGCGAAGGTCTCGTCTCTTTTGGGCAGTGCCGCTCGGGGGGCCGCGTGGACGATCCTCACCGGGATCGGCTCTCGCTTCGTCGGCCTCTTCGGAACGCTCTGGCTCACCTATTACCTCGCACCGGAAGTCCAGGGCGAGGTGTCGGACGCGTTCATCGTCGTCCTGACGGCGCACCAGCTCTCGACCCTCGGCGTGCAGCAATACCTGGTCGCGGGGCCCGAGCCCGACAAGGGGCTCGCCTGGCACGTCACCGTCTTCCAGTTTGTCCTGGGGCTCGTGGCGTTCGGGCTCGTCGTCGTCTTCCGCGATTCGTTCGGGGGCGTCCTCCACGCGCCGACGATGGGTCAGTACGTGCCGGGGCTGGCGGTCGCCATGTTCATCGAGCGCCTCGGCACCGTCCCCGAGCGCCTGCTGTCGCGTCAGATGAAGTTCCGTACCATCGGCCTGGGGCGCACCCTCGGCGAGATGGCGTACACCGCGCTGAGCGTCGGCCTCGCGTGGCGGGGCTTCGGCGGCATGGCGATCGTGTACGGCAACATCCTCCGCACCATCCTCTACCTCGCAGTGCTCGCCCACGCCACGCCGCGCGCCGCGTGGCTCTCGCCCACGCCGCTCTCGTTCGCCACGCTGCGCCCGGCGCTCCGCTACGGGCTGCCGCTTTGGGTCGGCGCGTTCGCCTCGTTCGTCTCGCGAAGGTGGGACAACCTCGTCGTGTCGGGCCTCTTCGGCGCGCAGGTCGTGGGCGAGTACAACCTGGCGTACAACCTCGCCGACATCCCGGCCACGCAAGTGGGCGAGCAGATCGGCGACGTGCTGTTTCCGAGCTTCTCGCGCATGGAGCCGGAGGAGCGCAAGCGCGCCCTCGTCCGCTCGACGGGCCTGCTGGCGCTCGTCGTCTTCCCGCTGGCGGTGGGCCTTGGCGCGGTCGCCCCCACGGTGGTCCACGTGATGCTGCGCCCCGAGTGGTACGCCGTCGGCCCGATGCTCGTGATCCTCTCGGCGTTGAGCATCACGCGCCCCGTCGGGTGGACGATCCAGGCGTACCTGCAGGCATCGCACCGGCCGCGCGCGTCGATGTGGCTCGGGCTCGCGAAGATCGCGTTCCTCTTGTCGGCGATGATCGTGCTCGGGAAGCTCACCAACCAGCCTCTCTGGACGTGCGGCGCCGTCGGGATCGCGTTCGGGCTGCACTCGCTCGCGAGCATGTTCGTCGTCTCCCGCTACGACGGCGTGGGTGTGTGGACGCTCCTCGGTCGCTGCGCGCCCCCGCTCCTCGCGACGCTGCCGATGGCGGCGGCCGTGTACGGCGTGCGCATCCTGATTTCGCGCGCCGGCATGGTGCCCCCTGCGCTCGGGCTCGCCATCGAGCTCGTCACCGGCGGCCTCGCTTACGTCGCCAGCGCGTTCGTGTTCGCCCGCAGCTCCGCGCTCGAGCTCACGAACCTCGTGCGCGGCGCGGTGCAGCGGCGACGCGGGAAGGCGTAACGCCACCGATTGCGGCGAAGGCGGCCGACGCCTCGGGCAAGCCGATCGCGACGAGCCCGGGCACGACGTCCTCGCGCATGCCTTGCCAGAACGCGCACGCGTAACCGGCGTCGGTCAGTGTGCCGAAGTTCGGCGCGCCGTCGGCCTCGCGCTGCGCCGTCGCCCACGCCTCGCCGCGGCGCGCGCCGCACATGTCGCGGTAGTGCGCGAAGATCTCCGGGAGCTGGCCGGCGAGGACGTCGCGCTCGCGGCGGCAGGCGGCGCTCCCATCGCCCCGCATCAGAAGCGCCCCGAGCTCCCAGCCGAGGCGGCCGTGGAACGTCTCGTCGTCGACGATCGCGCGCACGGCGCCCTTCGCGACCGGCACGGTCGCGGCGCGCAGGCACCTGCGGAACATGCGGCCGCTCAGCGTCTCGCCGATGCAAAACGCGGCGATGACGGTGGCGCGAACGTGGGCGCGGAGCGTCTTGCCAGTGACGGGGAGGTGCAGCGCAGCCGGGTCGACGTCCGCCGGCGTGCCGCCGCACAGCTCCGTCATGCGCAGCGCGATGTCCGTGTGACGCACCTCGTCGGCGATCATCCGCGCGAAGGCGCCCGCCCAGTCGAGCGGCGAGACGAGCTGATGAAGCTGCCCGGAGAGCTGCGTGAAGAGCGCGAGCGAGTGGTACTCCTGCGCCGCGCGCGCGCGCCACGCCGCGGCCGCTGCTGCCAGCTGCGCGGGCGTGAACGTCGCCGCATCGAGCTTCCACGTGATCGTCCCGCGGCGCGGCGCCGCGATCTTCCCATGCTCGCTTGCGAGCTCGAGAGCGCCCGCGTCAGTCGCGCGACGTAGCGGGATCACCGGTTACTTCCCGGCGTCGTTGCCGTCGCCCTGGAACGCACCGGGGGGGGCGTTCAGGATCGGAAACCGGCGCCTGCCGCCCACGCCGCCGTCGTCGGTGCCGGTTGCAGTGGGCGCAGGTGCGGTCGCGGGCGGCACCGCGGTCGCGTTGACCTGCGGCGGCTGCGGCGGCTCGTTCGGCACGCTCTTGTCGCAGCCCGCGCCGAGGGTTCCGAGCAGCGCGGCGCCCTGGGTGAGCGCGGCGAGCTTCGCGAGACGCGTCGTCTTCATGGGCTCCTTGGTAGCATCACCAGCGGTCACCGTCGACGGCGCGCACCGTCTCCTCGATGCTCCTCGCGGGAGAAAATTCCAGGTCCCGTCGCGCGCGCGTGTCGTCCACCATGCACACGTAGCGAATGTGATCGAGCTCCGGGGCGGGGAACGTCGTCAGGCGGAGCGACCACATCCGCCGGACGAGGATCTTCCCCAGCGTGTAGGGCACGGGCACCGTCGCGCGCCCGAGGATCCTGATCGCGTGCGAGAGCGGGAGTGGCTCCGGGCCCGCGATGTTGAAGATGCCGCGTTTGCCCGGCAGGAGCGCGCTCGCGATCGCACCAACGACGTCCGCCTCGTGGATGACCTGGATCATCGGATCGAAGCCCATGAGCGTCGGCACCGTCGGCAAGCGCAGGAAGTTGGAGGGTGCGTTGCGCACCGTCCCGAGGATGTGGACGGGCCGCAGGATGACCGTCTCGGTGGCCGGGTGCTTCCAGAAGAAGCCCTGCGCGAGCATGTCGACCTCGATGAGGTCGCGTATCTCGCTGAAGCGCGCGCCGCCGAGCAGCGGCGCGTCCTCGGTCAGGAACTGCGCGTTGCCGGCCTGTGGTCCGTACACGTTGGCGCTCGACAGGACGACGAGCTTGGGCACCTTGAACTGCTGCACGTACTCCAGCAGCTTCGCGAAGCCGGCGACGTTCCACTCGTGGTGCTCGGACGCCGAGGCGCGCGGATCGTGCATGACGCCGAGGTGGACGACGGCCTTCACCTCGCCGTGGCGAAACACGTCCTTCAGCTTCTTCCTCCGGATGTCGACCTGCTCGTGCAGCACGTCCTTCGGCTTGTCGGGGAAAGGGCGCCGATCGACGCCGATGACCTTGTGCTCGCGGTGGAGCAGACGCACGACGCGCTTGCCGAGCCGGCCGCAGACGCCGGTCACCACGATCGAGCCCGCCCCGCCCACTTCGCTCACCAGAACACGTGCTTTCGGTCCTTGACGCCGCGGTTGAGCATCGACTGGATCATCGATTTGACGACCCACACCTTCTCCTCCATGACGGCGTCGTCGTCGTCGGGATCGCCGGCAAATTGCATCGGCTCGCCGAAGTAGATGCGGTACTTGGTGGGGAGCGGGAGCTGGCCGCCGGGGAGGAGGAGCTGCGGGATGAGCGGGAAGCTCGGCATCCCGAGGAGCTTCGCCAGCGACTCGACGTTCCCGACGCTGACGTATTGCTCCTCGCCGCCCACTACCGCCACCGGCACGATGGGCGTGTTCGTCTCGATGGCAAGGCGCATGAATCCGAGGCCGAACTCGGTCAGCTGGTAGCGGTGGTCGAACGTCTTGCTGATGCCGCGCGCCCCCTCGGGGAAGACGAGGAGCGCCTCGCCTTGCTCGAGGAGCCGCTGCGCGTTCTCGGGGACGCCGACGACCTGCCCTACGCGCGCGAAGAGCATCGAGACGAACGGGAGCGTCTGCGTCCACTTCTCGACCATCGCACGCGTGAAGCGCGGAGGCTCGACGTCCATGAACAGCGCGGCGCCGATGAGCGCGCCGTCGATCGGGATCTGGCCGGAGTGGTTCGCGACCAGGAGCACGCGCCCGGTCGGAATGTTCGCCGCGCCGTGCACCTCGGTGCGGAAATAGCGGCGATGGAGGAACGCGGCGGAGGCGAGCGCCCACTTGGTCCATTGCGGGTCCAGTCCGAACGGGTCGACCCCCTGGGAGGTGAGGGAGAGCGGGACGCGCGCGAGGCGGCGGTTGAAGTCCTCGCCCAGCAGGGTCCCCATCCACCCGTCGACCGCGCCGGTGGCCGTGCCGAGGAGGCCTCGCGCCAGCGCGCGCGCCCCCCGCGCGAACGATCCGATACGGGCCAGGTTCGCCACGGCCCTGGGATACCCGAGGCGCGCGCGTAGGTCGAGGGTCTAGAACGAGGCGTTATGGTAGTCGTAGGCGATGCGCTTCCCTGAACCGCTCGCGCCCGGCGAGCGCGTCGTCGTCGTCGCGCCGTCGAGCCCGTTCGATCCGGCGGAGCTGGAGCGGGGCCTGTCGTGGCTGCGGGCGCGGTACGAGGTCGTCGTGGACCCGCACATTCTCGAGCGGGCGGGCTACCTCGCCGGCGACGACGCGCGACGGGCGGCGGAGCTGACGCACGCGATGTGCGACGTGCGCGCGCGCGCGATCGTTGCGGCGCGCGGGGGGTATGGGGCGATGCGCCTCCTCGAGTCGCTGCCCTGGGAGGCGTGGTCGGCGCGGCCGTCGTGGCTGGTCGGGTTCAGCGACATCACCGCGCTGCACGTCGAGGCGAATCGCCGCGGCGTCGCCACCGTGCACGGCCCGCACGTCACCGGGCTCGGCAGGGACGAGCATCCCGCCAGTCGTGAGGCGTGGCAGGAGGCGCTGGAACGTCCGCGCGCCGGCCGCAGCTGGGGGGGGCTCACGGTCCTGCACCCCGGGCCAGCGGCGGAGGGACCCATTCTCGGAGGCAACCTCGCGCTCGTCGAAGCGATGGCCGCTGCCGGCCGCGAGCCATTGCCTGCCGGCGCCGTGTTGGCGCTCGAGGACGTGACAGAGCGCCCTTACCGCATCGATCGGATGCTCACGTCGCTCCGCCTCTCCGGGGCCCTTTCGCGCGTGGCGGCGATCGTCTTCGGCGACTTCGACAAGTGTGATCCCGGGCCCGACGGCGTACGCGTCGAAGACGTGCTCACCGAGCGAACGGCCGGTCTCGGCGTCCCGGTCCTCGCGGGTGCGCCATTCGGCCATGCCGCGCGCAACCTGGCCTTCGTTCTAGGCGCGCGCGTGGCGGTCCGCGGCGCCGTCGTCGACTTCCTGTAACAGGGGACTCAGCGCCCCGGCGTGCGGGTGCGCCCGTTCGCGGGGACGTCGCGCTCGTCCTCGTCCTCGTCGTCGTCGAGGATCTCGATGTCGCTGTCGTCGTCCGCGATGACGACCTCTTCGTCCTCGACCAGGAGCGCAGGCGACGATCCGATCTCCGTCATGTCGCTCGAGTCGGCATCGCTCGAATGTACCGGGCCGCTCGTCTGCGTGTGGTCCGAGTCGTAGCGGCGCGGTCGGGGATGGGCGTGCGTCGCGTCCAGAGGGTCGCTCCCGTGGCCGCCGAGATCGCTCGGCACGGGCATCTCGCCGGTCGCGCCGAGGTTCTCCTCGTCATCCTCGTGCATGGCCTCTTCATGCATGTCCTCTTCATGCATGGTCGTATGCGCGGAGCGTGCGTCGGCGAGCGTGTGCGCGCCCGCCGAGTGTGGCTCGAATGCGTCGTGCCCGCCGGGCCCGGGCAGCTGGTTCGCGATGAGCTCGCCGTCGCTGGGCTCACTCGGGCTCTCCTCGCGGAGGGTGCTCGGCGCGAAGGCGCTCGCTCCGCCGACGACGTTCGCGGTCGCCTCGTCCGCCGACGAGCGGAACGCGACGTCGCCCGGTCGCTGCGCGCGGCCCGTCGAGCTCAGCGCGATGGTCTCGAGTGAGCCCGGCTTCACCGTCGGCGCGCCGAGCTCGTCGAGCTGGTGCGGTCGCGTGGAGGCCGTGGGCGCGTCGCCCGCGTCGTGCGCGCCGTGCGCGAGGACGTCGGGGTCGAGGTCGACGTCGAGGTCGGGGAACGCGCGGGCCGTGAGTGGCTCGTGCGCCGGTGCGTGGGCCATCTCCGTCGTCTCGGCGGCGAACGGAGCGCCGGGGGACGGCCGGGACGCTCGCGTCGGCGGCACCGTGCCCGTCGGCTGGCTCGGCAGCGGCGGCGGCTGGCTCGGGAGCGGCGGAGGCTGCGAGTAGCCCGACGGCGGCTGCGAATACGACGAAGGCGACAGCGTCGAGGGCGGCTGCGAAGACGGACCCATGACCGGCGGCGCGTACGCGTCCTCAGCGTTGGGGTCCGGCTTCTTGAGCATGTTGCTCTTGGAGCGCTCCAGCCCCTGCGTCGCCTCCGTGTCGCCGGGCTTCATGCGAAGGACGCGGCGCCATGCATCGGCAGCTTCGCGCGGATCGGCCAGCTGCTCCTCCCACATGCGAGCGACCTTGCGCGCGAGCTCGGCGCGCGCGTTCATGTCCTTGCCGCGGAGGATCTGGTCCTCGTAGAGCTGGACCATTCCGCGGTAGTCGCCCAGCTCGGTGAGCAGGCCACTCAGGTCCGCCATCACGGCCTGATCGGTGGGGGACAGATCGTGGAGCTTCTTCAGGTCGGCGGCCGCGCCGGGCTTGTCGCCGATCTGCTCGCGCCGGATCTTCGCGCGGCGCGCCAGAAGCTGACGCACGAGCGGGCCGTCGAACACGTCGGTGAGCGCGTGGGTGAGCGACTCTTCGGCGCGGCGCGGATCTTCGATCTCGATGCCGAGGCCCTCGAGCGCGTCGAGCGTCAGCGTGTCGACGTGGGCGACGAGCGCGTCGCCGAGCCAGGCAAACGCCTGATCGACGTCACCGAGATCCTTGTGCGCCATCGCCGCGGCGCGCCGCAGGAGCGAGCCGCGCGTACGACCGCCGTCGCGCGCGCCCGTTCCGCCGGCGGCCATGGCCTGGCAGAGCGCGCGCCGGAGCTTCTCGCCGCCCGCTGCCGCGTCGCCTTCGCGCGCCGCGGCCTCGACGGCGGCGAGCGTCTCGTCGCTCGGCGTTCCGGTGATGGCGAGCTCGAAGAACCCCCGAGCCCGATCCAGCTGCCCGCGCGTGGACGCGATCTGGGCGGCGCGGCCTAGGGCGCGAACGCGATCGGCGGGCGCCTTGGAGCGCGACACTTGCCGCTCGTAGAGGTCGATGACGTCGTTGGGCTTCGCTGCGAGCTGCGAGAGACGCTCGAGCAGCGGCTCCGCGTCGCCGGGGGCCACGCTGGTTAGGCCGGCCTCCCCGTGCTGGATCGCCTCGTTGCGTGGCATTCCTGCCTTGACGCGGCTCTCTGCCTGGCGCACCAGCTCGTGCGCGCGGTCCGCCCCCGTCGCGTCGCGCGAGAGCAGATCGTGCGCTACCGACAGCGCGTCGTGGTCGTTCGTCTTGCTCGCCAGGTTCTCCAGGCGTTCGGCGAGCTCGCGATCGGCCCCTTTGCTTCGGACGATCTCCATCGCGACGCGCGCTGCGTCCTGCTCGCGGCCGACCGACTCGAATCTGTCGAACGCACCGCGAAGCGCGGTGGTGCGCTCGGGGCCGTGCTTGGCCTCGAACCACCACTCGACGAGCTTCTGCGCGACGATGCCCTTCCACCCGAGCTGATCGCCGAGGGCCAGGTAGTCGACGCGGCACGCCGCGTTGCCCTGATCGGCGAAATCGGTGAGGACCGCGAGGGCCTCGTCGCCGCGATCGAGCTTGCTCGAGAGGAACTGAGCGAGCTTGCGTGTCATCACGCTGGCTTCCTCTTCGTCTCCCTCCACCTCGATGCGCTCGGCCAGGAGCGTCGCCACGCGATCCCACTGCTCGGTCTTCTCGCAGAGCTCGCACAGGCGCGAGAGGGCGTCGAAGTCCTCGGGATCGCCTTTGCGGACGATGTCGAGCGCGCGGATGGCGCTGGGCGAGTCGCCGAGCTGCTCGTAGAGGCGGGCCAGGCGCACCGCGATTTGCCCGCGTTCCTGCGGGTCGGCGATGAGCTTCAGCTCACGCTCGAGGGCGTCGGCGGCGGCGGAAGGGTTGTCGCGCGCCTCCTGGAGATCGGCGATGGCTTGCAGCGCGGGGCGGCACGTCGGGTCGAGCTCGCGGACGATGGCCTCGTAGCGGTTGATCGCGGTGTCGACGTCGCCGATGCCTTCGGCGAGGAGCTCGGCTTCGCGCAGGGCGACGCGCGCTTTTTCCGCCTTGTCGACGGTGTTGGCCTGCAGACGGCGCAAGAGCGTGACGGCCTCGTTGTGATCTTCGCGCTCGACGGCGTAGTCGACGAGCTTCTCGAGGGCCTCGCGATCGTCGCCGTCCTCGAGGACCTTGAGCCACAGCTCGCGCGCGAGCTCCTTGTCCTGGAGCTGCGTGGCGTAGAGGTTCGCCGTCTGGCGACGGATGGCGACGCGCTTTCCACGGTCGGTCACGCGGTCGCCGCGCTTGCCGAGGAACTCGGCGAGCTTGGGGAAGTCGCCGCGCGACTGGTAGCGGTCCTGCAACGCCGACGCGTAGTCGTCGGCGAGGGGATCGAGATCGGTCGCTTGCTCGAGGCGCCCGATGGCCGCGTCCTCGTCGCCGCCCTTCATGAGCTGGTCGGCCGCGCGCGCGTAGTGGCCGGCCTGGCCCTTGGTGTCGCTCGCGAGGAGGCCGCGCTGCCCTGCCGCGTGCGCCGCGCGCTCCCAGTTGTCGAGGGTAACGAAGCAGCGCTCCGCCGCCTCCCAGAGCTTCGGCGACTTCACGAGCTCGGCGGCGTCCGCGTAGGCCTCGCCGGCGCCCAGGGTGTCGTTCAGCAGCTCGCGAAGCTCACCGAGGCGGTCGAGCAGGGCGCCGCGCGCGCTGACGTCGTCCACCTGCGGCGCGTTGTCGGCGATGATCGTCGCCGCCATGTCGAGGAGGCCCGCCTTCTCGAAGAGCTTCGAGGCGGTCTGCGTCGGACGCTCGTCGTCGGGTGTGAGGCGCGCGATGCGGGCCCAGGCTTCCGCCGCCGCGCCGAGATCCTTCCGCTTCTGCTCCTGCAGGAGCGCGAGCTTCTTCTCGAGCGCGATCTTGGTGTCGATCTCGCTCTCGGCCGTCGCCTCCTGCTCCAGCAGGTTCGCGAGATCGTCCCACCGCTGCTGCTTCTCGAGCAAGCGGGTGAGGGCGGTGCGCGCGCTCTCGTCGGTGCGATCGATCGCGAGGAGCTGCTTCCACGCCGAGATGGCGCCGTCGATGTCGCGCAGGTTGCCTTCGCAGAGGCCGGCGACCTCGCGCAGGCGCTCCTTGCGCGTCTCCATCGCTTCGTTCTGCGAGGCCTGGAGACGCACGCTCGCGAGGAGGACGTCCCGCAGCTGCGCGTAGTCGCGCTTGCTCCGCAAGTAGTCCTCGATCCACGCGAGCGCCTCGGGGTGCGCGGGATCGGCGTCGAGCACCTCCTTGTACTTGATGAAGGCCTCGGGCTTCTTCCCCTTGCCGGCGAGCATCTGGGCGGCGTCGAGGATGCCCTGCAGCTTGTCGGGGGTGAGCGGTCCCTGGTTGTTCGGCTGCGCGCGCCGGAAGCTCGCCTCGCTGCTGCTCTGCGGGGGCAAAAATGAATCGCTGTGCTCCTGCGACGACGGCGGCTCGCCCGGGAGCGTCATCGCCGCCGGCGCCTGGCTGTGGTGCGCGTGCTGCGTCGGCGGCGCGCTCGCGGAGCCTCCGCGCGCCGGCGCCTGCACGGGAGGGGGATACGCCGAGCCCGCGCCCTGTCGCGCCTCGGCCGCCATCGCTCCGTTCGGGTTGGCCTGGACGTAGGCGGCGTACCGCGGCCGCGTCTCGGCAGAGCGACCCAGCTGCTCCGCGTAGTAGGCGAAGAGCTGCAGCGCGCGATCGCTCCCCGGCTGCAGATCGAGCGCGCCTGACGCGTAGGCGAGGCCGTGGTCGCCGTCGTACTGCTCGGCGAGGGAGATGAGGAGCTCGGACGCGCTCGCCCGCTCCTTCGGCGGGATCGGCTCGCCGGCCTGCGCGCGGTCGATGACGCTCGAGGCGTACTCCTGGGCCAGCCCCGGATCCTCCTCGTCCATTTGCCGCGCGGCCGCGAGCACGCGCGACGATCCGGTGAGATCGCCGGCCTGACGCCGCGTTCCCGCTTCGTCGCGCATCAGCATGAGCCGTCGCGTCGGATCGGGCTCGATCTGGAGCTCGGCCTGGTAGAGCGCGAGCGCCTCGTCGAACTGCCCTGCCTGCTTCAGCAGCTCGCGCGCCTGGAAGATCGCGTATGCGCTCTGCGGGTCGAGCTCGATCGCCCGGCGGTAGCTCTCGATCGCCTTCTTCGGCTGGCTCAGCGGTGCCTCGCTCCACAGGCGTCCGAGCTCTTCGTGCATGCCTGCGAGCTCGCCTCGGAGCTCGGGGCTCTGCGCGATGAGGGGCGCGAGCGCCTTGCTGCGGCGCTCGAGCAGCGCGACCAAGCCGCGGAAATCCCCCTTCTCGCGGTACAGCGTCGCCAGGCGCTCGGCCGCGACGGCCTGCGTCGGGTCTTTGTCGATCGCCATCATGAGCACGCGCGCGGCGCGGTGTGCATCGCCGAGCGTCGTCGACCACACGTTCGCTGCCTCGGCCAGCCAGTGGCTGGCGTACGAGGGGTCGGGCGTCTCGTTGCCGACTTTTTCCAGCAAGAACGCGTAGGACTTCGGATCCTGCTCGCCCTCCTGGTGCGCGTACGCAAGTGCTTCTTCGTCGTGGGGGTCCGCGACGAGGCGCTGGACGATCGCGTCGATTTCGGCCGGATCCATGGGCAGGGTGGCGCGAAGGCTACCATCGATTCGACGGCAGAACTATTTCAACCGACCGAAACCCCGACGTTTTTCACTCGAAGATCCCGTACCGCGACGAGGGGGCGGCGCTGGGCGTGGGCGCGGAGGTCGCGGGAGGCTTCGTTCCCCCGCTTTTCGGGCGCCAGCCTGGCCTGGACGGGGTCGCTTTGGGGAGGTTCTCGGCGTTGACCGTCGGCGCGTCCAGGCCGGGCTTGCCGGGCGTGCTCGCAGACGCGCCAGAGGGGTCGGGCAGGGCATCCGTCGGTGCGGCTGCAGAAGGCATCGTGGCCGTCGCCGCGAGAGATCGCGGGTCGACGGCAGGCGTGGACGGCGGCCGGCGGCGACCGGCGGCGAGACCGATGGCGACGCCGAGCGCGACGACACCTGCGACGGCGAGCATCACGAGGCCACCGCGGCGGCGCATCGGCGGCGCCTCTGCTGGCATCGGCTCAGGATCGGGATCTTCGATCGGACCGCTCAGCCCTCCCGGCGGCATGGGGAGAGGCGGCGCGTTCATCGGCGGCGGGCGGACAGTGCGCACGCCGCTCGTCACCGCGGCGCCGAGATCGAGCGTCCGCGCCAGCTCGTTGCTCATTTGCTCCGCGGTGCTTGGGCGCCCCTTCGCATCCTTGGAGAGCGCGCGGTTCAGCGCCGCTTCGAGGTCGGCGGGGATATTCGCCTCGGGGCACGCCTCGGTCGCCGGCTTCGGCGCCGTCTTGATGTGGCGCGCCATGACGACGATGGCGTCGTTGTCGGTGAACGGCGGGCGCCCGGTGAGCATCTGGTAGAGGATGACGCCGAGCGAATACAGATCGCTGCGGGCGTCGAGCGGCTTGCCCTGCGCCTGCTCGGGCGACATGTAACGCGGCGTCCCGAACACCGTGCCGGCCTGCGTTTCGACGGCGTTCATCGGCGAGTCGTCCGCGCTCTCGATCATCTTGGCGATGCCGAAATCGAGGACCTTGACGATCTCCTCCACCTGCCCGTGCTCGCCTTGCTTCACGCGCGCGTAGAAGAGGTTGTCCGGCTTGAGGTCGCGGTGGATGATCCCCTTGGCGTGCGCCTCGGCGAGCGAGCGCAGCGCCTGGCGCGTCGTCTCGACGGCGAGGTCCACCGGCAGCCGCCTCAAACGCTGCAGCCGCTGGCCGAGGCTCTCGCCCTCGAGCATCTCCATCGCGAGGTAGAATTCCCCGGACTCGCTCTGCCCGAAGTCGAAGACCGTGACCGTGTGCGGCGAGGCGAGCAGGCTGTTGGCGCGCGCCTCGCGGAGGAAGCGCGCCTTCGCCGTGGCGTCGGTCGCGCGATCGCTCCTCAGGATCTTGATCGCGACGTCGCGGCCGACGGCGTTCTGGCGCGCGCGGTACACGGTGCCCATCGAGCCGGCGCCGAGCTTGGAGAGGATCGTGAAGCGCCCGCCGAGCGTGCGCCCGAGCATCGGGTCTCCGTCGAGGCCCGCCAGATCCGCGTAGAGGACGAGGGGGATCATGTCGTCGACGCACTGGGTGGCCCGCGCTTCGTAGTTGCGCCGGCACTTCGGGCACACCTTCGCCTGGCCAGGGGCCCCGAGCGGGGTCGGGCCCGGTAGGGGAACATGCGCTGACGGGTTCGACACGACTTCGTCATCGTCGCGCGCCCTTGGGCCAGGCGCAAGCCAACCACGCCGATTTTGTGCGGGAATGCCCGCCCGTCAGCGCAACGGCAGGACGTTTCGAGGGTCGCAGACGACCGTTGCGTCATCGGCCAGCACCTCGGCGCCGCCTGATCGGGCCACCCGCGCCGCGATGTCTACCCCCTCGCGCACCCGCCGGGTCTCGAGGTGCAGGTGCACGAGCTCGGGGGAGCCGGTATCGCCGACGAACCCGACGAGTGCGCCGTCCTTGATCGCCGTTCCCGAGGCCAGGCCAGGAGCGACCGCGTCGAGGTGCCCGTACAAGACGACGTAGTCGCGGAGCTGCCCGGCCTCGCGGAGGGTGTGGCGCGTCACGACCGTCGTCCCGAAGAGCGGCCCCGTATAGAGGATGTCGCCGTCCCCCTTCTGGTGCTCCAGGGCAACGAGCTTCACCGGGGTCCCGCGTGCCTGCGGGAGGTCGACGCCGCCGTGACCGACCGCGCGCAACGTTCGGCCACGCCGCTGCTCGGCGTCGGGGCGGTCGAGATCGTAGCCGCTCACGACATGGTGGCCTCCCGGCAGGCCGGGCGGGATGGGGTAGGTGTAGAGATCGTAGCCAAGGGGGCGCTCGGGGCGTCGCGGGATTTGGGCGTACGGGGCCCAGCGACCGCCGCGCTCGCGGTGGGCGTTCGGGAGCTCGGGGGCGCCTGGGCCCTCGCCGTCGTCGTCGCCCGGGAGGCGCACACACGCGTTGCCGTCGGGGAGGGTACCCGGCGGGCAGCCCGCCGCTGCGAGCCCGTCCTTCGGCGCGGCGCGCTCGAACGTGAACGGGACCCTCCGTGGAGGCAGCTCGGCCGCCGCGGTCCCGAGCACGCTGACGATGAGGGTGAGGAGGCCTGGGAGGGCGAAGCGCACAGCCTGACGATAGAGCACGCGCGCGCGGCGGCCCATTCCCCGCCTGTGATAGAGAAGACGCGTGAGCACCGAAATCCAAGCCCGCCTCGATGCCCTCTTCGACGCCGAGCGCGCCGTGCGCAAGTCCCACGAGGAGCTCCTGCGCGGCGATCGCGCGGCGCTCGTGCGGACGGTGCGCGAAGCCGTCGACGCGGCCCTCGCCACGATCGAGGCTTCGCCCGAGGACGCGAACATCCGGCTCGTACGCCTCGCCGCCCTGCTCGGCGACGCCGACGGAGGCGACGCTGCCGTCGACGCACTCATCGACATCCTCGCGTGCGAGGAGCCGGAGGCGCGCCACGTCGCCGGGCAAGCGCTCGAGGACCTCGCGTTCGATCGCTTCAAGGAAGTGGCCCTCGGCATCGAGCGCGCGCTCACGCGTCTGAAGCCGGGCAGCGCGGCGCTGACCGAGCTGCCGTACCTCCTTGCCGAGGTCGGCGAGCCGGGTTGCGTCAAGCTGCTGGGTCGCTTCCTGAAGCACGAGGACGCCGATGCGGTGGCGGCTGCGGTCGAGGCGCTCGTCGAGATGGGCGATCCGGCTGCGGCCGCGATGCTCGCTCCGCTCGAGAAGGACACGCGGCAGGTGCAGCTCGACGACGACGACGCGGAGCGCGTGTCGATCGGCGATCTCGCGGCGGAGGCGCGGCAGCTGCTGCTCGAGATCGAGCCCGGGCCACGCAAGGGCGCATCGCGTTGATGAGCCAGCCGCCGCCCTCCCAGAAATCGCAGACACGCCAGGGCAGCCAGCCGCCGCGGCCAGCCAGCCAACCGCCGCGGCCGAGCCGTCCGCCGCCGCGGGCGCGCCCGGTCCTCGGGCCAAGCGAGGCCGCGCTCTTCGAGACGTTCGTCGTGCCGCGCTACATGACGCTGTTCGGCGATCTACTGATGGAGATGGTGGCGGAGGGACCGGACGCGCAGGTCGTCCACCTGCAGTGCCGCACCGGCTACCCCGATCGCGGCATGCTGGCGAAGCTCACGGGCGCGCACTTCTACGGCGTCGACGCGTCGGCGCCGGCTGTCGAGCTCGCGCGCGCGAAGTCCCAGACGATGAGCGGTATGGTGGCGAGCTACCGCACGGGCGAGCTGCCGGTCCCGCTCACCGCGGGCGCGTTCTCGCATGGCTACTCGCTGCACCCCTTCGTCGTGCCCGACGAACGCAAGCGCCTCTTCGCCGAGCTCGCCCGCCTCGTCGCACCGCGCGGCCAGATGCTCGTCGCCATGCCGATGCGGGGCAGCTTCGTCGAGATCGTCGATCTCCTCCGCGAGTATGCGCTGAAGCACGAAGCAGGGGAGGCCTCGAAGGCCGCGGAGGCCGCGGTGCTCCTGCGCCCGACGGTAGAAGAGCTGAAGAAGGAGGCCGAGGCGGCGGGCTTCGATTTCGTGGAGGTCGAGCTCCGCCCGACGGCGCTGTCGTTCAAGAACGGCCGTGACTTCTTCGAGGACCCGGTGACGCGCCTCCTCTTGCTGCCCGAGCTCGCGATGAGCCTGCCGAGCGACGCCACGGCGGCGGCGCTCGACTACGTTCGCGACGCGATTGATCGGTACTGGAGCGACGGCGACTTCACACTCACAGTCGTCGTCGGTTGCGTCAGCGGTCGCCGCGTCTGAGCTGCGCGGGGGGTCCTGCCCGCCGCGTGGCAGGTCAGCGGCAGAAGCCGTCGATGCACACGCCCGCGGCCGGGCAGTTCTTGCCTTGGGTCGGATCGCACTCCGAGCCGAGGTTCGTCGCCGAGCCGCACACCGAGTAGGTGCCGGTGCCCGTCGTCACGGCCTTGCACTGGTTGAACTTGTCCGCCGCCTTGCACGTGGTGCCCGCGTCGAGCGTGCACGCGATGTAGCAGCTGTGGTGGATGCACACGCTGCCGTTCGCGCACGGCGGGCCGACGACGCCCTCTTGCGCGCACGTGAACTGAGGCTTCTGGTCGGGGATGCAGCCGCCGGCCACGCAGACCTCGCCCGCAGGGCAGACGTTGTTCGGGCCGCACGGCGGGACGCAATGGTCCTCGACGCAGACGGTTCCCACTGTGCAGGTGCCGCCGTCGGCGGTCGCGCCGCAGGGCGCGCCGTTGCCGCTGCACACGTTCGTCTTCGGATCGCAGGTGAAGCCCGTCGGGCAAGGCGGCTGGCCGGGGCCGCACGCCGGGGTGCACACGCCAGCTACGCATTGCTCGTTGGCCGGGCACTGCGTCGTGTCGAAGCACTGGTCGGGCGGCGCGACGCACGTGCCGTTCAGGCACTTGGCGCCCGGCGTCTTCGCCGCGCACTCGGCGTCGTTGTGGCAGCCGTTGAAGGGGACGGTGCCGTCCGACGTCGCGTCGCCGGGGCCCGCGTCGGGAATGAAGCCGAGGGGCACGCAGGCGAGGGTGCCGCCGGAGAGCTTGCACTGGTAGCCGCTGGGGCAGCCGGTGTTCGAGCAGTCGCCGGGGTGGCACTGGTCGTCGGCGCCGCAGTTGGAGCCCGGCGCACAATCGCCGGGGCGCGTGCACGGGCTGCCTGGCGTCGTCGCGTCGGGCGGGTTGTACCCGCCGCCGACACACGTTCCGTACTGCCCGTTGTACTGGCAGTTCGTGCCGCTCGGGCAGTCGAAGTCGGAGCCACACGCGTACGCGTAGCAGTCGCTCGAGTAGTAGTCGCTCGGGCAGGAGAAGCACTCTCCGCTCTGGAGGCACACCCTGTGACCTCCCGACTCGGGATAGATCGGGCAGCCGCCAAGGACCACAGCGCCGAGACCAACCAAAACGAACGACACCCAGGCTTTCACTTGCATGGCGGTAGGAAAGGTAGCAACCCGCGTGCCTTGGACAACCGAAAGAAAGACCATCGCAATCCCGGCCCAAAAACGAGGGGCGCCCGCCGGGGCGTCAAACGGAGTATCCGGCCGTTCACGCGGTCCGTGGACGTCACGTCAGGCCTCGCGGTGCGGTCGAGCTCTCCGCCGCCGGGCCCGGCAGCTGCCCGAACCGTGCGCGACGCCGTCCAGTAGGGGAGGGATCCCACGACCCGGACGACGGGTGGCCTCGGGATCGGGCGACCCACCTCGAAGGCCCGCTCCAGGCTGACCGCCAGGCCCACTCCAGCGTCGCCGAACTCTTTCACGCACATTCACCGCACGTGTTCGACAATGGAAGAAACGGCGTGGTAGCGTTGTCGAAACCCAAAGGGGCGAAACGCCGTCTTGTACCCGGCGGATCAGACAACGCGAGATGGACGTCCAATGCGACCGTTGCAAGACGGAGTACGAGTTCGACGACGCGCTCGTCAGCGGTCGCGGCACGACCGTCAAGTGCACCAATTGTGGTTTTCAGTTCAAGGTCCACAAGCAGGGCAATGAGGCGGTCGACGATCGCTGGGCGATCCGCACGACCGACCACCGAGACCTCGTCTTCCACACGCTGAAGGATCTGCAGAAGGCGATCCTCGCCAAGCAGGTGGGCAAGCACGACACGCTGGCGCGTGGTAGCGCCGCGCCGCGCGCGCTCGGTGCGATCGCCGAGCTCAGTCCGTTCTTCGAGGAGCAGCGCAAGCGCCAGACGAGCATCCCGCCGCCGTTGCCGCCGCCGCCCGCGCGGAGGCCGTCGAGCCCGGGGATCGATCCCCGCACCACCGCGCCCCTGCTCACGGCCAACGCGCTCGCCACGGCGCCCGCCACAGCCACATCCACTTCCGCGCCCACGCAGCTGGGCGGCATTGCGCAAGCCGCCGGGCGTCGGCTGACACCCGTAGGCTTGCATGCGACGCAGCCGAGGCCGCAGAGCAGCAATCCTCCTCCGCCTGCGCAGGCGCAAGCGGGCGCGCGAAAATCGCCCGACACCCTTCGACCTCCCGAGAGCGGCGCGGTGCCTCCGCCCAACGAGGCGGAGGCGGAGGCGGCCACGGAAGTGAAGGCGCCCCCCGCCGTGCACACGGCGCCGATCGTCGCGTTGAACGGGCCGCCCAGCGAGGACGTCACCGTGCCGCTTCGCAACGGCGCGCGCGCGCGCGAAGAGCACCCGAGCGGCCTCAGGCCGCCGCCGCAGCGCGCGCGCGCCACGTCGGCGCCCGAGATCTCCTCGCCGCTACCGCCGGCCGCGAAACGCCCGCGCCTTCCGTCGTACGACGACGTCCCCGACACCCAGCCGCCGGCGCGCGGTCGCCTGCGCGCCGAGGTCGACTCGTCGCTCCCGAGCCATCGTCCGGTGCGGCGCGTCGGGGGGTGGGTCATCGCCGCGATGCTCTTCGTCAGCGTCGGCATCGGCGGCGTGATCGTCGGGCAGAAGTACATGCCTGGGAAGATTGCGCCAGTCGCCGGGCCCGCTCCGCTCGACCCGCGCGCCCAGGAGTTCCTGCGGACCGGCGAGCGCGCGCTCGACGACGGCGATCTCGAGACGGCGAAGGAGAGCTTCGACAAGGCGAGCGTCATCGCGGAGAAGGATCCGCGCGTGCTCCTCGGCATGGCGCGGCTCGCGACGGTGCGCGCGGACGTCCCCTGGCTCAAGCAGCGGCTCTCGCCAACGGACGCCAGCGACGAGACGAAGCGCAGCTGGACCGAGCTCTCCGCCAAGGCCAAGGTGCTCGCCGACGCCGCGCTCGCAGCCGCGCCCGACGACACGATGGCCGTGCGCGTGAAGATGGACGCTCTCCGCATCGCCGGCGAGCGCGATCAGGCGCGCGCCTTCGTGACGAAGATCATCGTGAACGCGCAGCAGCCCGACACGGCCTATGTCCTGGCCGCGCTCGATCTGGCGGAGCCCGAACCGCTCTACAAGACGATCATCGAACGCCTCCGCGTGGCCGCGCAGGCGGAGGGCAACAGCGGTCGCGCGCGCGCCGCGTTGGTGTATGCGCTCGCGCGGAGCGGCGACGCAGCCGCCGCGAAGAGCGAGCTCGATCGACTTGGCTTGCTCGCGCGCCCACATCCGCTGTACGCGTCGCTGAAGACGTTCCTCGAGAAGACGCCGGCGAAGGGCGACGGCGGGGTCGCGTCGGTCGCGAGCGGCCCGGTCGTCGACGTGAACAACCTGCCGCGTCAGGGCACGGGGGGCGGCGGCGGCGACACGCCGACCGGTGATTCGAAATCCCTCCTCACGCAGGCCAACACGGCGATGCGCAAGGGCAACCTCGACCGCGCGAGCACGCTCTTCTCGGCGGCGCTCGACAAGAATCCGAACGACTCCGAAGCGCAAGCGGGCCTCGGCGACGTGGCGCGAGCACAACACAACAACGCGGCCGCGCGGGCGTCCTACCAGCGCGCGGTCCAGATGAACGGTCACTATCTTCCAGCGCTCATAGGCCTAGCCGACGCCGAGTGGGAGCTCGGGGACAAGGCGTCCGCGCACAAACGCTACAAGGACATGGTCGAGAACTTTCCCGACGGCGCCCTCCCCGCACACGTGAAGTCCCGCGCCGGTGATGCGCCAGCGCCGGCACCCACGAGCGCGCCGGCGCCAACGACCGCACCGAGCGGGGCGCCGGCGCCGTGAGGTGGCGCGGGCTCGTCGTACTCGGGCTCGCGTGTGCCCTCGCGACGGCGTGCGATGGCCGCCCGCGCCCGTCGGCTGGAAAGGAGGCCGCCCCGCCCAAGCCTCGCTCGGGACCCGCTGTCATGGTCTTCGACTTGTCGAGCGGCGTCCCCGAAGAAGAGAAAGCCCAGCTTCTGGTCGCGCCGAGGAAGCGCAGCTTCGACCAGCTCGTCAGCGCGATCGAGGAGACCGGCAAGGACAAGGACGCCAAGGCGATCTTCGTGCGCTTCGGCAGCGCGTCGCTCGGGATGGCGCGTGCCGAGGAGATAGGTGCCCTGCTCGAGGTCGCCCGCAAGGCGCAGAAGCCGGTGGTGTGCCACGCCGACGGCTTCACGAACTCCACGATGCTCGCGGCGGCGCGCGGGTGCTCGAAGCTCTACGTGTCGCCGGCGGGCGAGGTGGAGACGATCGGCATCGCTGCGCAGATCGTCTACATGCGAAAGCTCCTGGTCGACGATCTGAAGATCTCGGTCGACATGCTCCAGGTCGGCAAGTTCAAGGGAGCCGAGGAGCCGCTCACCCGCGACGGCCCGAGCGACGAGGCGCGCGCGTCGCTCGAGTCCACGCTCGCCGACATGCGCGGGAGCTGGCTCCAGGGCATCCGCCAGGGTCGTCCGAGCCTCGCGAACGCCGACGTGATCGAGGACGGTCCGTACGCTCCTCCGCGCGCGAAGGAGCTGGGGCTCGTCGACGAGGTCGGCTACGCCGACGACGCCCTCACCGAGCTTAAGAAGAGCGCCGCTGCCCCACGCGAGGACGTGCGCTTCGGCGCAGGCGCGCAGGACAAACCCGACGATCTCGGTGATCTCGTGCGTGCGCTCTCCGGCGGCGGCCGCGCCCCCATCGCGCTCGTGCGCGCGACCGGCAGCATCTCGATGGCCGGCGGCGGCGGTCTCTTCGGCGGCCGCGGCGGCATCACCGAGCACGATCTGTCCCGCACGCTCGCGAAGGTGGAGCGCGATCCGGACATCAAGGTGCTCGTCCTTCGCATCGACTCGCCAGGCGGCAGCGCCCTCGCGAGCGATCTCATCTGGCACGATCTGATGCGCATCCGGAAGAAGAAGCCCATCGTCGTGAGCGTCGGCGAGATGGCGGCGAGCGGCGGGTATTACCTCGCCTCGACCGGTTCGGTCATCTTCGCGGACGCCGGGAGCATCGTCGGATCCATCGGAGTCGTGGGCGGCAAGCTCGCCGTCGGCCCGGCGCTCGAGCGGTACGGCGTCCACACCGAGACGTTCACGGGGAAGGGCAGGGACCCCAAGGCGGCGAACCGCGCCGCGTACATGTCGGCCTTGGTCCCGTGGGACGATCCGACCAAGGTGCGCGTGCGCGAGACGATGACCGGCATCTACGATCTGTTCCTCGCGCGCCTCTCCGAGGGCAGGTCGACCGAGGGGCGCACCCTCTCCGTGCAGAAGATCGCCGAGAGCGCCGAGGGCCGGATCTTCAGCGGCCGCGAGGGCAAGGCCCGCGGTCTCGTCGACGAGCTCGGAGGTCTGAAGGACGCCATCTCGCGCGCGCGCAAGCTCGCGAGCCTGCCCGAGGACGCGGGCGTGCACGTCATGGGGGCCAAGGGCTCGTTCCTCGACGCGCTCGATCCCACGATGGGCGATGCGGAGGAGCGCGCGGCGGCGCTCGAGCACGCGCGCCCCGGGGCGCTCGATGCGCTGGAGGATGCCGCGCCCGACGTGGTGCCGTTCGCCGCGAGCCTCCTCCCGCTGGCGGAGGGCGAGCGCACCGTCCTCGCCGTACCGTTCGCGCTCGTCGTGCGCTGAAGGGTCGCCTCCGCGTCTATCTGGCGGCGACGCCGAGCACGTTCGGCAGCTCCCAGAACTCCTCGTTCGGCTCGCGACGAAAGAACGAGGTCTCGTAGTCCCCGATCCCGCGCACCCGCGTGCCGCCGGCCTCCACGTAGAGGGACGCTTCGGGTCCACCCTCGACGTAGAACATCTGCGCGAGCCGGAGCTCAGGCGCCGCGATGAGCTTGGCGAATTCGGTCATCGCGTAAGGGGCGCGCGTGTGCGCGAAGACGATCCAGCCGTCGCGGTCGAGCCCGATGGCGGCGGCGCTGAAGACGCGGCTCTCCTTCCACGGGAGGGGGTGGCCCTCGCAGTCGAGGAGCCGGTAGTTCTGGAAGACCACGGCGTAGTCGGCGCGCAGACGCGGCAGGTCGAAGCCGGGGCAATCTCTGCCGAAGGCGGCGACCGGTGGCAGGGCCGAGTGCCTGGCGGCGAACGCGAAGTAGCCGCCCATCTTGGGCACGTCGTGGCTCTGGTTCACGTGGGCGCCGTTGATCATCAGACCGACGCTCTGCCCCGAGGGCTCGTACATCGAGGCGTTGACGACCGCGAGCAGGCCGAACTCTCTGGCCCACGTCGGTGCCGGCCGAGGGTGCCCTTCGGACTTCGCGTTGAGCAAGCGAAGCGCGTATCGCGCGGGATCGACGCGCACCAGCGTCACAGTGCCCACGGTCTCGCTGACGATGCCGGCCGCCGCCGCGCCGGCGTCCGGCGTCGCCGCGGTGGCGATCGTCGTCGCCGGCGGCTCGGCGGCGGCGTTCGGCTCGGCGCGCGTCGGCCTGCAAGCGGGCACGACGGCAAGCACCAACAGCACGAGGGGTAGCCGCGACACCGGCACGAGAGAGGTACGCCCGCCAGAGGGGACCGCTTCCGTCAGGGCGAGCACGCGCCACTCTAACCCGACCGCGACCCCGACCGCGACCGCGACCTCGACCCCGACCCCGACCCCGATGCCGACTCCGACTCCGACTCCGACTCCGACTCCGACTCCGACTCCGATGCCGACTCCGACTCCGACCCCGACCCCGATGCCGACTCCGACTCCGACTCCGATGCCGACTCCGGCTCCGATGCCGACTCCGACCCCGATCTCGCGCCCCCCAGAAATCCCCAGGAAACCCGTATCCCCTGCCCATCCAGGCCTACCGGGTTCCTGCCAGAGCCATCTTCACCACAATCTCGCGTAGTTTCGCGCAACTGCGATAAAGTGAAGGCGTATATGGACGGTCCGGTCACAGAGGGGGCGCCGGAAACGGCGGGGGACATGTCTCCCTCGACCAAGGTGGAGACGCTCCCGCCTCCGGAGTGGACGGGGCCGAGCGTTCAGGCGCGTGGCCGCATGTCGCACGCGCCGCCACCAGTCCAGCGCCGGACCGGTCGGTGCGCGGAGGAAGCCACGCTGCGCGCGCGACTCGACGGGGCGCGTGCTGCCGACGAGCGGCCGCTGGTCAAGCAGCTGGCCACCCAGCTTGCGCGGTCGCTCTCCGGGCGCGAGCGCGATTTCGACGAGGCGGCGGCGCTGGCCCACGAGGCGCTCGGCATCGGCGAGGATGACGAGCTGCGCGGCGAGCTGTCCTCCTGGCTCGAGCGTCTGGGCGAGCCAGGGCTCGCAGGGGCCCAGCTGCGCAAGCTCGCGACGCGAGCCTCCGTCGATCCCGTCGCGGCCGCCCGGCTCCTCCTGCGCGTCGGCGTCCTGCACGCGCGCGCGGGCGACGCCATTGGAGCGGATGCAGCGTTCGCCGAGGTCGCCGAGCTCGATCCAAGAGACGCCGAGGCGTGCGAGTTGGTGGGAACGCTCTCGGCGTGGGCGCCGGAGGTCGTGCCTCCGCGCGCGGCGTCGTCCGCGTACGTCGAGGCGGCGGCGCGGCGCGCCGCGGGCGAGGGCGAGGAGCAGCAGCCGGCAAAGGAAGCGGAGCTCGAGGATCTGCTCCGCGCGTTCGAGGCAGATCCCACCCACGAGCCGGCGGCGCGTGGGCTCGCGACGGCGCTCGGGGGGCGTCGTAAGCCGCTCGCGGCCGACGAGATCTGGCGGGCGCACGCACACGCCATCTCGGCGGAGAGCGCGGAGCGCGCGCGGGCGGTGCACGCGCAGCGCAGGCGCGCCGCGGTCGAAGCGGACGATGTAGGGCGCGCGCTCGGCGCGGCGCTCGACGAGGGCCTCGATCGTACGCACGACGGCGACGAGGCGGAGCACTTCGACGCGCTGCTGATGCGCGTGGGGCTGTTCGAGGTGCTCGCCGAGCGCCTCGCGGTCCGTTCCGAGTTGACCACAGCCGGGCCTCAGCGCGCCAGGCTGTACGAAGAGCTCGCGCGCCTTTGCGAGGGGCCGCTTGCCAGCCCCACGCGGGCAGCGCGCGCACACGCCAATGCCGTCGCCACGGTCCCCGGAAGCGAAGGCGCGACGCGCGCGCTCGTCGAGTACGCCACGCTTGCTCGAGATTCCGAGCCGCTCCTGGACGGCCTGCTACGCGCGGTCCAATCGGACGATGCGGGTGACGCCGCGCACCGGGCTGGCCGGCTGGCCAGCGCGCGCGCGCTCGCCGTCGCGGCGGAGCAGGAGCTGGGTGCGCCGGGCGTCGCGATGTGGGCGTACGAGCAGGTGCTGGACCTCGCGCCGGGCGACCCCGACGCGCGCGCCGGAATGAAGCGCGCGCAGCCGGGCTTGAACCAGCGCGTCGGCGATCTGGTGCGCGTGCGCGGCGGCTTGTCGGCCGGGACGGAGTCGGTCCGCGTGGCGGCGTTGAGGTCGATCATCGGCATCCTCCGCGGCCTGCCCGGCGACGCCGACATCCTCGCGGAGATGCTGGACGAGCTCGTGCGTGTCCGTCCGCAGGAGCACGCAGTGGCCATCGAAGCGGCACGCATCGCGCTGCGTCGCGGCGACGCTGCGACGGCGATGAGCGGGGCTCGCGCCGTCGCCGACGACGCGAACGCACCGCTGGACGAACGCACGGACGCCGCGCTCCTGCTCGCGCAGGTCGCGCGGGCGATAGGGGACGACGCGGAGGCCAACCGTGCGACGCGCGCGCTGCTCGAGCACGCGCCGCGGAGCCGGGACGCCGCAGCCGCCGCCTGGACGAACGCCGCGCGGGTGGGCGACTCGCGCACGCGTGCACACGCGCTGCGAGAGCTTGGCGCCGGCTCGCCGCCTCGACTCGCGGTGGTGCTGCTCGCAGTCGCGGCGGAGGAGCTCGCGCGCCTCGGCGAGGTGGAGGAGGCCCGGCGGGTCGCGGAGCGCGGCTGCCAGGCCGAACCAAACGACGTGCGGTGCCTGGCGACGCTCGCCGCCGCGGTGGAGTCGGGCGACCGGCTCGATCGCGCCGGGGCGACGATCCTCGAGCGGTCCATGACGCTGGGCGTTCCGACCGCGGCCCGTTCGGCGATTCTCGCGCGCGCGCTCGAGGCCCTCGGCGACGCCGGGCACGCGGTGGCATGGACGCAGCGTGCCGTCACATTGTCACCCGGGGATCGCGAGAACATCCAGCTCCTCATCGAGCGGACGCGTCGCGCGCGCGAGCCTTCACGGCTCGCCGACGCTCTGGCGTGGAGCTTGTCGCAGCCGCAGCCAGCGCGCCAGCTTGCGGAGCTCTTCGCGCCGGCGCTGGAGGCGCTCGCGGAGCTCGACGCCGATCGCGCCGTGGTGGTGGCGCGGCGTGCCCTCGATGTCCTCGGCCCGCGCGACGCCGGGCTGCGGGCCGCGTTGCGCGGGGTCGCCGAGCGCGCGAACGATGCCGCGTTCGCGGGCGCCGTGCTCGAGCGGTGGCTGGCGTCGGGCGCGCAGGCCGCCGAACGCCCAGCGCTACTCGTCGCGCTCGCCGAGCAGTACGCCAAGGCGGGCGACGCCGACGGAGAGGCTCGCGCGCTCGCGCGGGCCGTGCGCGAGGGAGCGAAGGCGGTCGACCTCGCCGATCGCATCGTCGCGCTGACGGGGGAGACGTTGTCCCCCGACGGTGAGCTCGCATGGCTCGACGCGCGGGCCGAGGTCCTCGTTGCGCGCGGGGATGCCGTGGAGGCGGCGCGCGCGCTGCGCGAAGCCGGCGGCGCCGTGTGGGATCTCGCCCAGGATCGCCCTCGCGCGCTGCGTAGCTGGACCCGTGCTGCGAAGACCGCTCCGGCGCGCGGGTACATGACGCTCGGCCTCGACCTGGCGCGCTTCGCGGACGGCGCCTACGCGATCGACGTCCTCGCGGACCTCGCCCTTCACGAGAGCGATGCTGCGCGCGCCGGGGTCATCGCCGCCGAGGGGGCGCGTGTCGCCCTGTCCCTCGGCGAGCACGCTCGCGCGATGGATCTGGCGCGGCGGGCGCTGGAGCAAAACCCCAACCTCGGCGACGCCCTCGAGATCGTCGAGCGTTGCGCAGCCGCGACCGGCCGCATGCTCGATCTCAGCGCGACGTACGACGAGCTCGCGCGGCGCTCCCTCGGTCGGTTCGGCCGGCGCGCCGCCCACTACCGCGGGGCGCGCTTCTTCGAGCACCGCGGCCGTCTCGACCTCGCGCTGAAGCACGCCGCCGAAGCGTTTACTGCCGTGCCCTCGGAGGGCAGCACGCTCGCCGTGCTCACGCGCACCGCCGACCGCGCGAACCTGCGGACAACGGCGGTTCGAGCGATCGAGCAGGTCGCGGAGCTCGCTCGCGGCCGGCACGCGCGCGCCGGTTGGCTCCTGCGCGCGGCGCACGTCGCCGGCGGCGGCGAGGAGGGGACGCGCCAGCGCTTCGACGTCCTGCTGCGCGCGGTCGTGATCTCGCCCGACAACGGGACGCTCGCTTACCTGGGCGACACCGCGCGCGAGCTCCTGCAGCTCGTCCCCGACGAGCGTGAGATCGTCCAGATGCGCCTGGCGCGCGCCAGCCTCGCGCTCGCCGAGAAGATCGACGGACCGGAGGGGGCGCGCGTCGCGATCGCCTTCGCCGAGCTGTCGATCGACCTGTTCGGCGACGCGGAAGGTGCCCTCAGCGCGATCGAGCGCGCGCTTGCGGCGGACGGCGACCTCGAGGAGTTCGCGCGTCTCGTTCCCAAGGTGGCGCTGCTCGCACGATCCGACACGGCGCCGGACTCGCTGCGCCGCGCGATGGCCACCGCACAGAAACCGTACGCCAACGTCGGCGTGCCAGCGCTGAGGATGCTCAGTGCCCTCGCGGGCGCGCTCGGTGACATCCCTATCCGCACCAAGGCCCTCGTCATGGCCGTGGAGAAAGACCAAGACGACGAGCGACTGGTCTACGAGGCCGACGAAGCGCTGTCGACGTGCCGCGACCCCGAGCTCCTCGCGCGCTTTGCCAAGAGAGTGACCGACGACAAGCGCGTCGACTCGATCCGCGCGCACGCCCGTGAGGAGTCGGCGGCCGGTCGCCACGACGCGGCGATCGTGGCGTTGGAGCGCGCGGTGGAGACCGCCGGTGCCGCGCGCGGCGACGTCGAGGCGGAGCTCCGTAACGAGTACGACGCCGCGGGCTTCGGTCCCGACGTCGAGGGTCGCCTCCTGCGCGATGCCAAGGACGAGAAGCTCCCCGTGGTCGCGCGCGCCGACCGGTGGGCGGAGATCGCGCAAGGGCGAGAAGAGGTCGCCGATCTGGGCGGGGCCGCCGACGCGCTCGGAGAGGCGACCCGGCTCGATCCGGAGCCGCTCGGTCGCTGGAGCGAGCTCGAGCGGGTCGCGGAGCTCGCGCATCGTCACGAGCTCCGAGTCTCGGCGCTCCGGTGCATCGTCGACCGCCTCGGCGGCGCGGAGCAGGCGGTGCCGACACTGAAGCGCCTGGCCCGAGCGCTCGAGGCGCACGGCGATGCCCCGGACGCCGAGGCCACGTGGCGACGCATCGGGGGCCTCGAGCCGGCCGACGAAGAGGTCGACTACGCGATCGAAGCGCTCGTGACGGCGCGCGGCGACTACCGTGAGCTCGCTGCGCAGCTCGAGCGGCGCGCGGAGCGCCTCGGACAGAACAGCGCCACGCGCGAGGCGCTCCGGCCGGTGCGCCTTCGTCGCGCCGCGATCCTCGAGCAGCGGCTCGATCGAGTCGCCGAGGCGTGCGAGGAGCTCGAGCGCTTGCTGGCCGAGTGGCCGGACAATGAAGCGGCGCTCTCGTACCTCGCCGACCTCTACGAGCGCACCGAGCAGCCGTCGCGCGCGATCCCGCTATGGCAGCGCGTCTCGAACCTGGTCCACGACCCCGAGCACCGCGCCGAGCTCATGCTTCGCGGCGCGCGGGCGAGCGCGGCGGCGGGTGAGCTCGAAACCGCGCTCGACAAGGTGCGTGAGGCGCTGCAGCTGCGGCCGCAGGATTCCGAGGGCCTCGAGCTCCGCGTCGAGCTCGCGCGGCAGATGAAGAGCTCGAAGGAGCTCGGTGACGCGCTCGACGATCTCGTCTCCGCGTCGGCGGACGACGACAAGGTACGAAGCGACATGCTCGTCGAGGCCGCGCAGGCGGCCGCGCGCGCAGGGGACATGCAGGCGGCGCTCGAGCGCGCGCAGCGCGCGGCGGCCGTCGCGCCCGACCGGGCCAAGACTCAGCTCTTCGCCCGCGGCCTCGAGTACCGCATGCGTGGCGCTGGCGCGCCCGACGAAGCGCGCGCGACCATCGAGTCGCTCGGCAAAATCCGCGAGGGCCTCGACATCGAGGATGCAGCCCTTCAGACCTTTCTACTGGCCGAGGCGCTCGACGCCGTGCAGGGCGGCGGCGCGGGCCTGCGCAAGCTGAGCGAGCGTTACGCCGAGCTCGGCGCGCACCCGCTCGTCGCCGTCGCCATGGCGGAGCGCCTCGTCGCGCAATGGAACTTCGCTACCGCCGTGCCGCTGTTCGAGGCTGCGCTCAAGGGTAACCTGCTCGGCCTTCGCCGGCGCGGGGGCGTCGCGCTCGCTGCCGCGGACGCCGCCGCGCGCTGCGAGCGGACCGCGGACGCGATGCGTTTCCTCGACGAGGCCGCCGCCGATCCCGAGACGCGTAGCTCCGCGCTGCGCCGCATCGCGCAGCTCGCGTCTGCTGGTGGGGACATCGAGCGCTCCCGCAAGGTGCTCCTCGAGCTCGCCCGCACGGCCGAGGGACCGGACCGCGCGCGGACGCTCGCCCAGCTCGGGCGCACCCTCTTCACGTCGCCGGAGCCGCGAGATCGGGTCGACGCCGTACAGGTCTTCGTCGAGGCGATCACGGCCGCCGCCGCCACGCCGGACCTCGCGCAGGAGCTCGAGGCCGAGCTCGCGGAGCTGCGCCGACGCCAGTCGATGTCGCCCCAAGCGATGGCGTCGCTGCCGCCGCCCGAGCTGGTGCGCGAGGGGAGCGTCGACCTCGGGAACGGTCCCTCCGCGCCGGTCGTGCCGGCCGCGCCGCTTTCGGTGCGCGATCTCGAGCTGGCGGTCGAGTCGGCCACCGTGCCGAGCGAGCGCGCCGCCCGCCGCGTCGCCCTCGCTACGGCCAAGCTCGACGAGGGGCAGCTCGACGAGGCCGAGAGGATCCTGATGCAGGCGTTCGTCGAGGGCTCGCTCGAGGCCGGCGACATGCTCGCCGGGCAGCTCGAGGTGCAGACCGGCCGCGCGTCCGAGCTCGTCCGCGTGCGCCGGCAGCTCGTCGACATGGTGCCCGGTGACCTGCGGCGACTGGAGGCGCTCGTCGCCGCCGCGCAGGCGGATCACAACACCGTGTATGCGCGCGCGCTCGAGCACGTGCACCGCGCGTTCGATCCCGGCGCCGGCCCGGTCCCGCCGCCCCCGCTCAGCGCGCAGGCGGAGCAGCCGAACATCCTCCGGATGCTCGTACGACACTCGTACGAACCGGCGGGCGAGGCGATCGCGCTGGCATGGGAGGGGGCCGCGGCCACCTTCGCGAAGACACCACAGGCGTACGGGCTCACGGGGCTGGAGCGCGTCGTGCCTGGCGCGTCCTCGACGCTGGCGCGCCTCTACGAGATCACCGTGCGGATCCTCGACGCGCCGCGCATCCCGCTCTTCGTGCGTCGCGCGATAAGCCCGCTCGCGCAGTCGGTCGCGCTGCTCCAGCCGCCGTCGGCCATTCTGTCGGGGGACGCGCGCGACGACAGCCCGGAGCTCAGGTACGTGCTCGGGCAGGCGCTTTCTGCCGCCCTGCCCCAGAACGCGCTCATCCTCGGCCTCGGAGAGTCGGAGGCGCGCCTCATCTGGACCGCCCTGCATGGCGCGTTCGGTCCAACCGAGCTCGGGCGTGAGCTGGACGCGCAGAGCGGGCGGATGGCGGAGACGTTCTGGCACGTCCTGCCTCCGCGCAGCCAGCGGCGCTTGAAGGAGCTCCTCGGGAGCGGCGGCAAGACGCGCTTCGAGCTCGTCGCCGAACGCGCGCGCCAGAGCGGGCGGCGCGTGGGCTTTTTCTTGACGGGCGACTTCGGCTATTCGGCGCGCGCGCTCGTCCGCGAGCACCCGGCCGTCGCGGACGTCGAGGAGCTGTCGTCGCCGGACGGCGTCGCCGCCGTCTCGGCGCGCCTTCCCGCCCTCGCCGATCTCTTCCGCCTCGCCGTACGCCCCGAGTACGCGGACGCGCGCTGGCACCCTGAGGCCGCGTCGTCGCGCCGCCAGTCGAGTGGAAGGGTCAAGCCACTATGAGCTGGCGGCGAGGTCACGCGGTCCTCGCGACGATCGCGCTCGTTTCGACGTCACTCGCGGCGGCGTGCATCATCGCCGATCCGTCGACCGACTTCCCGCGCCCCGCGGAGCGCCGGCCGACGATCGTGCGTGATCGCGCGGTGCCGCCGATATCGAAGGTGCTCGGAGAATTTCCGCCGAGCTACACGTTCCTGATCGACGTCGAGGCCGACCCCAGGTCGACCGTCGAGTGGCATCTCTTCGTCGACTACGACGATCTTCACCCCAACGGGCCGCCCGCTGGCCTGGTCGGGGGCGACAAAATCGCGCCCGAGACGACGGCCGCCGACGCCGGTGTCCGGACGATCTCGCTCGTCGCCGACCGACTCGATACGCCGCCCGACCTGAAGCGCTGCCACGTCATCGAGGCGCTCGTCGCGCTCGGTTTCCAGAGCGAAGAGGGGCGCCTCGCGCACGCGTTCGACGTTCGCGGCGGCGACAGCATCGTCTGGTTCTATAGCCCGTCCGGGGACCTGCGCGGCTGCCCCGTGTACGACGCGGGCGACGCCGGGCCCTTCCCCGACGGGCCGGGGGGGGTCGTCACAGGGGACGGGTCGGGAGGATGATCTCGCGCTCCGCAGCTTTTCAGTTCCCGCTCGTGCTCGCGCTCGCCGCCGCCTGCGCACCCGTGCGCACCGACAGCGGCGGCGCAGCGGCGAGGAACACGTGCGCGGAGGGCCCGTGCGGGGCGTACAAGCAGGCGGGCACGCCCCCGTCGTGCACGGCCGACCAGGGCATATGTCAGGCGAAGGCCAAGCTCGACCTCACCGTCGTCATCACCCTCCCGGAGGGCGGCGTGTACGCGCCCGGCGAGACCTTCATTGCCAAGTACGCAGAGCTTCCGAAGGCGCGCACCTGCAAAAACAGCCCGTCGTGCGTCGCGCTCCCGGGGCTCGGTGAGTTCGCGGGGCTCTACTCGGCGACGAACGACGTCGCGCAGAAGGTGAAGTTCTATCTCGGTGAAGGTAACCGCTCGATCCCCACGATTCCCATGTTCCGCCGCGCGTGGACGTTCGTGGACGGGGCGCTGCCCGTCGACGTCGCCCTCCTCGGCATGCCGCTGCAGCCGCTCGTCGGCGTGCGTGCGGACAACGAGCAGGGTTCCTTTCCCGGTGCGAGCGACAATGCCATCCCGCGCCCGAGCGTCGGCTTCAACGTCCTCGTCCCCGCGGGGGTCTACGAGCAGACCCTGCTCCCGGCGGCGCAGTTCACCGCGCCCTATCCGCCCGTCATCACGCAAGGCGCAGCCCCCACCGCGCCACAGCTCCCGCACGACTTCAAGAACGCGGAGGTCGGGAAGCTGGGCGCCGGCTTGGAGCCGGTGGCGCACCCGGTGACGGTGACGCGCGGAGGCGGCCTCTCCCTCGACGGCTGGACGCTATTTCTTCGCGACCAGAGGACCAAGCGGCCGATCTCCTCGGCGCCGCGGCTCTCCAAAGCCGACGTCGTCAACGTCTTCACGGTCAACCAGACCCCTCCCAACGCCGGTACCGATCCCGCCAGCCTCCAGACGGTGCGCAGCGGTGTCGAACTCGTCCTGGCGCCGCCCGCCGGGGAGAGCCCGCGCTTACCCGAGCTCGTTCTGCCGTCGCCGACCAACAGCGTGTCGCGCAGCGCCAAGTACCCGCTCTTGCCATTTCAGGCGATCGTCGAAGGCGCGCTGGTGGCCGACGACGGCAGCCGCGTGCCGGGAGACGTCGTCGTCGTGTCGCAGTCGATCACGATGCTCGAGAGCGAGGTCAGCCCGGCAGACCTGAGCTTCGTCGACGAGTTCGCGACCGCGAGCGACGGCACGTTCTCGCGGAGTCTCCCGCCCGGCACGTACACGGCGATCGTGACGCCGTCCGCGCAGAGCGGGCTCGCCCGGACGATCGTCGACCTCGAGGTGACCACGCCGTCGTCGCCCGGGCAAAGGCAAGGTGGCAAGGTCCTGAGGGTCGATCGCACCGAGCTGTGGCGCGGGACCGTGCGCGCCGCCGACGGTCGTCCCTTGGCAGGCGCAGAGGTCGAGGCGCACCCCTCGACCCTCTTGCCCTACGGCGCGGACGTGCCGGCGCGCGATCCGCGACGCTGGCCGCGCACGGTGCGGACGCGCACGATCGGAGGCGGCGAGTTCGTCCTGGTGCTGGATCCGGGAGGCGTCTTCGACGTCGTCGTGAGGCCGGCGTCGGGGACGAGCTTCCCTTGGGTCGTCCAGCAGCAGGTCACGAGCCCGAGCCACGACCTCGCATTCGAGGTGCCCGCCCCCTACATCATCTCGGCGCAACTCCAGGATCCGACGGGCCTCCCTGCGAGTCAGGCGCTCATTCAGGCTTTCATCGGCGTGCCGTCGACCGTGCCGGTGACGACCTGCACATTCGACAACGACGCCGCGCACCTGGCCAAGCCTCTGTCGTGCCCGGCGACGGCGCCCCGCTGCGTGAACGGGCATTGCGTGGCGGTGGTCGCCCTCGAGATCGGTCGCGCGCGCGCCGACGATCAAGGGCGTTTCACGCTATTTCTCGACGGCCGCCCGCGCTGAGGCCGAGGCGCGCGGTGGGCCCGCAATCTCGATTGCCTGGGCCCGTCCTCTGGTACACTCGGCTCAGCTCATGGATACGGAAGAGAAGATCAATCTCCTCGCGCGCGTCGCGGCCCACAGCGCGGCCGGTCCGGAAGGAGGGGCGCAGCCGGTGAGCATCCTCACGCTCGCGGCGGCGTCGTATGGGTCTCGTCCGTCCGACGAGGCGACGGTACCCACCGGTTTCGATCCGCAGGCCTGCGCGCTCTTCGAGGCGATCGTCGAGGGGGCCTATCTCGTGGCGTCGGCCGACGGCGTCATCGACGAGCAAGAACGCAAGACGTTCGAGAAGGTCGTCACCACCGCGTGCGGCGGCGCCGTTCCTCCGCAGGCCATCAGCGCGCTCGTCGCAGATCTCTCCGATCAGCTCGCCGAGGATGGCCTCGACGCGCGGGTGAAGGCCGTTGCCGAGCACGCGCATCGGCCCGAGCACAGCCGCGAGGTCCTCCGCATCGCAGCGCTCATCGCGCAGGTCAGCGAGAACGTCAGCGAGGTCGAGCGCTCCGTGCTCACCAAGATCGCGCAGGCGTGCGGCATGTCCCCCGCCGACGTCGAGCAGGCCCTGACCGAAGTCCGCGCGGCCGTCTCCGCCGCGTAGCCGCCGATTCGCGTCCGATTCGCGTCAGACCTCAGAGCGCGTTCTTCGCGGCGTCGAAGAGGTCGGCTTCGTTGGCGCGACCCTCGTTACGCGCGTCCTCTGCCAGGCGAGCGAGGACCTCGCGCTGCTTGGGGACGAGCCGCGCGCGCCGGTCGGGCGGCGCGTCCTCGAGGCGGGCGCTCAAGAGGGCGAACAGCTCGAGGCTGCGACCGAGCCGCAAAAGACGGAGGGCGAGCTCGTCGACGACGCCGTCGTCCTCGGGGTTGGCCTGCAGCATGCGTGTGAGCTGCTCCACGCGTTGCTCGTCGTGCTGCGGATCGAGGTCGAGCTCCGGAGGGTCGGGCGGTGGCGGCAGCGGCGCGGCTGCCGGTGCGCGTGACGCGGCGATCGGTTCGACCGGCCCCTCCGGCGGCTTGCGGGCGATCCGGCGACCGATCGCGCGGTAGGCGTCCTCGATGGCGGGCTCACGCGGCCGGAGGCGGAGCGCGCAGGCGAGGTGGCGCTGGGCCGCGAGGAGGTCGGCCTGCACCGCGTCTTCGAACGTGGCGCCCTCGACCAGGAGCGGGATGGCTTGCGCGGCGGCCGGGGCTGCGCCGTCGAGCGCGCCAGCGAGCTCGCGCAGCCGGGCGAACGCGAGCGACGCGCCGGCGAGATCGCCGAGCTCGGCGCGCCAGCGCCCCTCGAGACCGCGCGCGACGAGAGCCTCGGGCGCGGTGTTCGGAACGGCGCGGACGCGGGCCACGGCGGCAGGTCGGTCGCCGAGCGCTTCGGCGAGGGCGCGCGCGAGCGCCAGGAGCATCGGGGCGACCGGCTGCTGTGCGGCGTCGGCCAGCTCGATCGCGCGGGCGAGGAGCGCCGCGCCGCGCGCCGCGCGTTGGTCGGCGACGAGCGCGGCGCCGAGCCCGGCGAGCGCGGAGGGATCGTCGGGCGCGTAACGAAGCGCGCGCTCGTAGAGCGGCAGCGACTCGGCGACCAGGCCGGTTGCGCGGTACGCGTCCCCGGCCTTGCGCCACACCGCGTACTTGTCGCGCGCGCCGGAGGCGAGGGCCTCGAGGTGCTCGACGTCCCCGAGCGCATCTTCGAGGCGGCCCGATGCGAGCCTGCGGGCGACGCGCGCCCAGCGAAGCGCGGCGGCGTCGGGGGCGCGCGCGAGCGCGAGGTCGAGCCAGATGAGGCCGTCGAGCGGATCGGTCGCGAGCTCCGCGGCCCGTGCGTACGCGTGCGCGGCGAGCAGCGGCGCCTCTTCCTGCTCCCCGGCGCGCGCGAGCGCCGCGATCGCGCCGCGGACGTCGCCCGTCTCCACGGCGAGCTCGGCGGCGAGCACGCTCGGGCGGCCGTCGGGATCGCGCGAGGCCTCGCGCAAGGTGAGAATCGCCGCCTCCGCGCGACCGCCGACGTGCGCGTCGATCTCGGCGATGCGCCGGCAGATCTCCGGATGACGCGGCGCGCGCTCCAGCGCCGCGAGGTCGAGCGCGCGCGCGCGTTCGAGCTGGCCGGCGAGCCGTGCTTCGTCCGCGTCGCGCACGAGCGACGCCGCCTCGACAGCGCGGGTCGCGTCTGGCGTGGCCGATTGCGGCGCGCCGCCGCGCATGGCGTGCAGGATCCACGTATCGTCGTGCGCGGCGAGGGCCGTCACCACCAGTCCGGTTGCGTCGGGCGCGCGCGCGCCGGCATCGGGGAGGAGCGCCCTGGCGACGCGCGCGCCGAGCGCCGACGTGGCGAAGAGGGCGCCGCGTCGCGCCGCCAGGCCGCCCAGCAGGGCATCGACGGCGCCGATCGCGATCGCGGTGGCCGGACGCGGCAGCCCGACGCCCCGCGCGTTCGCCACCACGAGGCGCACCTCGTCGGCGCGCGATTCGAAGAGCACGTCGAAGGCCACGACGCGCGGCTTGGCTTCCGCGTCGAGCACGTCGGCGACGTCGCTCACGCACACGATCGCGCTGGCGCCGCGCAGGGCGACCCACACCCGCGGCGCGTGCGGCGAAAGGAGCCCGCGCAGGCGAGGCGAGGCCCACGCCTCGAGATCGCGCGCGCGGAGCTCGAGGACGACGCGCTCGAGCGTGCCGCGCTTGTGCCGGAAGCGCGAGACGCCGCCCGACACGTCGATCGGGAAGCGCGCGCCAGGCAGTCGCACCGAGAGCTCCGTCACGAGGGCGCACGCGAGGCGCGCCGGGCGCGCGAGCTCGAGCCCGAGCCCGTCCTTCGCGATCGCCAGGCGAAGCTCGACCGCGCCCACGTCGCGCGTGATCTCGGGCCGGCGCGCGTCGGTCGCGTCGGCTGTGGCCATCGCGCGCCGATGCGCGGGCGGTGTCTTGGGGGCGTCGGAGAGGCTCACTCCATCTCGGATCGTAGCAGGGGCCCACGAAACCCGCGATTTTCCGTGCTATGGGGCGAGTCGTGCGCGCCCATGATGTCCTCGGCCCCGGCTCTCCGCTCGCCGCGCTCCTGCCCGCGTACGAGGATCGCCCCGCCCAGCTGGCCATGGCCGCCGCCGTCGAGGCCGCGCTCGAGGCGGAGCAGCCGCTGCTCGTGGAGGCCGGCACCGGCACCGGCAAGACCCTCGCGTACCTGGTCCCCGCCATTTTGAGCGGCAAGAAGGTCGTCGTCTCCACCGCGACCCGCGCGCTCCAGGAGCAGATCATGACGCAGGATCTGCCGCTGGTCGCCCGGGCGCTTGCCCCGTTCGGCATCGAGGTGCGCGCGGCACTGATGAAGGGCTTACCGAACTACTTGTGCAAGCGCCGCTACAGCGAGCTGCTCACGACGGCAGGGGCCCGCGTCGCCTCGGACCGGCACCTTGCGCGCATCGACGCCTGGGCGCGCGAGACGGAGACGGGTGACCGCGCCGAGCTCACCGATCTCCCGGAGGACGCCGAGGCGTGGCGCGAGGTCCAGTCGTCGACGGACACCCGCATCGGCGCGAAGTGCACCTACTTCGACGAGTGCTTCGTCACGAACATGCGCCGCGAGGCGGAGGACGCGCGCCTCGTGGTCGTGAACCACCACCTCTTCTTCGCCGATCTCGCGCTGCGGCGCGGCCGCGGCGGCGAGTATGCGAGCGCCATCCCCAACTACGACGCCGTCATCTTCGACGAGGCACACCAGATCGAGGACGTGGCGACGGATTTCTTCGGGGTGCGCGTCTCCACCGCGCGAGTCGACGCGCTCGTGCGCGACGCGCGCAGATCGCTGCTCGCCCTCGGGCAGCTCGAGGGTACGGGTGCGCGGCCGTTGCTCGAGCTGGTCGAGGAGGCATCCCGCGCGTTCTTCGCCGCGCTCGCCCGCCCGGGCGGCGAGACACGGCGCATCCTCACCGGCGACGACTGGACCGGCGACGTCCTCACGACCTACGGCAAGCTCGACGCGTGCCTCGAGGCGCTCGACGCCCACGCCAGCAAGTCCGCGCGCGACGAGGCCGTGCTCCTCGTGGCGCGGCGCGCGGCGGACTTGCGCGAGGATTTGCGCACGATCATCCATGGGTCTCACGGCTCGCAGGAGCGTGTCGCGTGGCTCGATTTGCCGACGGGCGCGCGTCGCACCGCGTCGCTCGGCGCGAGCCCGATCGAGCTCGGGCCCACCTTGCGCGAGGCGCTGTTCGACCGCGTGCCCGGCGTGGTCCTCACGAGCGCCACGCTCGCGACCGCGGTGCTCGGCGCCGAGCCGAGCTTTCACTTCGCCAAGGCCCGGCTCGGAGCGCCTCCCGAGGCGCGTGAGCTCGTCGTACCGTCCCCCTTCGATTTCCAGTCGCGGGCGGCGCTCTACGTCACGCGCTCGATGCCCGATCCCCAGGACCCCGGCTGGGACGCCGCGTGCGAGAGCCGCGCCGCCGACCTCATCGCGATCACCGGCGGCGGCGCGTTCGTTCTGTGCACTTCGAACCGCGCGATGCGGGCGATGCACGCCGGGTTGAAGAAGCGCCTGGGTCTCCCGGTCTTCGTCCAGGGCGAGGCACCCAAGCACATCCTCTTGTCGAAATTCCGCGCCGCCCAGCACGCCGTGCTCGTCGCCACGATGAGCTTCTGGGAGGGCGTCGACGTGCCGGGACGCGCGCTCCGTCTCGTCGTCATCGACAAAATTCCGTTCGCGGTGCCCACCGATCCGGTCGTCGCGGCGCGCTCGCAGCAGATCGAGCGCGCCGGCGGCAACGCGTTCTCGCAGTACTCGGTGCCGAGCGCCGCCATCACGCTGAAGCAGGGCTTCGGTCGCCTCATCCGGACGCAGACGGACGCCGGCATCGTCGCCATCCTGGACCCCCGCGTCCTCACGCGCGGCTACGGGCGGATGCTCCTCGGCAGCCTGCCGCCGGCCCGCCAGATCCGCGACATCGACCAGCTCAAAGCCTTCTGGGAGGGCGTGGATTCCACGCTCGCGTGAGCACCCTCGCCGCGCCAATCGGCGCCTCGTCTTCGGGTGGGTCGCCTCGGAGGCGACTCCGTGCTACTCCGGCGCCACCATGAGCGAAATCACCGCTGTCCTGGCCCGAGAGATCCTGGATTCCCGTGGCAACCCCACGGTCGAGGTCGAGGTGCAGACCCAGAGCGGTCGCGGCCGCGCGGCGGTGCCGAGCGGCGCGTCGACGGGCGAGCACGAGGCCATCGAGCTTCGCGACGGCGACAAGAAGCGCTTCGGCGGCAAGGGCGTGCTCAAGGCCGTCCAGAACGTGAACCAGACCCTCGGACCGTCCATCCTCGGGCTCGACGCTCTCGATCAGGCCGAGGTCGACAGGGTCCTCTGCGACGCCGACGGCACGCCCAACAAGTCGAAGCTCGGCGCGAACGCCATCCTCGGCGTCTCGATGGCCGTCGCCAAGGCCGCCGCCGAGGCGGTGGGCCTCCCGCTCTGGCGCTACCTCGGCGGCGCCAACGCGCGCGTCCTGCCGACGCCCCTCATGAACATCCTGAACGGCGGCGCCCACGCCGACAACGGGCTCGAGATCCAGGAGTTCATGATCGTGCCGACCGGCGCGTCCTCCATCGGCGAGGCCGTGCGCTGCGGCGCGGAGATCTTCGCGTCCCTCAAGGCGGGTCTCAAGGAGAAGGGCCTCACCACCGCCGTCGGCGACGAGGGCGGCTTCGCGCCGAAGATCGCCACGAACGAGGAGGCGATCCAGTACGTCGTTCGCGCGATCGAGGCCGCCGGCTACACGCCGGGCAAGGACGTCGGCATCGCGCTCGACTGCGCCGCCAGCGAGTTCTTCGACAAGAAGACCGGTAAATACACCTTCGACAAGAAGCCCGTCACCGGCGCCGAGCTCGTCGCCACCTACGAGAAGCTCGCCACCGCGTACCCCATCGTGTCGATCGAGGACGGCTGCTCCGAGGACGACTGGGACACCTGGAAGGCCCTCACCGACAAGCTCGGCAAGAAGGTGCAGATCGTCGGCGATGATCTGTTCGTCACCAACGTCGAGCGGCTCAAGCGCGGCATCGACGGCGGTTACGCCAACGCCATCCTCGTGAAGGTCAACCAGATCGGCTCCCTCACCGAGACCCTCGACGCCATCCGCATGGCGACGGAGGCCGGCTACCGCTCGATCATCAGCCACCGCTCGGGCGAGACCGAGGACACGTTCATCGCCGACCTCGCGGTCGCGACCAACGCAGGCCAGATCAAGACGGGGAGCCTGTCTCGCTCCGATCGTGTCGCCAAGTACAACCAGCTCCTCCGTATCGCGTTCGAGCTCGGCGATGGCGCGGTCTACGCGGGGCGCAATCCGTTCGTTCGCCGCTGATTGGGCTTTTGGAATCGCCGCGGCTGTCCAAGCGTAGTTTCAGTTCTCACGATTCACGGAGCGTTCAGATCATGAAATCCAAGGTCGCCGTTCTCAAGTGCAAGCCCGAGACGATCCTCAAGGACATCGAGCGCCTCTGCGAAATGGCCGGCATGAGCGAGGCCCTCGAGAAGGGCAAGACGACGATCCTCAAGGACAACATCTCGTGGCACTACCCGTTCCCCGGCGCCAACTCGACGCCGTGGCAGATGGAGGGCACCATCCAGGCGCTGAGGAACGCCGGCTACCCCGACGTCTCGTGCGTCCAGAACAAGACGGTCGTGACGAACGCCTTCAAGGGTGAGGACCTCAACCACTACCTCCCGCTCTTCAAGAAGTACGACATCCCCGTTCTCTACAACTTCAAAGAGAACGACATGAAGTGGGTGGAGTACCGCCCCAAGGCGCGGATGCACGTGCTCAACAAGATCTTCCCCGAGGGCATCTTCATCCCCGACTACTTCTTCGGGAAGAACATCGTCCACCTACCGACGGTGAAGTGCCACATCTACACGACGACCACCGGCGCGATGAAGAACGCGTTCGGCGGGCTGCTCGCGACGAAGCGTCACTACACGCACTCGTGGATCCACCGCACGCTCGTCGATTTGCTCGCGATCCAGAAGGAGATCCACTCGGGGCTCTTCGCGATCATGGACGGCACGACCGCGGGCAACGGCCCGGGGCCGCGCACGATGATCCCGGTCATCAAGGACTACATGCTCGCGAGCAGCGATCAGGTCGCCATCGACGCGGTCGCCGCGAAGATGATGGGCTTCGATCCGATGAGCCTCGAGTTCATCCGCGTGGCGCACGAGGACAAGCTGGGCGTCGGCGATCCGCGGGACATCGAGATCGTCGGCGACGACATCTCGAAGGAGAGCTGGGGCTTCGAGGTCGGCGACAACGGCGCGAGCAAGGTCGGCGACTTCATGTGGTTCGGGCCGATGAAGAAGTTCCAGAAGATCTTCTTCCACACGCCGCTCGTGAACGTCTTCATCTTCGGCAGCGAGGCCTACCACGACTATTACCGGTGGCCGATGAAGGACAAGAAGACCTTCGAGACCTGGAAGCGGGAGACCTCGTGGGGTCGCCTCTTCGGCGCGTACGAGCGCGGTGAAGCCGAGCGGGTCACCGGATCCGCGTCGCCGGCGGGCAACGGGGCTCATCCCCCGGCCTGAGACCCCTACGATCCCCCTTTAAATCGGCGGGCCGTCGAAAAACAGATCCCTCGATTTGGGACAGGTCAGAGCCAGGTGATGTAACATCCTGGTCGAGTGAAGACGATCGAAGAGCTGCTTCGCAACCTCGCGCGCCCCGAGGTGCTCGAGTTTGCTTTGGCCAGCGATCGGCTGCCCTGCGTGAAGGTGGGCGGCTCCTTCCAGCCTGTCGACGGAGCGGCGCCTACGACCGACGCCATCCTGCAGATGCTGGTAGGCGTCGGTGGGAGCCGGTACGTCGAGTCGCTGACCGCGAAGCCGACGCAGTGGACGACGCGCGTGGACGGGCTCGGCGTCATCACCGTCTCCGCGATCATGCGCAACGACGTCGTGCAGGCGCGCTTCACGTTGACGAAGCGCGAGATCCCGGCGGCGCAGGCGCGTCCGCTGCCGCCGAGCGTCAGCAAGGACACCGTCACGGTCACGCCGACCGCGAGGCAGGAGGTCTCCGCCGCCAAGCGCGACCCGCGGCGCGACCAGACCGAGCCCCCGCCGCCGATGCCGGGGCCACAGGTGCGGCCTCCGCACGCCGACGACGACGACGAACCGACGCTGATGAATCAGCCGCCGTCGACCCCGCAGGCGGCGCCGTCGCGGCCGCGCCTCGAGGTGCCCCTCGAGATCGAGCTCGACGACGGCGACCGCAAGCCGGCCGCCGCTGCGCCACCCCCCGCCGCCGGTCCGCCGCCGCGCCCGCCGCCGCCGACCCCGCTCGACGACGACGAGGCCACGGCCGAGATCGACATTCCTGGCGGCGGCGGCCCCGGTCCGCACGGAATGCACGGGCCGCCTCCCGTGGTGGTGGTGAACCACGGCGCGCAGCCGCAGCACCTCGTGCAGCAGATGCCGCCGAGCACCCAACCGCAGAATCGTGCTCCGTCGGAGGGCAAGGTCTCGACGGCGACGCAGCCGATGTCGGCCGGACCCGGCACGGCGAAGGCGCCGCCTCCGAGCGCGATGCTCAAGGACGGCAAGGAGACCGTTCGCGGGCTCGGGCTCGGTGACGACCGCAAGGCCGAGCCCGCACAGCCCGCGCCGCCCCCGAAGTCCGCGCCGCAGGTCGCGGCCGCCCCCGCCGCACCGCCTCCTGCCTCTGGTTCCACCCAGGCGGCAAAGCCGGTTCCCGCGAAGCCGGCGCCGTCGCCGCAGCCGGCGCCCGTCGCGGCCAAAACGGCGGTGCCGTTGGTCCCCACCAACCTGTCGATCTCGGCAGCCAAAGCCGATCGCGATCGCAAAGAGGATCCGAGCACGCCGAGCATCAGCATCAGCATCGCGGAGACGGCGTTCATCCATAAGGGCCCGGTGCCTTCCCTCCAGCCCTCGACGGGAATGGGTCTGGACGAGCTGCTCGGCCTCGCGCGCAACGCTGGCGCGAGCGATCTTCACGTCGCGGCCGGGCGCTCTGCGCTGCTGCGGATCGCCGGCGAGCTCATGCCGCGCACGGCGCCCTTCGACGCCGCGGTCGTCGAGAAAGTCGCCGACGAGATCGTCCCCCGCCGCATCCACAAGAACCTCGACGTCGATGGCGCCTGCGATTTCGCGCTCGATCACGCGACCCACGGCCGGTTCCGCGTGAACGTGTCGCGCCAGCGCACCGGCATCAAGGTCTGCTTCCGGGTCATTGCACGCGAGGTTCCCACGCTCGCGTCCCTCGGCCTCCCCGAGACCATCTCGCAGGTGACCAAACACCACCAGGGCCTCATCCTGCTGACCGGTCCGTCCGGGCACGGCAAGACGAGCACGCTCGCCGCCCTCGTCGACCTCGTGAACCGCGACGGCTCGCTCCACATCATCACAGTCGAGGACCCGATCGAGTACTTGCACCCTCGCAAGTCGGCCCTCCTCAGTCAACGCGAGGTCGGGACGCACACCGCCTCGTTCGCGACCGCGCTGAAGGCCGCGCTGCGTGAGGATCCCGACGTCATCGTCGTCGGCGAGCTGCGCGACGCCGAGACCGTGCGCATGGCGCTGTCGGCGAGCGAGACCGGCCACCTCGTGCTCGGCACCATGAGTTCACCAAGCGCCGCCAAGACGATCGACCGCGTCATCGACCTCTTCCCGCCGGCCGAGCAGCAGCAGGTCCGCATGACGCTCGCGGGCGCGCTGCGCCTCATCGTGAGCCAGCGCCTCGTGCCGAGCGTCGACAAGACGCGACTCCACGTTGCGGTCGACGTGCTCCCCGGGTCCGTCCAGCTCTACACGCTCATTCGAGACGACAAGACGTTCCAGATCCCGAGCCTCCAGCAGCGAGGCAAGGCGCACGGCATCGTGCGGATGGACGACTCGCTCGCCGATCTCGTGCGCGCCGGCAAGGTGGAGCAAGCCACGGCCCGCCTCATGGCCGAGGCGCCGGACGACTTCGACGCGCTCCTGGTGCGAGGCGCCCAGCCAGCCCCCGCGCCCGCGCCTGGCGGCATGCTCCCCAAGAAGCGACCCCCGGAGGAGACGGCGATGGACCTGGGCGGGCTCCTGTCCAAGGCAGGCTCGCTGTTCGGGAAGAAGGGCTGACGCGTGGCGAAGATCGATCGCATGTTCGACGAGCTCATCGCCAAGAACGGGAGCGATTTGCACCTCGGTGTCGGTTACCCACCGATGCTCCGCGCGCGCGGCGATCTGGTCCCGCTCCGTACCGCACCCGTCGACAAGACCGAGATGGACGCGCTCCTCTCCGAGATCACGAACTCCGCGCAGCAGAAGAAGATCGACGACGACCACGATCTGGACTTCGCCTACGCCTACGGCGACAAGGCGCGCTTCCGCGCGAACTACTTCCACAAGGCCACCGGCCTGGCCGCGGTGTTCCGTATCATTCCCACCAAGCTCGCGACCCTGGCGGACCTGGGCTGCCCCGAGGTGATCCGCAAGCTCTCGGAGAAGCGCGCCGGCCTGGTGCTCGTGACGGGCCCCACGGGCAGCGGCAAGAGCACCACCCTCGCCGCGATGATCGATCACATCAACGAGACGCGCGCGTGCCACATCCTCACCGTCGAGGACCCGATCGAGTTCGTCCACGAGCCGAAGAAGGCCGCCGTGACGCACCGCGAGGTCGGCGTTCATGCGTCGAGCTTCGCCGCCGCCATGCGCAGCGCGGGGCGCGAGGATCCGCAGGTCATCCTCATCGGCGAGCTCCGGAACAACGAGACGATGCTCCTGGCGCTGCAGCTCGCCAACCAGGGCATCCTCGTCTTCGCCACGGTGCACACGAACGGCGCTGCGTCGACGATCGACCGCATCGTCAACTCCTTCGGCGCCGAAGAGCAGTCGCAGGTACGCGGGATGCTCGCGGAGGGCCTCGTCGGCATCGTCGCGCAGCAGCTCGTGCGCACGAAGGACGGCAAGGGGCGAATCGCCGCCCACGAGATCCTCATCGGCACGAGCGCCGTCTCGTCGATGATCCGCGAGGGCAAGATGCACCAGATCGGCAGCGTCATGCAGGGCGGGCAGTCCGTCGGAATGCAGACGATGGACATGGCGCTGGAGCGGCTCATGGGGCTTGGCAAGGTCGCGCCCGAGGAAGCGCTCGAGATCGCGACCGACAAGGAGGCGTTTGGCCGGCTCGTCGCACGGTCGCGCCCCGATCTCGTCGATCCGACGCCGTTCTCCGGCGCTACGTAGCGCGCCGCGCGTAGCGGTCCCAGTCGGCCGTGAGGCCACGCGCGATCTTGAGCGCCATGCTCATGACCGGCAGCTGGGAGTTCACCCCGATGCTCGTGGGCAGGACGCTGCCATCGGCGACGATGAGGTTGTCGCAGCTCCACGCCTCTCCGCTCGGCTTCACGACGCCGCCGCGCGGGTCCACGCTCATCTTCGCCGAGCCGAGGGGATGGAACGCCATGCACTCGATGCGCTTGGCGCTCGGCGGGCTCTCGGTGAGGAAATCCAGCTCGGCCTTCGACTTGAACGTCGTCGAGCCGAACACCGGGAGGAGCACCTCCTTGGCGCCGGCGGCGAACGCCATCTGGCCCACGATCTGGATGCCGCGGAGCAGGCGCGCCTTGTCGCGGGGCGACATGCGGTAGAGGAGGAGCGGCTCGCGCGAGAGCCAGCGGCGCACCTGGCCGCCGCCCTCGTCGTGGATCATGCCGCCGAAGAAGGCGAGGTTGGGGAGGCGCTTGGCGAGCCGGCGGTGCTCGCGGCCGACGCCGGGGAAGGCCGCGGCGAGGACGTTGACGGCCGTGTAGACGCCGACGAGCGTGATGCCATCCTCGTGGAAGTGGTCCGAGTAGACGCTCTGCAGGGCGCCGTCCCAGCCGTTGATCGTCTCGTCGAAGAGGGCGCCGACGCGGAACCCGGGGTGGAGGGTGACGTGGCGTCCGATGTCGACGTCGTCCATGCCGCTCCGGCGCAGGAGCACCGGTGTGTGGAGCGAGCCGCACGCGACGACGACGACCTTCGCGCGCACCTCGAACGGGATCTTGGGCTCGCCGGTCACCGGATCGAGGAGCCGCCCGCGAACGCCGGTGGCGCGGCCGCCGGCCATGTCGACCTTCTCGACCAGTGCGTCGGACAGGATCGTCGCGCCGTGCTGCACCGCGTCCGGGAGAAACGAGATGTCGACGCTCATCTTCGCGCCGTTGGGGCAGCCGAAGTTGCAGCGCGAGGCACCTTTGCAGCCGCTCGTGTTGCGCCGCAGGCTCTTGATGGGGATGCCCATCTTGGCCGCCCCCTCGACGAAGAGCTCGGTCGAGCGGGAGCGCATGTGATCGGGGACGGTCTCGACGTGGATGGCCTCTTCGATCTCCGAAAAGTAGGGATCGAGCGCGTCCGGGCTGACGCCGGGGAGCTTCAAATCGTTCGACCAGCCGTGGAGGATGTCCTCAGGGACGCGGAAGCAGACGCCGCCGGTGAGCACGCTGGAGCCGCCGACGCATTTCCCCGCGAGGGTGGCGATGAGCGGCGTATCGCCGAGGCCGACGGCCGCCGAGAGCCCGGCCTCGCGAAACAGGCTGCGGATCGCCTCGGACGGAGGCATCGCGCCGTATTGTTCCTTGGTGTAGTGCCCGCCCTCCTCGAGCACCAGTACGCTGCGGCCGTCGCGCGCGAGCTCGCGCGCCAGGACGGCGCCGCCGGCGCCCGATCCGACGATGACCGCGTCGACCTTCGCCTGGAAGGGGCGCGTCATCTCCCGCCCGCGCAGGTACTCGCCGGGCGTCGTCACGGGGATGCCTCGCCCGGTGGCGCCGGGCCCGCCACCGTCAGCGCGCGCGCCCAGCGGTGGCGCTCGTGTCCAGGGTAGCCGAGCTCCCGGAGCTCCGACGGGGTCTCGAAGAAGAGGATGGACATGATCGTCTTGTACGCGACGACGATGAGCGTGAGCTCCGCCACCTTCGAGCGGTCCATGGCCTCGAGCATCCGGGTCTTGTCGGCGCGGGCGAGGCCCTCGAACGTCGAGAATCGGCCGAGGATGAAGAGCGGCGCCCAGCGCACGACGTCGAGCATGACGAGCAGGCCCCAGCGAAGCGTCTTGCTCGCGGGGCTCACGAAGCGATCCACCTCGTCGACGAAGGCGTCCAGGCGCGCCGGCTCGACCTCGCCGTCCGGCGAGAAGAACGCTTCGGCGAGCCCGCGAACGACGGGGCGGTGACGCGCGCGGAGGGTGCTGCGCTGGTACGGCTTGGGGGGGCCCGCGGCCATCTGCTCCTACGATACGCGCTGGGGCCGCCCCACGCGAGCACCGCGCCAGACGCCGGGCTTTTTGTGCGTCAGTGCGTCGGCGTCGCGTACGCGCTGACGGCGCCCGCGCGAGGGACACGCACCCAGTGACCACGCCCCCGCCCGTACCCGTTGCCCCGAGACGGGTACGGCTCGCGGTAGTGGAACGGCTCGGGCACGTACGGCCAGTGCGGCCCCGCCGACGGGAGCGGGGCGAGCGGCTCGTCGCCCACGTACCCGAGTGAGCGGCTCTGCGGGCGCTCGCGCGGCGTAGGCGCTGGGTTGATCACGGCCGGTACCGGGGCCATGGTGTAGGCCGCCTCCGCGCTCGCACCCGGGCGCTCGAGATCCCACACCTGGTCGGGCGTCCTCGGCTCGAGCTCGGACTCGTGGCAGCCGGAGAGGCAGGCCGCGGCAAGCGCGAGCAGAATGCAGCCGGGAAGGGCGGAGGACAGGCAGCGCATGACTCCCTCAGAGCGTGGCCCGACGCCGGCCCCTTTTCAAGGTCTTCTTCTGCTTGGCGTTCGCGTTCGCGCGTTGCGAACGCTCTACTTGCGCAGATAGTCGCGGTTGGCGCCGCCGCGTTCGAGGAACTCCTCGTACGTGCCGCCGAAGTCCGTGGCGCTCGTGAATCGGACGCCGTCCTTCTCGACCGGGTGAAGCTCGACGACGCGGCTCACGAGCGAAGCGACGAAGTGCCGGTCGTGGCTGACGACGACGACGGTGCCTTCGAAGAGCTTCAGCCCGTCGAGCAGCCCCTCGATCGACTCGATGTCGAGGTGGTTGGTCGGCTCGTCGAGGATGAGGACGTTGTGCTTCAAGAGGAGCAGCTTCGCCAGGAGCAGACGCGCGCACTCACCCCCGCTCAGCGCCTCGACCGGCTTCAGCGCGGCCTCACCCGAGAAGAGGAGGCGCCCGAGGATGGCGCGGATCGTCTCCTGCGGGGCGAGCTTGTCGAACGCGTACAGCCACTGGAACGCGTTCGCGCCCGAGCCGGCGTGGGACAGGGCCTCGTGGTGGTCCTGCGCGAAGTAGCCGACGGAGGTGTCATGACCCCAGCGGATCTCGCCCTTGGCGTCGTCCGGGAAGAGGACGTCCTTCCTCGTGTCGGCGTCGAGGCGGTCGAAGCCGCCGACCATGAGCTTGAGGAGCGTCGACTTGCCGATGCCGTTCGGGCCGATGATGGCGACCTTCTCGCCTCGGTTCAGGTTCAGGGACAAATCGTTGAAGATGCACTTGGTTTCCTTGGCATCCTTGAACGTCTTGTTCACACCCTCCATGCGCAGGACGTCGCGGCCGCTCGGCTTCTCGAACTCGAAGCGGACGAAGGGGCGGATGAGGCTCGAGCGTTTGGTGCCCTTGCTCTCGATGGAGTCCTCGAGCTTCTCGATCTGCTTCAGGCGCGACTGCGCCTGCTTGCTCTTGCTCGCGTGCGCGCCGAAGCGCTGCACGAACTCTTGCAGCTCTGCGACCTTCTTCTTGGCCGCGCCGGTCTGCTGGTCGGCGCGCTGCTTGTTCTCGTACTTCTGCGCGACGAAGTCCTCGTAGCCGCCCGTGTAGACGGTGATCGTCTGGTAGTCGACGTCGGCGACGTGGGTGGCGACGGTGTCGAGGAAGTGGCGGTCGTGGCTGACGACGACGAGGGTGCCCTTGAAGTCGTCGATGAGGAACGTCTCCAGCCAGCGGATCGAGTCGAGATCGAGGTGGTTGGTCGGCTCGTCCAGGAGCAGCACGTCCGGCTTGCCGAAGAGGACCTGGGCGAGGAGGACCCGGAGCTTGTAGCCCGAGGCCAGGGTGTTCATCTTCTCGTGGTGCTTGTCGGTGGGGATGCCGAGGCCGGCGAGCAGCTCGGCCGCCTCGCTCTCCGCGACGTAGCCGTTCTCCTCGGCGACGACGCCCTCGAGCTCGCCCAGGCGGACGCCGATCTCGTCGGTGACCTCGCCCGCGAGGAGGCGCTCCTTCTCGGCCATCGCGTCCCAGAGGGCCTTGTTGCCCATCATGACGGCGTCGAGGATGCGCTCCTCGTCGTACTCGAAGTGGTTCTGCTTGAGGACGCCGAGGCGGAGGCTGCCCGGGATCGAGATGCTGCCGGTGTCGCTCTCCTCGATGCCCGAGAGCATCTTGAGGAGGGTGCTCTTGCCGGCGCCGTTGGCCCCGGTCAGGCCGTAGCGCTTGCCCGGGTCGAACTGCATCGTCACGGCCTCGAAGAGGATCTTCGGGCCAAATCGCTTGGTCAGGTTCTCGAGGAGGATCACGGCGTTTTCTCGAATCAGCCGTTATCCCATGCCAGCGGGCCGCGCAACTCCGAGAATTGGAATTGTTCGCGCAGGACCTCTAGTATTTCACGGAGTTCGTGCGCGATCCGACCTTCTACGTCAGCGGCCTTCTCGACCTCGATACGACGACCGAGCCGGCCGAGCGGCGCGCGATCTGGCGGCAGTCGATGGCGACGCTCGCGCGCGCGTCGTCGGACGGGCCGGGGCCGCTCGAGGGGCTCCAGCCGGAGGCGCTCCTGAAGGGGCTGCGCGCGGCGCTCCAGGGTGGGCTCATCGACGATCTCGACTGGCTGGCGCCCGCGGCCGCCGCCGGCGCGCTCTACGAGCTCGCGAACGCGCTGCCGGTCGGGGCCGAGCAACGCGATCTGGGGCGGCGGGTGCTGGAGCGGCTGCTCGCGGCGAACGCGGAGGCCTTCGTTCAGATCGCGACGCGCATCGCGCGGACGAGCGGCAAGGGGCTGGGCAGCGTCGCGGTGCGCGCGCGCATCGCGCTGGCGACGGAGCTGCCCATCAGCCTGCAGATCCCCGACGGCGCGCTGGCGCTGGCCCTCGTGGCAAAGCGAGAGCTCGCGCGCGAGTGGCTGATCGTCCCGTCGACGCGCTCGCTGCCGTCGCGCAGGCTCGCGGCGCGCCTCTTCGAGCGGGCAGCGCGCGAGGCGTCGCGGCGCGCGGGGCAGGGGGAGCCGCACGGCACGCGGCCGTTCGCGCAGGACGCGCTCGTCACGGTGTGGGCGCGCCTGTTGAGCGATCGCGAGTCGCTCGTCTGGCGGCACGTCGCGGTTGCGCGCGGCCTCCTGGCGCCGTGGATGCCGGAGCACAAGCGCGGCATCGAGACCGAGCTCGCCGTGAAGCTCTCGCCGACGGAGTGGCGCCGGGCGGCGGCGTCGGCCGCGGCGATGGCTGCCGTGAGCCCCGAAGCGGCCGTTCGATTGTGCACCGGCGCGCAGGCGAACGCGGTCCTCGAGAAGGATCCGGGGTCGGCGGCAGCGTTCGTGTGGGGGATAGCGCGCGCGGCAGAAGCCGAGCCGGACGCGGCGGCGGAGATCCTCGAGCACGTGAGCGGGCGCGCGCCGCTCGACGTGGCCGAGGCGATCCTCGAGCTGCGCGCGGAGTATGGCGCGTCCTCGCTCGTCGATCGCGCGGCCGGGACGGTGCTCGCGGCGCTCGCGCGGGCCCCCAGCGCGAAGGCCGACGACGGCGCAGAGGCCCTGCGGCGGGAAATCGCGCGCGATCTGGAGCTCGCGCCCCGCGACGACGCACCGCTGCGCGATCAGCTCGCTGCGGCGCTCCTCAAGTTCCATACGGACGGCGCGCGCGCCGCGTACGCGGCCTCGGTCGACGTTCTCGAGGCGGCTAAGGGGGAGATCCAGGCCCTCGAGGCGGTGTCGCGCGACGAAGACGAGACCGAGGGGCGCGGCGGCTCGCTCGCGCGGAGGACGTCGCTCGCGGTGCTGCGGGACCTCGACATGAGCCTCCTCGAGAAGAACCTGCTGGGTGATCTCTTGCGGCTCGGAGAGAAGGACTCGACGCGCGCGCACGACGAAGCCATGGACGCCGCGCGCGACCGGCTGAGCGAGTGGATCCTGCAGCGCGAAGGTCAGCCCCTCGTGGCCGCGGGCAAGGCCAAGACGATCACGCCGCCGCATCCCACGTTGCGCCTGCGCCGGTTGCGCGCACTCCTCCACCTGGTCGACGGCGACGTCGGAGACGCGCAGGAAGACGCGGCGCGTACGGCGCGGCTCCGCCTGCGCTGGCTCCGCGTGACCGCCGCGCTCCTCCGGCGCTTCGAGGCCGATCCGCCGAGCATGCTGCGCCGCACGATCGTGGCCGCGCTCGCTCGCGCGCTCGACGCGCTCGTGCGGGTTGGGGCGTGCGACGTCGCAGACGTCCTCCTCGTCGTCGCGCGCCGCGTGACCGATCCCGCGGAGTTCGAGACGCTCGCGGAGGCGTCGATGGACCCCGATCTCGTCCACGTCCTGTCGCGGTGGGCGGCGTTCCTGCGCGCCTCGACGACGCCGATCGCGCTCGTGAGCAGCGACGATCTGCCGCCCCAGTCGATGGCGATCAGCGTCGCCGATCCCCGCGCGGTCAAGCTTCGCGCGTTCGGGGAGCTGGCGCGCGAGCTCGCGCCGGACGGGGCGGGGCGCATCGAGTCGCTCCGCGCGGTCCTCGAGCGCCTGTACACGGCCGTCGTCACCGTGTCGGGCGCGACGTCTTTGCAGGCGCTCTCCACCGGCGGCGGCACCGATCCCGACGTGCTCGTTTCGCTCGAGTCGTGGCTGGGCTCGCTCTCTCAGCTCGCGAGTGGTGCCCTCGCGCGCTTGTCGCCGGCCGAGCGTGCGAGCGTACCGCCCGCTTCGGCGCTGGCGGCGCGTTCGCTTTCGGCGGCGGTGGCGCGCGTCTTGTCGGGCGCCGAGCCGAAGCTTTCGTCCGACACGCTGCGCGCGAGCGTCGACGAGCTCCTTGCCGGCGCTCCCGCCGGCATCGCGCGCGTCGTCGCCGGCGTCGTCTGGGGCCTCGCCGATCTCCCGACGGCGAGCGACGAGGACTTCGGCATCCAGCTGCTCGTGCAAAAGCGCCTGCCCGACTGGCTGCCGGCGCGCCGCACCCTCGGCGGGTTCTATGTCGTGCGCGGCCTGGGCGCCGGGAACGTCGGTTCGGTGTTCGTCGCGACGCGGTACGAGGACCGGCACGACGCGAAGGCCGAGCGCTTCGCCCTGAAGGTCCCCGAGTACTCCGTCACCGCCGCACGCAGCCTCTCCGAGGCGCAGTTCCTCGATCTCTTTCGCTCCGAGGCGTCGGCGCTCCTCACCATCCCGGGCCACCCGAACGTCGCGCGCTTCGTGACGTTCGACGCCGGCGCGCGTCCCAAGCCCATATTGGTGATGGAGCTCGTCCCCGGTGTCACGATGGACAAGGTCATCCGCTCGCGCTCGCTCGACATGGCGCGGTGCCTGCGTCTGCTCGACGACGTCCTGGCGGGGCTCGAGGCGATGCACGGCGCGGGCGTCGGCCATCTGGATCTGAAGCCGTCGAACGTCGTCATCCGTGAGGGCGACGAGGCGGTGCTCGTGGACTTCGGCCTCGCCGGGCGCCACATCCGCCCCGGCTGCGGCACCGGACCGTACGGCGCGCCGGAGGTGTGGGGCGCCGTCGCGGAGGGCGCCGTCACGACACCGATGGCCGCCGACGTCTACGCGTTCGGTTGCGTCGCGTACGAGGCGCTCACCGGCGAGTTGCTCTTCGACGCGGAGAGCGAGGTCGCCCAAATCGCTCAGCACATCGCCCACGACGGCATGCCGCCCAAGCTCGCGGCGCTCGCCAGGCGCCCCGGCATGGCGCCGCTCTGCGAGCTGCTCCAGGCTACGCTTCGCCGCGTCGCGACGATGCGCCCGAGCGCGACGCAGGTGCGGTCGATGCTGCGCAAGGTCGCGCCTGGGCTCGCCGGCGTGGCGTGGCCGGGCGCTGCCGCGTAGCCTGGACGAATGCCGCTCAGCCCCGTCGATGGAGTGCCCGATCCGGGCGGCGGCGACTGCGTCGACTGTGGCCGATGCTGCCACCACGGTCCCTCGACGGTGCACCTGCTCGAGACCGACGACGCGCGCATGGGGCCGCTCCTCCTTGCAGAGTACACCGTTCTCGACCACCGCCCGCCAGGGTGGCGGTTCGTGAAGAACACCGGGGAGCGCTGCGCAGCGCTCGACGTGTCGGTGCCCGGCCAGTACCCGTGCGCGATCTACGCGCAGCGCCCCGAGGACTGTCGCATCGTCGAGCCCGGCTCGCCGGCGTGCCTCGAGGCGCGGCGGCTCGGGCACCTCGGCGGCAGCGTCGGCTTCGTTCGTGCCCAGCCTCAGCCAGGTGAGCCCGGCGAACGCGAAGGGAGCGCGTGACGCGCGGCGCGGTCCTCGCGTGCGCGCTCGGGTGCGCGGCCGTGTCGGGGTGCGCAGCTGCGCCCTACGAAGCGCGCGGCACGTACTCGCCGGCGGACGCATCGCAGATCCTGAAAGACCACCCGGCCCATGCGTGGGCGATCACGGGCGACGTGCGCCGCGATCTGGGCACGGGCGCGCGCATCGAGCCCGCAGGCGACGGCTTCCAGGTCGTCCCCACGAAGGGCGCCGGAGGCTCGCACATCCGCAAGCTCGAGGACGGCGACGTCGTCGTGATGGACGAGCAAAACCACCTCGTGGCGATCCGCTCGAAGGTCGGCGCCGAGACGCGCTTCGCCCCGGGGACGGCGTCGCTCCCGGCCGACAGCGACGAGGTCCTCGTCCAGGAGGTCACGGAGGCCGGGAGCCTTCGCCTCTCGGGCGCCGACAAGGTCGAGGTCGTGGCCAGCTACGCGCCGGGCGACAAGGTCCCGGGGCAAGGGCACGTGGAAGAGGTGCGGAAGATCTTTCCGCTGGTCACCGGTGGCCTCCTCGCCGCGATGACGTACGGACCGGCCGTGTACGTCGGCGCGTCGAGCTCGCTCAAGATTGACCGCGTCCTGCTCTTGCCCGTGCTCGGGCCGTGGATCGATCTCGTCGCGCGCCCGAAGTGCACGCCACCTGCCGGATCGGACGCGCTGCCCGTCGATCCGTGCACGGGCGAGACCGGAGTGAAGGTCGGGCTCGTCGCCAGCGGCCTGGGCCAAGCGCTCGCCGTCGTGCTCCTCGGGCTGGGGCTGCCGGCGGAGGCGGTGCTCGTGAAGGACGCCAAGGAAGGCACCGCGC
>JANYHK010000126.1 GCA_025359105.1 Myxococcales bacterium | reverse complement strand
GCCAGTGACCGGAGAGCGGCGAAGGACCAGCGCCACCGCCCCAGGCGGCGCCAGTGGCGCCGGAGCGCCTTTGCCCCCCCGGCGGCGGTGGCCAGCAGCGAAAAGCCCACGCCGGCGCAGAGCAGTCCCCATAGGGGACCGGCGCCGGGGGTTACGGCCGTTTCGCCGAAAAGCCCCGCCGGGTCGGAGACGTCAGCGGCGTAGGCGCGACGAAGGGCTCGTCCTTCGCCCCGGCGTCCGACGAAGACGCCGGGGTGGCCGCGCTCGAGCACGCCGCGAGGAGCAGCGCACCGATGAGGGAACCGGAGGAGCGCATGGTCACGGTACTTGCACGAAGAACGCCGCGTGCCCGTGCGGCGAGTCTTCGCGCGTGTCCTCGCACGACTCGTGGAAGTGGAAGCGCACCGTCCATCTTCCCGACGCGTCGAAGCGAATCGGCCCCACGGTGTAGGTCCCTTGCGTCGACGTCTCCTGCGCGCTCTGCGTCGTGTTCGGCGCGGGGTGGGTGTCGTTGAGGTAGACCTCGGCGCGCACCGGGAAGAGGCCACCGGTCCCCTCGCCCGGCAGCGGACGCATGGGCGACGGCGTGCCGTCCTTCGTCGCGACGGAGACCGTGAAGGTGACGTCGGCTCCTTGGCGGATCGACGCGGCGCTCCACTTCACGTGGTACTTGCAGTCGTCGTCGTCTCCCTCGGCATTGAACTCCGTCGCCCCATACTCGATCCCGCCGCCGCCGTCGGAAGCGCCCCCCGAGTCGCCGGCGTCATCCGGTGCTCCGGCGTCCCCCGGATGGCACGCGGCAGCGGCAACCGCCTGGGAGGTGCCGCCCTCGACCGCGCAATGTGCGTCCTGTGCGCCGGAGACCGGACCGCCGGATGCGCCGGCGTCACCGCTGCCGCCGCCGTTCGACGACGTCGAGCAAGCCGCGACGAGGCCCAGAATGAGGACTAGAGGAGTAAAAATATGTCGTGGAGAAATCATGGAAGTGTCTCCGGCGAGCAGGTAGGACGGCGCGCGACCACCGCGCCGCGCCGATCCATCTGCCGCGAAGTTGGAATAGAGAACGCGAAACGCCCGTCCAATCAGCCGAGGTGGCGGGGCGGTGGCGTCGGCGGCGCGTCGCGTCCGCGCGGGTTGGGGCCGGCAGGAGGCAGGAGCGCGAGGAGGACCTCGGGCGGGGCCGCGACGAAGGCAACTTCGGCCGGCATCGTCACACGCGGCAACGGGGCGGCGTTCGGCATCGGCGCGTCGTCGTCGTCGCACGTGGACCGGAGGACAGGGCGCTCGCTTCGCGCCTTTGACTGGGCGCGCGCGTGCTCTTGCTCCGCGCACTCCGGGCACCCGCACTTGCCGCGCTTCATGCCGCACGCGCAGTGGTGCTCGGGCGCTCCGCCGAGCGCGCGCATCGCCCACGGCGCGGCAGGCCCGAGGAGCATCGGTGCGGCGAGGAGCAGGCCCACCGCGAGCGTACACCAGAGGTGCAACGCGCGACGTAGTCGGGCCCCAAGGTATTCGCGCGCGCCCACGGAGACCAAGTCTAGTGGCCGGCCCCAGCGCGGGCAACCTCGGCCTTTTCAGGCCCTCCAGGATTCGCCGAAGGATGCGCGAAGAAAAACGGCGCGCGCCGCGGCAAGTGAGCCGAGGCGAGCGCCGTCGTTCCGTGCTGGATGCGAGGCGTCAGCGACGCGCGCGGCGGCGGCGCAGGGCCGAGGCAGGCCGGCCGATGGTGTTGTACTCGGACAGCCAGTCCATGTGGTTGCTGTTCGTGATGTCGCCGTAGAAGAGCGGTAGGTTCGCCGTCAGCGTGGCGTCGACCGCGCCCCAGAACACGCCGACGATCTTCGGGTTCTGAACGACGGGACCGCCGAAATAGGCGAGGCTGCCGCTGCCGAGCGCGGGCACCGGCGCGGCTGCGCGCGCGGCCGCATGGACCTCGCGGGTGGGCATCACGCCGAGCGGAATCCCGTTGCCCCACGTGGGACGAGAGCCCGCGGTCGCGGCAGCGGCGGCGGCGGCGGTGACCGACTGCTCGACGGCGGCGGCGGCCAGCGGCGCCTCCGACGTACGCGAAGGGGCCGGCGCCGGCGCCTCCGAGCTACACGCGATAAGCGCCGCCGTGGCGGCGGCTCCGAATCCAAGGGCGCGCATCAAGGGCAATTTCATCGTTCCTCCTCACCCAAATTCGTCCGGGCGAACCGCCGAACTCAAGCGCGTGGACAGCCAGCTGTCCAGGGCAACCGATGCGATTCGCGCTATTTTTTTGCGGGTGCGGGTCCTCTACGACCCACAAACGTCGCCCGCGGCGGCGAACTGGGTCTCAGGGGACCGGAAAGATGCGGATCGCGTTCGCCGTGCCCGCCGGATCGTGCTCGGCGACGAAGAGGCGCTTGTGCGCGCCGTCGTAGGCGCAGCCACGCGCGCTCTTGAGGCCGGTCTGGAACGAGGCGACGGCTCCGGCCTTCGAGATCTGGTAGACGGTGCCCGCGGAGCTGCCGGCGAAGAACGTCCCGTCCGGGCCAGGGCACACCAGGTCGGGGGACGGGATGGCGGCGAAGAACGAGGGCTGCGGTCCGGCGTCGACCGGCGGGGCCGCGTCGACCGGCGCGGCGTCGCCGGCGTCGTCGCTCGCGTCCGCGTCACTCCCCGCGTCGGCGGCCGACGCGTCGGGGTCGGAGTACACGCCGCCGTTGAGCGTCGATGCGATCATGGCGCCGAAGTCCTGGTCGGTGAGGTAGACGCGGCCGTCGAGTCCCTGCGTGACCCCGATCGGTTTTTGCAGGTCGGTGATGAAGTCTTTTTCGGTGCCCGCGAGGAGGTTGAGCTTCGCGACCGCGCCGATGCGCGGGCCGCCGTCGGGCGTCGGCGTGAAGTACGTGTCGACGATCGTGCCGTCGGCGAGGACCGCCAGGCCGATGCGCCGCTTCTTCACGCTGAGCGGCACCGGCCCGCCATCGACGATCCCGGTGACGACGCCCGCATCTCCCTTGGGGCCGACGACGACGATCGCGCCGTACGCGCCGAAGCCGAAGCGCGTGACGAGGAGCGTGCCGTCGAGGAGGCGGATGACCTGCCCGAGCGTCGGGTTCGCGGCGCCGCCGTCGGGGAGCGGATCGAGGGCCGGGAGCGTCGCGGCAGTCGAGAAGCCGTCCTTGTCGCTCCACTTCTTGATCGCGTTGTTCAAGCTGTCGGCGACGTAGAGCGCAGCATTCACACCAGGGTCCCAGAAGAGCCCGTTCGGATCGCCGTTGAATGGGAGCGTCGTGGGCCCACGGTCGAACGTGCCGGAGTCCTGGCCGGTGTCGACGCCCGTATCCGTCGCGCCGGTGTCCGGCGGTGTCGACGTATCGCCGCTCGTCGTGTCGGGGACGTTGACGTCGGCGACCGTGCCGTCCCTCGCGCCGGCGTCGGCGACGGGGTTCGACGTGTCGTCGCCGCCGCACGCGAGGGCGAGCGTGCCGCCCATGCCGAAGAGAAGGAGCGCGAGCCCGGAGCGACGACGACGAGCCATGCGCTTTGATCGCATGAAGGCGCGGCCGCCGAGGCAAACAATCCTGTGACATCACTTGTAACAACAAGGCAACAACTGGCCTCGCGGCGGCGTGGCAACCTCGCAGCATGAGGTGTGCAAAGACCTTCGCGACCGCCGCGGTCGCCGTCTTCGCGATGGTCGGCGGCGAACGCGTCGCTGCAGCCGGCCCCTGCAGCGCGCTCCCCAACCCGCTGGTCATCGAGTCGGGCGACACGCAGGAGCCACTCCTCAAGACGCTGGGCCAGAAGCTCCGCAACTCGACGAGCGGGCCGATGACGGTGCTCTACACGACCACCGGCTCGTGCACGCTCATCGACGACATGTACAACGCGCGCAAGCTCGCGGTGAACCTGAGCTACGTGCCGTCCACGGCGGAGGACCCGACGTGGACGACGGCGAAGCCCAGCCCGACGTGCACGATGGACGTCGCGGGCGGCCTCCCCATCGACATCGCGATCAGCGCGACGTTCGTGTCGAGCTGCACGCAGGCCGCTCCGCCGGCGGGGCTCGGCAGCATTCAGGGACCGATTCAGAGCTACGCGTTCATCGTGCCCAAGGCGAGCGCGCAGCAGGTGATGACGGCCGAGGAGGCGTACTTCACCTTCGGCTTCGGCAACGCCGGCCAGGTGAATCCCTGGACCGACGATCTCTTCATGTTCATCCGACCGCCGACCAAGAGCACCATCCTCACGATTGCCGCAGCGATCGGCGTGCCGGCGGCGAAGTGGAAGGGGCAGAAGAAGGACAAGTCCACCGAGGTCTTGAACCTGGTCGCGACCTCGACCAACCCGGACAAGACGATCGGCATCCTCGGCTCGGAGGTCTACGACGCGAACCGCGGAGAGGTGACCGAGCTCGCGTTCCGCGCCTACAAGCAGAAGCACGGGTTTCTGCCGGACTCGAGCGTCACGTCGTTCGACAAGAAGAACCTCCGCGACGGGCACTACACGATGTGGGCGCCCACCGTGTACCTCACCGCCGTCGACGGGACGAACACGCCGACCAACACGAACGCGAAGGCGTTCATCAACCTCGTGCTCGGCAACCCCACGCCGACGGTCACCGACGTCGACGGCCTCGCCGCCGTCGTCGGCAAGGGGCTCGTCCCCGACTGCGCGATGACGGTGAGGCGCGACTTCGAGGGGGCCGATCTCGCCCTCTACACGCCGGCGCAGCCCTGCGGCTGCTTCTACGAAGCGGCGGTGCCACAAGGCAAATCGAGCTGCACGACGTGCGCCGACGACGGCCCCTGCGGAACCGGCAAATGCCGCCACGGCTACTGCGAGGCGCAGTGATGAACTCCACGAAGACGACCTCCTTGCTCGCCTCCTTCGCCGGCGCTTCGGTGGTCGCGGCGCTCCTCGCGGCTGGGGCGCTAGGGGCGTGCGACAGCTCCGGCGGCGTCCACGAGACGCCTCCCGCCAAGGACAGCGGCGCCGACACCGCAGTGCCGCTCACCGACTCGGGCGGCGGCAGCGACACCGGCACGCTCCCCGACGGCGCGCCCGGCGACGACTGCGTCAAGAACCCGACGACGCACCTCGAGATCATCAACGCGTGCACAGATGCGTCGAAGTTCGACAAGTCGCCGACGCTTCCGCTGCTCCAGTCGGACGGCGGCCTCCCGTCGTTGCCGTGAAGCGCACGGCGCGCCGGCTCGCCCTCCTCGGGCTCGCGCTCGCGCTCGTCACTGCGCGCGGGCGGGCCCAGGAGCCCGCGCCGAGCGCTCCCGGAGAAGCAGCGACACCGAGCTGGACACGTGATCTTCGCTTCAGCGGCTTCGTCCAGGCGGACTGGGGCATCGTGCGGCAGTCGTCGCAGGACGAGGTGAACGCGGCGACCGGCGATCCGCTCAACGAGAAGCGCTTCGTCCTTCGCCGCGGTCACGTGCGCGCGGACTACGACGGAGAGGGTCCGGTGTTCGGCTCGCTCGAGCTCGACGCGAACACGATCAAGGCGCCCACGGTGCGCCTCCTCGACGCCGAGGCGTCGTTCCGCTGGCCCTTCGCGAAGGAGGCCGCGCCACCCAGCCTCGTGACGACGATGGGGCTCTTCAAGATCCCCTTCGGCTTCGAGGTGCTCGAGGCCGACAACAAGCGCCCGTTCCTCGAGCGCGCCACGGTGCTCCGGGCGCTCTTTCCCGGCGAGTTCGACCTCGGGCTTCGCCTCAAGCTGAAGTGGCGGGCGCTGAACCTCGCGATGGCGCTCATGAACGGCGCGCCCATAGGGGAAAAGCAATTTCCCGGGCGCGATCCCAACGAGAGCAAGGATCTCGTCGGCCGCCTCGGCGCCACGACGACGCCGCTCGACGGCGTGGCGGTCGATTTCGGCGTGTCGGGGGTGACGGGGAGCGGGTTCCACAAGGGGACGCCGTCGACGAAGGATCAGCTCGTCTGGCGCGACACCAACGAGAACGGCATCGTCGAGCCGACCGAGATCCAGGTCATCCCCGGAGGCTCGGCGACCGCGTCGCAGAATTTCCGCCGCTTCGCGCTCGGTGCCGATGCGCAGGTTCGGGTGGCGATTCCGGTGCTGGGCGAGCTCGCGCTGCGCTCGGAGCTCGTGTTGGGGAAGAACCTCGATCGCGGCATCTTCCCGGCCGATCCCGTCGCGATCGGGCGCGATCTTCGGGAGACCGGCTGGTACGCGGGGGCGACGCAGGAGCTCACGCGCTGGGGCATGCTCGGCCTCCGCTACGATCGCTACGACGCCGACGCGGACGCGAGCCGGCAGGCCGGCGCGGCGATCGTACCGAGCCGCGCGGTCTTCACGACGCTCGCGGTCATGGGGATGCTCCGCTGGTCGCCGGGACGCCTCATCCTCGAATACGACCACAACACCAACCCGCTCGGGCGCGACGCCTCCGGCGCGCCGACGACGCTCAAGGACGACATGCTCACGCTCCGCGCGGAGGTGACGTTCTGATGCGCGAGGTCCGCATGTCCGCCGTCGTCGCCGCAGCCACCGTCGCGGGGCTCGTCGCCGCGTGCAGCGGGACCACCGCCGACCAGGGGCTCGACTGCGACATGCAGATCGCCGGCGCGCAGTTCTTCCGCGGCGCGATGCCGGCGGAGGCAGGCGGGCCGAAGGTGGCGAGCGTCGCCCTCGTGACGGCGACGGCGCGCGCCGGGCAGGTCGGCAAGACCGCCACCGGCGCGCTGGAGCCACCGGCCACCGCCGCCGCGCTCATGCTCGACGGCGATCGCGGCTACTGGCTCTTGCCCGCCGGCGTCCCCGACGTGCAGTCGCCGACGTTCCCGTCCTTCAAGGCGAGCCTGTCGTTCGCGCGCACCCTCGCGGGAGGCCCGCGCGAGCTCGTCGTGCGCGCGATCGACGGCGCAGGCCGCCCCGGACCTGCGAGCCCGCAGACGTTGACGATCGCCGCCGACGGTCCGCCCGCCGGCAAGCTCGTCTTCTCGCTGACGTGGGACACCGAGAGCGATCTCGATCTCCACGTCGTCGATCCCACCGGCGCCGAGGTCTACAAGGGGAACATCAACTCGTGGTCCCCGCCGCCACCCGGGCAAGCGCCCGATCCCAACGCGTGGAAGACCGGCGGCATCCTCGATTTCGACTCGAACGCGTCGTGCGTCGTCGACGGGCTGCGCCGCGAGGACGTCGTCTACGCGACGACGGCGCCGTCCGGGCACTACGTCGTGCGCGTCGACACGTTCTCGCTCTGCAGCGAGGTGAGCGCGCACTGGACGGTGGAGGCGCTCGCCGACGGCGTCGTGGTGGGCAAGGCGACGGGGTCGAGCTTCGAGACCGACACGCAGATGCCCCACGATCGCGGCGCCGGGGTCCTCGCCCTCGAGATCGATCGGTGACCAGGCGCCGCTCGGCCGCCGCGCTCCTCTTCGCGGTCCTCGTCCCGCTCATCCTCGCGCGCTCCGCGCACGCGCAGCCGGTCACCAAGATGCCGGAGCTCGTGACGTTCGTGGAGGCCGACTATCCAAGGGAGAAGCTCGCCGCCGGCGTCGCGGCGGACGTGATCCTCGTGCTCACCGTCGACGTCGACGGCCACGTGAGCGGCGCCGCGGTGCAAAGGTCGGCAGGCGAGGACTTCGACGCGGCCGCCGTCGCGGCGGCGAAGCAGTTTGTGTTCAAGCCGGCGGAGGTCGACGGGAGGAAGGTCGCTTCCAAGATCACCTACCGTTACGCCTTCACCCTCACGCCACCCCCGACCCCGACCCCGACCCCGACCCCGACGCCGACTCCGACGCCGACGCCGACGCCGACTCCGACTCCGACCCCGACCCCGACGCCGACCCCGACGCCGACTCCGCCGCCGATGGACGAAGTCCGGGTCCGCGCGCCGCTCCGCCCCCGCGAAGCGATCTCCACCACCGTCGTCGCCGACGAAGCCCGCCGGGTCCCCGGTACGCACGGCGACGTGCTCAAGGTGGTCCAGAGCCTCCCCGGCGTCGGCCGCTCCTCCTTCTCGAGCGGCCAGCTCGTCGTCTGGGGCTCTGCGCCGAAGGAGACGCGCGTCTACGTCGACGGCGTCGAGATTCCCGCGCTCTACCATGGCAGCGGCATCCGCTCGACGGTGAGCTCGGAGCTCGTACGCTCGATCGAGCTCGTGCCCGGCGCGTACGGAGCCGAGTACGGGCGCGGGCTCGGCGGGCTCGTGCGCATCGAGACGAAGGGTCTACCGAAGGAGGGCACGCACGGCTTCGTCGCGATCGACACGCTCGACGCGTCGACGCTGGTGTCCACGGCGCTCACCGATCGGGTGCGCGTCGCGGTGGGCGGGCGCTATGGCTACCTCGATCGCGAGCTGCCGCTCGTCACGTCGCGCGACGTGTCCGACGTCTACCCGATCCCGCGGTACGGCGACTACCAGGCCCGCGTCGAGGCCGATTTGCGCAAGGGCGAGCAGCTCCGGCTGACGTTCCTCGGCTCCCGCGACGATCTGCGGCGAGCCGCGCTGTCGGCCGATCCGGCGGCGACGCTGGCGGAGGACACACAGAGCGCGTTCCAGCGACTCTATGCACACTACACGCGCCGTCTGGACGACGGCTCCGACGTCTCGGTCACTCCGTTCTTCGGTCGGGACACGACGGCCTACGCGGCCTCGTTCGGCGGCAACCCCGCGCGGCTCGACATGGCCTCGTGGCGCTACGGGGCGCGCGCGTCGTATGCCACGCGGGTCGCACCCTGGGCGACGGTCGCGGTGGGCCTCGACGCGCTCGGCTCCGCGTCGGACGCCCTCCGGCAAGGCTCGCTGAATCTCCCGCCGCGCGAAGGGGACCTTTACGTCTTCGGACAGCCGCCGGGCGCCGACGTCGCGGCGGACTCGTTCAAGACGCACATCCTGAACGTCGCGCCGTACGCGACGGCGCAGCTCGAGGCGGGCGCGTTCACCTTCGAGCCGGGCGCGCGGCTCGAGGGCTTCTTGATCGAGGGGAGCCGCTCGACCCCGCGCGTCGGGCAGACGCCGAGCATCGGGTTTTCGCGGCTCGAAGGGGGGGCCGATCCGCGCCTCCGCGTTCGCTGGAAGGCGAGCCCGCGCTTCTCCGCCGTCGCCGCCGCGGGCACCTACCACCAGGCGCCGGAGCCGGAGGAGCTCTCGGCGGTCTTCGGCACGCCGGCGCTCGGCCTCGCGAAGGCGACGCACGCGAGCGTCGGCGAGGCGCTCGAGCTGACGCGCACGCTGTCGCTCGAGGTGACCACCTTCTACAAGAAGCTCACCGATCTCACGGTGCGGAGCCGCCTCACGACGCCGGTCCTCGCGCGCGCGCTCGTGCAAGACGGCGAGGGGCGGAGCTACGGCGCGCAGCTCCTCGTACGGCAGCGGCCGTGGCGCGGCTTCTTCGGCTGGATCAGCTACACCATGACGCGCAGCGAGCGGAAGTATGCGGACCAGGAGCGCTGGCGCCTCTTCGACTTCGACCAGCCGCACGTGCTCACCGCCGTCGCGGCGAAGGAGCTCGGCACGTGGGAGGTCGGATTGCGCCTGCGCGCGGCGACCGGCATGCCGCGGACCCCGGTGGTGGGATCGCTCTTCGACGCGCAGGGCGATCGTTACCAGCCCGTCTTCGGCGATCACAACTCGACGAGGATTCCCGCCTTCTTCGCGCTCGACGCGCGCGTCCAGAAGTCAATACACCTGTCGACGGACGTGAAGCTCGACGTCTTCGTCGACGCGCAGAACGTCACCTTCCACGAGAACAAGGAGGAGCTCGTGTACGGGTTCGACTTCACGAGACGGGCGTACATCACGGGCCTGCCGACGCTCGCCGTCGTCGGGGGGAGGCTCGAGCTATGAGGCGTGCCCTCGCATGGTTCGTTCTGCTGGTCGCGGCGGCTGCCTGCAAACCCGATTTCGGCGAGCGGGCGTCCCTCGTGACCGCGCCGCGCCTCCTCGCGGTTCGCGCGGAGCCCGCCGAGGCGCCGCCAGGCACACGGGTGACCGTCACGCCGCTCGTGGCCTCGCCGGACGGGACCGTCGGGTCACCGAACGTCGGCTGGTCGTTCTGCGCGACGCCCAAGCCGCTCAGCGAGAACGACGTCGTCTCCTCCGACTGCCTCGGCGGCGCCGTTCGTCCCGTGGGCGACGGCCCGACGGCGTCGGCGGCGATCCCTGCCGACGCGTGCGTCCTCTTCGGTCCCGAGCCGCCGCCCGGTGCGCGCCCGCGCGACGCCGACGTGACCGGCGGCTACTACCAGCCGCTGCGGGCAACGCTCGGCGCCGAGCCGTCGATCGCCCTCTTGCGCGTCGTGTGCAACCTGGGGAGCGCGTCGGCAGACGTCGCCGCGGACTTCAAGGCCCGCTACCGCCCGAACCGGAACCCGAAGCTGACCCTCGACCTGCCCCCCTCCGCCGCACCCGGCGCGCGCGTCACGTTCCAGGCGTCCTGGCGCCCCGAGGACGCCGAGTCCTTCGTCGCCTTCGAGCCCGCGACGCAGACCGTGGTCGAGCACCGGGAGGCCATGCGAATCTCCTGGTTCGTCAGCGCCGGCGCGCTCCTCGCCGATCGTAGCGGGCGAGGTGAGACCGATCTGGCTACCGCCACCGCCAACGACTGGACCGGCCCCGACGCGCCGGGTGTCGTGCACGTCTGGGCGGTCTTGCGCGACAGCCGCGGCGGCGTGGACTTCGCGGGCGGCGACGTCACGGTGCGCTGACGGCGACCTGGCGGTGCGCGGACCTCCCCCGCGCGCGCAGGTATTTCAAAAGGCTCGCCGCGAACCTCGAATCCCCTGGCACCACCAGGATCCATGTGTCATATCGTCCGACCGGGTGTGCTGCTGTGCTCTCCGTGAGATAGCTCTCGGCGCGAAGGCCCCCTCGTTCGCCCTAGATTTTCGACAATTCGCTCTGCGTGGGCGCTGCCGCCCCCCGAGCCCTGGAGTCCTCAACTCATGCCCACGAAGCCCCGTTCGTTCCGCGCGACCGCGCTCGTCACAGTCGCCGCCTTGGGCGTCATCGCCGCGTGTACCAACGCGCCGACGGACCCGGTGTCGACCAACCCGTCCGCGCTCGGCGCGGCGGACCATGACTTCCGCGGCGTCATGAAGATGAGGAAGCCGGGCACGGCCAGCGACGCGCCCAACCCGTCTGCGACCACACTGCAGTACTACGGCGGGCGCGTGATTTCGAACGTGCACGTCGTCCAGGTCAACTGGGGAGCGGTCGACGCGACGGTCTCCGGCACCTTGCCCGGCTTCTACACCGCGATCACCAACAGCGCGTACTTCGACTGGCTCACCGAGTACAACACGGTCGGCAAGACCGGCGCGACCGACGGCCTGCCCGGCTCGAACCAGACGATCGGGCGCGGCACGTACGGCTCGATGGTGACGATCACCCCGAGCATCGCCGCGACCACCGTGACCAACGATCAGGTCCGCGCCGAGCTCCTCGCGAAGATCACCTCCGGCGTGCTGCCCGCGCCGCTGACGGACGCCGCCGGCAACGTCAACACGATCTACATGGTCGACTTCCCGCAGGGGATCACGATCACCCGCGGCACGTCGACGTCGTGCGTCCAGTTCTGCGCGTACCACTACTCGATGGTCTACCAGGGCAAGAACGTGCCCTACGGCATTCACCCGTACATGGGCCCGGGCAGCGGCTGCGCCGGCGGTTGCGGCACGGGCACGTACGCCGCGAACGTGACGTCGGTGCACTCGCACGAGCTCATCGAGGCCGTCACCGATCACGAGATCGGAATCTTGATCGACAACGGCGGCACGTCGGTCGGGCGCCCGATCGCCTGGTACAGCACCGCCTCGGGTACCGGCGAACTCGGCGACATCTGCAACGGGCAGCAGGGCACGATCGCCGGCTACACCGTCCAGAAGCAGTGGTCGAACGCAGCGCAGGCGTGCATCGTCTCCAACGGCGCCGTCCTGCCGGTCTGTGACGGCACGGTGCAGCCGCCGAACTGCAAGCTCTGCGTCGGCAACACCGACTGCTCGGGCCTCCCGGCAAAGCCGGTCTGCGCGACGGCTTCCGGCGACCCCAAGAAGGGTCAATGCGTCGCCTGCGTGAACAACACCACCTGCTCGGGCGCGACGCCGATCTGCGACAAGAGCGCGACCGCGGCCGACGACACGTGCCGCGCCTGCGTGGCCAGCGACTGCACCGGCACGACGCCGGTGTGCGAGACGACGGGCGCGAGCACCGGCAAGTGCGTCCAGTGCAACGGCGCCGCCGCCGGGGCCTGCACCGGGACGACCCCGGTCTGCGACACGACGCAAGACAAGTGCGTCGGTTGCCTCACGAACGCCAACTGCTCGGGCGGCACGCCCGTCTGCGACACCGGGACGAAGACCTGCCGCGCCTGCGCGGCAGACGGTGACTGCACGGCCCCCGCGCATTGCGCCACGGGCGCAGCGGATCCCAAGAAAGGCCAGTGCGTCCAGTGCACGTCGGACGCGCAGTGCACGTCCCCCACGGTCTGTGACTCGACCGACACCTGCGTGCAGTGCAAGACCAACGCTCAGTGCGCGAACCCGAACCCGGTCTGCGGAACCAACGAGTCGTGCCGCAAGTGCACCACCGACACCGAGTGCGCCGCGAACGCGAACGGCCACGTGTGCGAGCTGACCGGCTCACTCGCGGGCTCCTGCGTCGTGTGCTCGTCGGCGAACCCGGCGGCATGCCCGGCAGGAACGCCGGCGTGCAACGACAACACCGGCACGTGCGTCGAATGCATGACCGACACCGACTGCAAGGACGCGAGCAAGCCGCTCTGCAACACCAGCACGCACACCTGCGGCCCCCGCCCGGTGGGCAATGACGCCGGCAGCAGCGGCTCGAGCGGCTCCAGCGGTACCAGCGGCTCCAGCGGCTCCAGCGGCTCCAGCGGCTCCAGCGGCACCAGCGGCACCAGCGGCACCAGCGGCACCAGCGGTACCAGCGGCGCCAGCGGCACCAGCGGCGCCAGCGGCACCAGCGGCGGCGTCGACGGCGGCTCGGGCAACGGGGACACGGGCAGCACCAGTGGCTGCTCCGCCTCGCCGCGTCCGGCGCCGACCGGGGCGAGCGCCCTCGCGGGCCTCCTCCTGGGCCTCGGTCTGATCCTGCGCCGTCGCAACCGGGCCTGAGCCGGTCGCTCCTCACGAAGACGACGACATCGTCGGAATGGCGCCGCCACCCGGTCTTCGGGCGGCGGCGCTTTTTTCTGTCAGGACGTCGAGGTCACGTCCGCTGCGACGCCGCGGACGTCGAACGTGAAGCTCTTGTCACCGCTCGAGAGCGTTACCTCGATCGCGCCCGTCCGAGGTGCGTCACCGCACGAAGACGGAGCCCTGCCGAGTCTTCAGGTCCCCGCCTTGATTGCAGTTCGTGAAGTAGGTGTCGAAGCCGCGGGCCAGGAGACCGAAGCGCAGGCCGGGATCATTGAAGGTGGCGTTGTCGCGGAAGAAGAACGAGTCGGTCACCGACGTCGCGCCGCCGTTCTGAAGCATGACGGGACCACCGCCACCAGGGTTGCACGGACCGAGGACCGTCGTGACCGGGCTCGTGGAGACCGCGGCGTCCAGGTACTTGGCCACGAAGTCGGCCGCGACGCTGAATTTGTAGGCGCGCGTGCCGGCGTCGAGCGAGGCCGTCGCCTGGTCGGCGAGCAGCACCTCGGTGAACGTGAGCCCCGAGGCGGGCACGTTGAGCGAGTAGGGCAGAGCAAGATTGAGCGGGCTGCCCGTGGCCGTCGTCCACCCGAACGGCGGCGCGCCCGCCGGCGCGGAGTGCCCTACGAGCGTCCACCCGCCGCTGTCGAGAGACATCTCGCAGTAGACGATGAACGGGACCTTGGGACCTGTTCCGTCGGGATCGATGGTGTAGGGGCCGTTCTTGCCGAACGTCGAGGGGATCGCCGCGAGGAGCGTCTTGCAGCTCGTCGGCGGAGGAGGACCCGCATCGCCCGAGTCGCCCGAGTCGCCAGGAGCGTTCGCGTCGCTCGCATCACCCGCGTCGCGGTTGCCGGCGTCGCCGAGCTGGCTGCCGTCCGATGCGCCGCTGTCCTTTCCCCCTTCCTCGGCGCCGCCATCCGCTGCCAACGACGCGTCGCCGTTCACGCGCGCATCGCCCGCCGCACCGCCGTCCTGGGGATCGCTCACGAGGCCGACCCCGGTCACCTCCAGGCCGCACGCCGCAAGCAGCGAGCTCAGGAGAAGAATGCGTCGACCGCGCGAACGTCGCATACGTGCGCATTGTCGCATCTTCCCTGGCAAATGTGCTTCTCAGCAGGAGTCCGCCGCGAGCAGGGTCCGCGACCGACGACTTGATAGGTTGAAATTGCAGGACAAAGCTCGGAGCGAGCTCGGGTGCGCGCGGCTAGGATGGCGGCATGACCCCCGACGAGTTCCGCCGCTTCGGGCACGAGCTGATCGACTGGATCGCCGACTACCGCGCCAACCTCGAGGCGCAGCCGGTGATGACCGTCGTGGAGCCTGGCTCGATCAAGACGCAGCTCCCCGCCACGCCGCCCGAGAGCGCTGAGCCCTTCGCGGCCGTCCTCGCCGACTTTCGCGAGAAGATCGCGCCCGGCCTCATGCACTGGCAGCACCCGCGCTTCTTCGGGTTCTTCCCGTCGAACGGCGCGCTCTCCGCCGTGCTCGGCGATCTCCTCAGCACCGGCCTCGGCGTGCTCGGCCTCTCGTGGCAATCGAGCCCAGCGCTCTCCGAGCTCGAGGAGGTCGTCTGCGACTGGACGCGGCAGCTCGTCGGCTTGTCGCCGGCGTGGAGCGGCGTCATCCAGGACACCGCGTCGACGAGCTCGCTCGTGGCGCTCGTGTGCGCGCGAGAGAGGAGCAGCGCGTACGGGTTGGCGCGGGCGGGTCTTCAAGGAGGCGACGCCCGCCTCGCCGTGTACGTCTCGCAGATGAGCCACTCCTCCATCGAAAAGGCGGCGCTCCTCGCCTGCTTCGGCCGCGCGTTCGTCCGGAGCATCCCGGTGGACGACGCCTTCGCGATGCGCGCGGATCTCCTCGCGGAGGCGATCGCGCAGGATCTTTCGGCCGGCATCACGCCGTGCGCGATCGTCGCCACCACCGGCACGACCACGACGACCGCGGTCGATCCCCTCGGCCCCATCGGCGCGCTGGCGAAGAGGCACGGCGCGTGGCTTCACGTCGACGCCGCGATGGCCGGCTCGGCGATGCTCCTGCCGGAGTGCCGATGGATGTGGGAGGGCGTCGAGCTGGCCGACTCTGTCGTCGTCAACGTGCACAAGTGGCTGGGCGTGTCGTTCGACTGCTCGCTCTACTACGTGCGCGATCCCGAGCACCTCGTGCGCGTCATGAGCACCAACCCCAGCTACCTGCAGAGCGCCGTCGACGATCGGGTGAAGAACCTGCGCGACTGGGGCATTCCGCTGGGGCGCCGCTTTCGCGCGCTCAAGCTCTGGTTCTTGCTGCGCGAGCAAGGGGCCGAGGCGCTGCGTGCGCGGCTGCGGCGCGACATGAGCAACGCCACCTGGCTAGAGACGGCCGTCCGCGCGGCGCCGGGCTGGCGGGTGCTCGCGCCTGTGGTGCTCCAGACGGTGTGCGTCCGCCACGAGCCGGCGGGGCTGACCCGCGAGGCGCTCGAGCGCCACACGCAGGCCTGGGCGGAGCGCCTCAACGCGTCGGGGCAGGCGTACGTGACGCCGGCAAAGCTGGACGACAAGTGGATGGTGCGCGTGTCGATCGGCGCCCTGGGGACCGAGCGGGTACACGTCGAGGCGCTGTGGCAGGCGATGCAAGCGGCGGCTATGCTCGAGGCACCGCGATGAGCGAACGCATCCTCCTCGTCGACGACGAACCGGACATCCTGCAGCTCCTCTCGTTCAACCTGCGCGAGGCGGGCTTCGAGGTGGAGGCGGTGGGAACCGCCGGCGAGGGTCTCGCCGCTGCGCTTCGTGCGCGACCGGCGGTCCTGATCCTCGATCTGATGCTGCCCGACATGAGCGGCACCGAGGTATGTCGCAAGCTGCGCGCCGATCCGGCGACGGGCGATCTGCCCATCCTCATGCTCACGGCGCGCGGCGACGAGTACGACAAGGTCCTCGGTTTCGAGGTCGGCGCCGACGACTACGTGGTCAAGCCGTTCAGCGTGCGGGAGGTCGTCATGCGCGTCCGCGCCCTCGCCCGACGCGCGCAGGAGCGGACGCAGGCGCGCGCCGCAACCGAGCCGGCCAAGTCGCTCGCCTGGCGCGGCCTCTCGGTCGACACCGTGCGCCACCGCGTCACGCTCGACGGCCAGGAGCTCTCGCTCCGCCCGCTCGAGTTCAAGCTGGTGGCGACCTTCCTCGAGAACCCTGGCATCGTCTACTCGCGCGCCCGGCTGCTCGAGGAGGTGTGGGGGATCACGGCGGAGATGAACACGCGCACCGTCGACACGCACATCCGGCGACTACGCGAGCGCCTCGGCACGCACGGCGAGGCGATCGAGACGGTGCACGGCTTCGGCTACCGCCTCGCGCCTCCCTGAGCTCCGACCGGCCTGACTTCGTTTGGCCCGATCCGTTTTGCCCGACTCCGTCTGGCCTGAATCCGTCGGGCCTCAGGCCTTGCCGAGCATGCCGCGGAAGACCGTCTCCGGGGACGTGCTGCCGGGGACCGTGCGGTGGCCGGCTTCGAAGGCGACCTTGCCGACGTGGATGCCGTGGGTCATCTCCTTGTAGAGGCCCGCCACCTCGCTGGTAAAGCCGAAGCCCGTGAGCACACCGACCATCGCATCGAGCGGGCCTTCGGCGACCGTGATCGGCTTGCCGGTGATCTTCGCGAGGGCGGCGGCGAAGTCCTCGTACGTCGCGGGCGATCCGAGCTGGACGACCTGAGTCTTCTTGGCCCCCTCGACGAGGAGCTGCGCGGCGAGGCGGCCGATGTCGACGGTCGCGACGACGGGGAAGGCGAGCTTCGCCGGCGTGAACGTCGGGAGGAGCCCCTGCTCCAGTTGCCCGAACGAGCCGCCGAGGTTCTCGAGGAAATACCCGGCGCGCAGGAACGAGCACACCGTGCCGGGGATCGCCGCGAGGGCCTTCTCCGCAGCGTAGAGCGCGGCAATGGGACCGGTCCCGCTCTCGTGCTGCGCGCCGATCGACGAGAGGAGCACCACGTGGGGCACCTTCGCCTTGGCGACGGCCTCGGTCAACGCGCGGACGACGCGGTCCTGGTAGGCGCGGAACGTCGCCGTCGCGGGATTCGGCGGGACGAGCAGGTACGCCCCCTCCGCCCCTTCGAGCGCCCTGGCGACCGCGGCGGCGTCCTCGAGATCCGCCACCGCCACCTCGGCCCCCTTGGCCTTCCAAGCCTGCCCCTTTGCGGCGTCGCGCACGAGGACCCGCACCTTCTTGCCCTGGGACAAGAGCGTGTCGGCGACGACCTTTCCCGTATTTCCCGAGACTCCTGCGATCGCGAACGTCATGGCGTCAATCTCCTTTGCCTCACCGAGGCAGAGGACAACTTGGGTCAGGACAGCTCATTCGTCACGTGCAATGATGTCATATCTATTATGCAGAGCATGCATCTTGCGGGCGTCGACCTCAACCTCGCGGTCGTCCTCCACGCGCTCTTGACCGAGCGCAGCGTCTCGCGCGCCGCCAAGCGGCTCGGGCTCAGCCAGTCGGCGACGAGCCACGCGCTCGGGCGGCTGCGCGAGCTCCTGCACGATCCCGTCGTCGTTCGCACGCGGGACGGCGTCGCCCCGACCCCTCGCGCCGACGCGCTCGCCGCGCAGCTAGGGATGGCGCTCGACGTTCTGGAGAAGGCGCTCCTCGGCGCGCCGGCCTTCGACCCGAAGACCGCCGAGCACCGCTTCTACGTGAGCGCGTCGGACTACGCCGAGTTCGTCCTCCTGCCGCCGCTCCTCGCGCGCATCCGAGAGGACGCCCCCGGGGTGGACGTGTGGGTGCGCCCGTACGACGAAGGGCTCGGCGAGCACTTGCGGCGTGGCGACGTCGACATCGTGCTCGGCGTGGCCGCGGCGATGGCGGATGGCGGCGGGATAAAGAGCGCGGCGCTCTTCGACGAGCGCTTCGTCTGCGTCGTGCGCAAAGGGAACCCGCTCCTGCGCGGCAAGATGACGCCGGAGCGCTTCGCGGCGGCACGCCACGCGTTCATCGCGCCGCGCGGACGCCCGGGGGGCGCCGTCGACGACGCGCTCGCCGCGCTGGGGCTGGAACGCCGCGTCGTCTTCGCGGTCCCCCACTTCCTGATCGCGCCGCACGTCGTGGCGGAGACCGATCTAGTCGTCACCGTGGCCGAGCGTGTGGCCCGCGCGTACTCGAAGTCGCTGCCGATCCAGATCTTCGCGCCGCCGGTTCCGCTCCCACCCTTCACGCTGTCGATGTTCTGGCATCGACGCCACGACGCCGACCCGGCGCACGTGTGGCTGCGCGCCGCCCTCGCCGCCGCCGCCGCCAAGCTGGCCCAGCTCCCTCTTCGTGGGCGCGTCCGCGCCCGCGCGCGCTGATCGGGTAACCTTCGAGAGTCTGCGAATGAACCCCCTCTCCCGGCTCACGTTTCGGACGAAGCTGCTCGCCAGCCACGTGGGGCTCGTGGCGGTCGTCGTCGCGATCGCGCTCTTTCTCTTGAACCGCGCCCTCGGTGCCGACCTCGCCGCGCAGCTCGACAGGCGGCTCGAGGAGCAGGCGCGCGGCGCGGCGGTGTGGGTCGGCGAGGGGCGGCGGCATCCCGACAAGCTCGCCGGCCGCATCGCGCTGATCGTCAGCGCCACGGTGACCATCTTCGACAAGGACGGCAAGGTCGTCGGCGACTCCTCGGGCGGCCCGCCGCCGCGTGATCTGCCGCCCGAGGTCGTGGCTGCCCAGCACGGCGACGTCGTCGGGCGCGCGTCGCGCGTGACCGAAGCCGGCGAAGAGATGCACTTCGTCGCGGTGTCCGCCGGCGACGGCCTCGTCCTCCGTCTCGGCGCTCCGCTCAGCGGCATCAACGCCACGGTCCGCGAGATGCAGCGTCAGCTCCTCGGGGCGAGCGGCATCGCCCTCGCCCTCGCCCTCGCGCTCGGTTTCCTCGCGGCGCGCGTGGCGTCGGAGCCGTTGCGCGCGATGACGGCCTCCGCCACGCGCCTCATGCGCGGCGACTACGAGCTCGAGCCCTTGCCGCACTCGCCCGACGAGTTCGGCCTCCTGTCTCGCACGCTCTCCTCGCTCGCCGCCGAGCTCAAGTCGAAGATCGGCGATCTCACGCGCGAACGCGACCGGCTGTCCGCGATCCTCGCCGGCATGGCCGAGGGGGTGCTCGTCACCGACGAGGACGGCAAGGTGCTCCTCGCGAACCCCGCCGCGGCGCAGATCCTCGGCAGCGAGCTCGCGCCGGGCTCCACGCTCGCGGAGGTGATCGCCGCCCCCGAGCTCCTCGGCTTCATCGAAGCGGCGAAGACGAGCGGCGAGATCCGCGAGGACGAGATCGAGACCCACGACCGCGGCGACCGCACCATCGCCCTGTACGTGCGTCCCCTCGGCAGCGAGCGCACGCAGGGCCCCCGCGGCCTCGTCACGGTGCTCCGCGATCTCACGCGCATCGTGCACCTCATGGCGCTGCGCCGGGACTTCGTCGCCAACGTCTCCCACGAGCTGCGCACGCCGGTGACCGCGATCCAGGGGTACGCCGAGACGCTGCTGCGCGGCACCGCCGACCTCGCCACGACACGCCAGTTTCTCGAAATCATCCACCGCCAGTCGCTGCGCATCGGCCAGCTCGTGACGGGGCTCCTGCGGCTCTCGGAGCTCGAGGCCCGTCCCGAAGACGAAGCGATCTGCGAGCCAGTCCTCCTCTCCGCCGTCGCCGAAGCCGTGAAGGACACCGTGCGCGCGCGCCTCGGCGAAGCGGAGACGTCCCTCGCGCTGGAGCTCCCGGAGGGTCTGCGTGTCCTCGGCGATCCCAGCGGCGTCGAGCAGGTGCTCTTGAACCTCGTGGACAACGCCATCAAGTACGGCGGCGGCGGCAGTGGCGGCGGCGGGCGCATCGTCGTCTCGGCGACCCGCGAGGGCAAAATGGCCATCCTCCGGATCGCGGACAGCGGAGCGGGCATCGAGGCGCGCCACCTCCCGCGCCTCTTCGAGCGCTTCTACCGTGTGGACGCCGGCCGCTCCCGCGACCACGGCGGCTCCGGCCTGGGTCTGGCCATCGTGAAGCACCTCGTCGAGGCGATGGGCGGCCGCATCGACGTGAAGAGCGAGCTCGGCGTCGGGACGACCATCGAGGTTCGCCTCCCCCTCGCTGCGTGAGCGCCCGACGGCTGTGGCGAAGCCAAGGTGCGAAAAACGGGGCGAAATTCTTACAAGAATCCGTTGAGATCCAGTAACGTACGGCCGTGGCTCAACGCCTCTGGAGGACTCTTTCGGGCTTCGTGCTCCTGGTGGCGATCGTCGCGGCTCCCGCGCGTGCGCGCGCGGACGACGCTTCCGTCATCGCGGCGGTCGACAAGATCCAGAGGGACGACATTTCCAACGCAAACTTCGGCGAGGCCAAGAAGAAGCTCAAGGCCATGCTGGAGAAGTGCGGGAAAAAGCCCGCCTGCGGGCCGAACGCGGTGGCGCAGATCCACCTCGCCCTCGGCATGGTCAACGCCCAGATCGGGCGCGACGACGAGGCCAAGCAGGAGTACACCGACGCCCTGAACGCCGACGCGTCGAGCTCACTGCCGGCGACCGGGGTGACCGATCCGATGAAGAAGGTGTTCGCGGACGCGCAGAAGGCGTGGATCGCGGCCCATCCGCAGCCCGACGACTCGAGCAAGGCTGGCTGGCAGAACAAGGTCGCCTTCGACTTCGCGACGGCGGCGACGCAGGCCGATCAGCAAGGCAACTACGTCGACTGCATCCAGAAGGATCGCGCCGCGCTCCAGCTCGAGGAGCAGCCGCGCGGGCGCCTGCACCTCGCGGGGTGCGAGCAGAAGGCAAGCAAGATCATCGACGCCCTCCGCGACGCGCAGAAGGCGTTCGAGGTCGCCAGCCAGAGGAAGGACACGGCGCTCACCAAGGCTGCCCAGGTGAAGCTCGCCGAGCTCATCCCCAAGATCTCGCACGTGACGTTCAAGCCCCCGCCCGGCGCCGGCGGCCTCAAGGTGACCTTCGACGAGAAGCCGGTTCCCGCCGACAAGCTCACCCAGAATTTCTCGATCGATCCCGGCCAGCACCACACCCACGCCGAGGGGCAGCTGAGCGGCATCCTGCAGAGCTTCGACCAGACCGTCGACATCAAGGAGGGCGAGACCAAAGAGGTCGAGATCCGCCTCTCGCCGACCGCGCTCACCCCGGGTGAGCTCGAGTGCATGCTCAAGGCGAAGTCGGAGGACGAGATCCGCGCCTGCCTCCCGAAGAACGAGAAGCCGCTCGTCGTGCGCGCCGGCCTCGACTTCGGCGGCTACACCGACAACGTCGCGGTGAACGTCGTCACCCCGTCGATCCACGGGTCGATCGTCTCACCGACGGGCGGCTGGAACATCGGCGCGAGCTACACCCTCGATGTCCTGACCGCGGCGTCCCCTGACGTCGTGAGCACGGCCTCTCGGCGCTTCTACGACAACCGGCACGCCGTCACGGCGACCGGCGGCTACAAGCCTGGCCGCTTCGGCGGGCAACTGTCGGCGTTCGGCTCGTCGGAGAAGGACTACTTCTCGCGCGGCGTGAACCTCGCGATGACCGGCGACTTCTACGACAAGCAGCTCACGCCGCAGCTCGGCGTCGGCTACAGCATCGACACGGCCGGCCGCTCGACGACGCCGTTCAGCATTTTTTCCGAGAAGTACACGACCCTCACGCTGAGCGGCGGCGCCACCGTGGTCGCTTCGCCCACCTCGGTGCTCGTCCTCGGCGTCACCGCCATGCTCGAGCGCGGCGACCAGTCCAAGCCCTACCGCTGGATCCCGATCTTCGAGCAGGGGGTCACGGTTCCGGTGGGCGCCTCGATCAGTTCGGTCAACCAGAACCGTTTGCCGATCCGCCCGCTCGAGCACCTCCCGACCGCGCGCGACCGTTACTCGCTGAACGGGCGCTACCTGCTCCGCGTGAAGTCGCGCTCGACGCTCCGCCTCGAGGAGCGCATCTACTACGACACCTGGTCCGTGAAGGCGTCGACGACCGACGTGCGGTGGATGTACGACGTCTCCAAGAGCCTGGTCGTCTGGCCGCATGCGCACTTGCACGCGCAGACCGGTGCGTCATTCTTCCAGCGTGCTTACACGGCGACGTTGAACCCCGACGGCTCCATCGGCTTGCCCGCGAACCGCACGACGGATCGCGAGCTCTCCCCTCTCGTCAGCCTCGGAGTCGGACCAGGCAGCCGACTTGCGCTGACGCCGCCGGAGAACAAGGTTCAGATCGGTCTCTCGCTGCAGGCAGACGTCATGTACACGCGCTACTTCAACGCCCTCTTCATCAAGCAACGGATGGCCTACTACGGCACCGTGGGCCTCGACGGAGAGTTCGAATGAGCTCCTTCTCGCGTTTCGCCGGAGTCCTCGCCATCGCCACGTTCGCGGCCTGCGGAATGGATCCGGTCCACGACGGCGCCGTCGCCGCGCAGGGCAAGGAAGTCACCGGCGTTCCCATCGGCGAGTTCCACCGCGCCGGCCAGCCATGCGTGGTCTGCCACGAGGAGCACGGCCCCGCGTCCAACTCGGTCTTCTCGATCGCAGGGACGGTCTTCGCAGGCCCCAACGGGACCGTCGGCGTCGAGGGCGCCACGATCCAGATGACGGACTCGAAGAACTCGAAGTTCGAAAAGGCGACCAACTGCGTCGGTAACTTCTTCGTGAAGCCCTCGGAGTGGGATCCCGCCTTTCCGATCCTCGTGCGCGTGGCCAAGGGGGCCGCGAAGCGCTCGATGAAGAGCCCCATCGGGCGCGAGCCGTCGTGCGGCAACTGCCACGCCCGCATCATCGACGAGAACAACCAGTACGGCTCGATGCCGCACGTGTACCTGTTCGCCGGAGACGATCCGGCGGGCCCCTCCAAGAACTGCCCCGTCAACCCGGACCTCGGACTATGAAGCCCGGACCCCTCGCATTTTCGCTCGTGTCAGGCGCGGTCGCCGCGTGGCTGGCCGTCGCGTGCTCGTCGACGCCTGGCTCGACGGACAAATTCACGGTGACCGGCCCCAACCCCGGCGACTTCTCGGCGACGACCGGCGGCGTCGGCCCCGTCTTCGAGCGCCACTGCGGCTCGTTCGACTGCCACGGCAACCCCTCGCGGGCGATGCGGATCTACAGCCAGAACGGCCTGCGCCTCCCCAACGAGGCAGGCATCCTCCCCGGTGCCGCGGTGACGACCCCCGACGAGGTCTCCGCGAACTACCGCTCGATCATCGCCGTCGAGCCCGAGCAGACGAACTCCGTCACGCTGGGCAAGGCCCAGCCCGATTCGCTGCTCATCATCAAGAAGCCCCTCGGCCCCGGCCCCGGCGAGGCGCACAAGGGCGGCACCGTGATGATCAAGGGCGACGACACCGAGAAGTGCCTCACCGGCTGGCTCCTCGGCAAGGTCGACAAGAACGCCTGCACCGCGGCCGCGCAGCTGCCTTAGCGCGAAATACAAAGCACGAAGTCCGTAGAGCGCGGATTGGCTCTACGGACTCGTGGCCGAACAGCGGTTCGGGACGGGGGAAGCTGGCTCCTATTTGCCCGCGTCGGGTTGGGTGACGCCCTGGCAGCGGCCGGCGTTCATGTTGCTCAACGTGTCGCTGACGAACTGCGTGATGTTCGTCATGACCGTCGGGCTGAGCGCGAACCGCGGATGGCTGTTCGCGTTGACCTGCTGCGCTTCGGTTCCCTTGTCCATCATGCGACGCGAGTTCTGGAGCGAGTCGAACGCGCCCGACGGATTCACCGAGCCGACGACGAGGCGCTGGATGTACGGGAACTGCGTGAACTTGATGAACGTCTCGTCAGGGTTCGGGCTCAGCCAGAGGCTCGCCTGACCCTTGATGTGACAGGACACGCACTGCCCTTCGTTCTCGGTGTTCGTCAATGGGATCTTGTCGAGCCCGAGCTGCTTCCATTCCTTGTAGTCCATGCACGCGCCGAACGCCTTGAACGCGGCGCGCAGGTTGGCGGGCCTTCCGGTGTCGCCGGTGAGCTTGCGCGCGGTGACCTCCATCTTGAGCCACTGCGTGACGAGATCGCCCTGGTCGCTCGTGAGCGCCGGACCGCTGTGCAGACCGTGCTGCACGAGCGGGCTCGAGCTCGGGTCGGCGATGAGGCCGGTCGCCCCTTCGAGTGCGTTGTAGCTGGCGTCGCCGCCGCTCGCGAGGAAGACGGGCGCGCCCTTCTCGCCGGTCGCGTGGCACTTCGAGCACGACGGCTCGATAGAAGGGTAGACCTTGCTGACGAAGAACGCCTTCGCCGCAGCGGTGTCACCGCCGCCGCCGCCGCTGCTGTTGTTGGTGTCGCCGCTGCTGCCCGAGTCGGAGGCGCAGCTGGCCAGGAAGCCCACCGTGCCGAGCACGGTGAGGAGAGCGGCAATCGGGAGCCGGGCCTTCACTTGCCACCTCCATCGACCGGCGCGCCCGCGTCTCTGGGCACGACGAACGGTTGCCCGCATGTTCCGCTTGCGACGTTCTGCAACGTCGCGATGGTGAAGTTGTCGATCGCGTTCGAGACGTTCGGCGGGAGGCCGAAGGTCGGGTGGCAGTCGGTCTTGCCCGCGGGGCACGCCTCGTCCGCCTTGTCGACGAAGCGACCCGCGGGCACGAGCACGTCGAAGTTTCCGCCCTTGTCGACCTTGCCGACGACGAACTTCTGGATGAAGGGGAAGGTCTTCGCCTTCTCGAACGTCTCGCGCGAACCGGCAGAGAGCCACGCGCTTCCCTGCCCTATCGAGTGGCAGCCCATGCACGGCCCGTCGATGTCCGTCTGCGAGAAGGGTAGATCCCCGACCCGGTAGTATTCCCACATGTCGAAATTCATGCAGTCTGCATATGCCTTGTAGGCGGCCTGGATGGTGGGCGCCTTCTGGACGCCTCCGGCCAGCCCGCGCGCAGTGGCTTCCATGTTGAGCCACTGCGTGAGGACGGTCCGCTGTTCCGGCGTGAGCACGAGCGCCTTGTCGCTGTGCAGGTGCTGGATGAGCGGGCTCTTGGACGGCTCGGCGATGAGGCCGATCGTGTTGGTGATCAGCTGGTAGCTTTGCTCCGGGCTTGCAGCGAGGAACGTCGAGGCGACGCCCCCGGCGCCATGGCACTTCGCGCAGCCCTTCGACATCTGAGGGAACACCTTCGCGATGAAGTAGTCCCGGGCGCCGAGCTGGGCATCCGCGTTGTCCGCCCCCCCACCGTTGTCGGTGGGGGTCGTGGTCTTCTTGCAGCCGGTGGAGCCGGCTGCAAGCGCAGCGACGGACAGTGAAGCGAGGAGAAGAGCGAGCTTCGATCTCATTGTGACCTCGGTGGAGGGTCTCGCAGGTTCGTCGAACCGGCCTTCAGGCCTTCTTCGAGCCGCGACGGCGCGTGGCGCCGATCACGAGACCGACGAGGGCGAGACCACCCAACATGGTACCAGAATCCGACGACGTACCAGGGGTGCTGCACGCGCAACCGCTCGACGATGCGGGCGGAGGTGTCGTGCTACCCGAGTTGTCGGTGGACGGGGTCGGCGGCGCATCCGCGGGAGCCGGGTTGCCCGGCTGCAGAACGGCGTCCGACTGGCCGGGAATGAAGGACAGGAACAAGGAGTTCTTGTAGTCGCCGGGCACACGTCCGGGGATCGGAGCGACGAAGAAGGACTTGACGTCCTTCATGTAGCCGCCGTCGACGTGGTAGCCGGGGTTGGGCACGTTGCCGATGCAGCGGAGGAAGTCACGCCCCTGCCTCATCGGATTCTCGCCGTACCAGTTGGCGAGGTGGCCGGAGTCGCCGTACCAGCTGACCGGCCACGTGTGCAGGTCGTCCTTGTTGGTGAACGTCTTGGTCGGCGCGTCGTAGCCCACCATGATCATCGAGGCGCGCGCGATGCCGGTCGGCGACGCGCTGATGACACCCACGTGCTGGGCGCCGTCGACGCCGAAGGCGCCGGCGCACATCGTCGAGTGGGTCTGGTAGGTGGCGGCGCCCTCGAGGTGGCCGTTCATGACCAGCGCGTCGGCCGCGAGGTCGAGCGTGTAGAGGTGGCTGACGTTCGAACCCTTGAGGTTCGTGTTCTTCCCCATGCCGTTCGACTCGATGGTCATCAGCGCGTAGCTCGTGTCGCTGATCTTCTTGACGGTGGGCTGCCCGAAGTAGTGCATCATGCCGCCCTTCGAGTCCGGGTCACGGTACGAAGGCGCAATCAGGCTCTTCCACTTGATGTTACCGGTGTGCGAATCGAGGATGGCGCACTCGGTGCCGATGTTGACCGGGCGCTGATCGCCCTTGCCGGCGCAGAAGAGCGCGCGGTCCCCGTCGATCGCCTGGATCGAGGGGCGTGCGATGCGGCCCGGGGTCACCACCGGCATGATCCAGTCGCGCTTGGCGCTGTAGGTGACGTCCTGCTTGGAGATCGTCAGGCCGAGGGCGTAGGCGACCTCGGTCGCGTTGCCGGCCGTGCTGCAGTAGCCGGCGGTGTAGCGGCCGTTGCCGTGGGGGACGATGTCCGGCGCGCCGTCGTTGTTGTCGATGGTGTTGGTCGGGACGTTGTTGTCGGTCGCCGTGACGATCGAGCCGGCCGCGCCGAGCTCGGTGATCGTCTTCGCGTTCATCATGACCGGGGGGGCCGTGACGTTGCACATGTGGTCGATGCCGCCGACGTACAGGTTCGGGCGGTTGCTCTTGTAGTCCGAGCCGTACGCAAAGGCGATGGTGTCACCGTCGGTCGCGATGCGCGGGTGGTTGCAGAGGCGGTGGCCGTCGCCCTTGTAGTTGGTCACCATCTTCTCGTGCACGCGCTCGGCGGGGCCGCCCTGCGCCTGGAGCTCGAAGCTCGAGCAGGTGCACTGCCAGGGGCCGTAGCCGGACGCGTCGTCGAACGACTTCATCTCGACGACGACGACGAACTGCTTGCCGTCCTTGTTGATCGTGACGACGTCGGCCTGCTCGTGGCCGGGACCGCGGCGCTTCATCTCGCCGTCGAGACGGCCCTCGTTGCCGGCGCCGATCTGGAGGACGACCGCGGAGCTGTTCAGGACCTTCTTACCGGGGTCCGTCCCAGTATTGCCGGCCGAAGCGTCCACCGCGACGAAGGAGAGGAGCGAAGCGCCGACAAACCCAACAACGTGACGTGTCTTCATGGTGTCCCTCATTACTTGGTTGATCGGTCTAGAGCTCGTCGTCCTCGGCGCCGCCACCACCCTGGCCACCGCCAGAGTTCTTGGTGGAGTCGTCGCGGACATCATCTTGCGCCTGCACGATCGTGCGGGCCGGCGGCGGATTTTTGATGAAGATCTGAAGCGCGGACACCTTGGCGGCTTTGGCGTTGCCCGCCGGGACCGCGATGTGACCCTGGTTGTGACGCGGAAGCGTGAACGCGAACGTGTCCGCGTCCTTGGTCTTGGAGTCCACGCGGAGGATGACGTCGTCGCCGCTGACGAAGTCCATCGCCTTCGCCTTCTTGGCGTCGACGCCGATCGACGTCAGGTAGCCGGGCAGCGAGAAGTGCGGGTTCGCGGGGTCGGTGTCGACGAGGAGGCCGTTCGGGAGCTCCTTGCGCTTGACCGTCGCCGTGAGCTTGCCGTCCACGTACACGCGCGTGCCCTTGCTGATCTCTTTGGGGGCGTAGGGAATGCCCAGGATCGGCTTGCCGTCGGCGAACATGAGGTCGCCGTTCTTCCAAGCGGGCGGCTCCTTGTCGAGGTAGACGGCGACCGCGCTGATCATGTCGACCGTGGTCCCGACCTTCAGGTCGGTGACCGCGAACATCACGCGGGGCTTGCCGCCGCCGCTGCCCTTCGAGAACGAGAAGTGGATGCCGTTCTTGACGCGGCGGAACTCGTCGCCGTCGATCGCGGCGACGCTGGCGCCGCCGTGGACGTGGAGGGCCTTGACCTTGGCGAGGTCGATGCCGAGCGCCGCGATGTACTCGCCCATGTAGTACTCGGGGCCGCCGCCGGTCTTGGAGTCGTGGACCTTGAGGCTCGCCGGGAGCTCCTGCAAGCGGACGGCAGCGACGGGGAGACCGTCGACGTACACGGCCGCCTCGACGAGGCGCGGCTTCTTCTCGCGAACGACTTCCTGGGTCGGCGTGGTTGCAGGGGCCGCCGCGGCGCGGGCCGTCGCGCTCTTGCTGCTGCTGCCTTGCGCCGGCGGGGCCTTCGCGCACGCCGTGGTTACGGCGGCGACGGAGACGACACAGGCGAGGACGGCGAATCGCATCGGACTGAACGGTTTGCACGGGTCATGCCGGCAGATATTTGCCGGGAATCCGCGAAATTCGTTCGTTACACCGATGAAACACCTTGTGACCTGGGGGTTACCGCCCGGATGAGCGGGGGGCATTCACCCCGACGGCCACGTCCTCCTCTTGTTGAAGTGAAGCTGCGGGAGGGAAAGGTTGCTCTTTTTTGCGCCGTCGGGAGGGCGCGTGTGGGCGAAGGCGGCGGGCCGGCATCTTGCACCATGCGGAAGTTGATCGCGGTCCATGGCAGCCGTCCTTCGTATGGAACGGTCGCGATGGCCTTCTTGCGGATCGCTACCGTCGTTGGCCCGTTCTCGGTCAAAACGACGTTCGAGCTTCGAAAGTAAAGGAGGAGGTCTGAAGATGAGTACAAGGCGCGCGCGTTGGGCCGTCGTGTTCGGGGCGGCCGCTGCGGCCACGGGCCTCATGCTGGCGTGCAGCTCGAGCGAGGACACGGTCGCGGGCAAGGTGAACCCGGCGGGTCCGGGCGGTCAGGACGCGACGACGGGTAGTGACGCGCAGCTTCAGCCGGACACCCTTCTTCCGCCCGGCGCGCCCCTCTGTACGAAGTACCCGAACGGACCCGCGCTGGTCGCCAAGATCACCTCGGATCTGTTGAACGGGATCGGCGCCGACTGCCGCATTTCGTCGTATTTCGTCGCGCCGAAGAGCGGCGCCGCGCACCTCTCACAGTGCTTGCAGAGCCAGATCTCCACCTTCTTTCAGTGCCCGGGCGCGACCTACGGCAACGACCAGGCGGGCAAGGTGTGTCGCTCGATGGCCGACGCGCACCGTGACATGAACCTGCGCTCCGCCGACTTCGACGCGTTCATCGCGAACCTCGTCGCCGTGCTCAAAGCGAACGGCATCTCGAACGAGGACATCACGCTGGTGCTGCCGACGTTCACCGGGACGAAGACGGCGATCGTGCCGAACCCCAAGGGCATCGGCAACTCGCAGTGCAGCTGTCCCAATGACATCCAACCCGACGGCGGGTACTGCGGCACCGACGCCGGGACGATTCTGATCGACGCCGGCGACGGCGGCGACGCCGACACCGGAATCGCCGACGCTGCGGACGCTGGATGATCTCGGGGTAAATGAACCGGACCACGTACGGATGACGAAGGTTGCGTCCCCCAGGCGCGCGCGGGCACTGCGCATCGCGAAGCGCGCCGCCATCGTGGCGGGCGCGATCTTGGGGGTGACCGGGCTGCTCCACACGCGGCTTGGCCGTCCGCTCCTCGCGAAGCTGGGCGGAGCCGCGCCAGGAGCTTGCCCGGTGCTCGTGGGGATGTCCCCCCAGGCCCTCGAAGAGCACCGCGTCGCGGCGATGAAGCCGCTCGCCGGGGAGGCTCGCGCACCCACACGTGCGGCGCTCTCGTTCACGCTGAGCGCGACGACCCGCGGCGACGTGACCGCCTGGACGGCGGCGCACGGGCTCGCGTGCAAAGACCAGGTTGCCGGTACCGCGCTCCGCTGCAATGACGTCGATCCGAAGACCCTCGACGACGGAACGGTGCCCATCGACGACCTCTTCTTCGTCTTCGATCCCGCCGGCAAGCTCGTCGCCCTGGACGTCATGCACCAGGGAGCCAGCCCCGACGACGCGTCACGCTTGCTCGACGACGCCTCCGCCCGGCTGCGGCGAGTGCTCGGGGTGCCGCCGACGTCGACGACGGGCGACCGCACCAGCACCTACCTCACCTCCGCACCGCTTGCGCAGACCGCCATCGAGTATCGCTTTCGCGATCTCGCGGTCGATGTCAGCGCGACGAACTTCGGGGACCGCGGGGTCATCGTCCGTGAGCAATACCGCGCCATCCCGGATTGAGACGGAGGACGGAGGGAGATGGATGAGGGTGCGGTGGCCCCCAGGGCTGCGGCCAGGGACCCCCAACCGGCAGGTGGGACGGCGTCGCAGACACGCGCACGAATCTGTTTTTCTCGGGCGGCGGGTGGCAGAAAACTGCCCGCGTGTGGCGTGCCGCGTGCAATGCTTTCTATCGACGGAGGTTCTCTGCCCGTGAAGAAGAAGCCCGAAGACGGAAGCGGTAACGGCGGCGGCGTGATCGTGATGAAGAAGCTGACCACGCGAGGCCTGCAGGCGCTCGCCGGTGGCCCGAGCCGTTTGCGGAGCGTGAAGGGTGCGCCGGCAACGCCGACGCCCGGTGTCGCCGCCGCCGCCGTGCCGAACGAGGCTCCGAAGATGCGCGCGCCCGTCGACTCGATGGCCGAGGTTACGCTCCCGCGCGAGACCGTCGCGCCGATCCAGCTCGCGACGGACGACGAGCTCGATCAGGCCACGCTGCTTCTCGAGGAAAGCGCGCCGAAGCTGCGCGACGAAGAGATCGAGACGCTCCTTCAAGAGAGCCCGCTGTCGTCGCCGCGTCCCGCAGCCGGCCTCGCCGCCGCGCAGGACGCGCGCGTCGAGCGCACCGCGATCCTCGAGGCACCTAAGGTGGCGGCCGCGGCTGCCATGTTCGATGTGGCCGAGCCGCCGGCGCCTAAGCAGAAGCACCAGATGAGCCTCCGAACTCCGCCCACGTTGATCCATCAGCAGAGCGCGATCCCCGACGAGATCCGGCAGCTGGCGATCAGGGCGCTCGAGATGCAGAAGACCCAGGCGTCGTCGTCTGGTGCCGGTTTGGTTTCTCCGCCGGCGTCGCAGCCCGCGCAGGCCAAGAGCGCCGTGTCACCGGCACCGCAGAAGCCACAGCCGGGCGCGCCCGCCGTGGTGAAGAGCGGCGGCAAGGTGCAGATCGTCGTCCGCGAGACGAAGCGTCGTACGGCGTTTGGCTGGACGGCGATGCTCCTCGCGCTCGGCGTCTTCGTGGGCCTCTCCACCGTCGCGGTCATCCACGGCGACGCGAAGCACGCGTGGAATGCGGCCAAGAATTACGCCTCGCAGAAGCGCCCTGAGCCCGCTCCGCCGGTCGTGGCGGCCGCGCCCGCTGCGCCCGCAGTGCAAGTGGCGCAGGCTCCGGCGGCCGATCCGGTGGCCGCCGCCCCCGCCCCCGTGCCGGCCCCCGCCGATCCGGTCGCGGCCCCCGACACGCGCATCGCCGACAACAAGCCGAGCGCCGGCGACGTGAAGGACGACGCGAAGGCCTCCCCCAAGCCCGACCCGAAGCCCGAGGTCACCAAGCCCGACCCCGCGCCGAGGCCCCAGCAGAAGCCGTCGAACGCCTACGCGAGCACGAAGGTGGCGTCGGGCGACGACAGGCCCGCGCCCGCCCCGAGGGCCGCGAAGCCGAAGCCGGATCCCGAGCCGGTCGTCGCGGCCACGCCGAAGCCGAAGCCCGAGCCGGTCGCGGCGAAGCCGAAGCCGGAGAAGGATCCGGTCGCCACGGCGAAGCCGGACCCGAAGCCCGCGCCGAAGGGCGACGACGATGTCGCGAAGATCTCGCAGATGGCGCAGCAGCAGCTCGGAGCGGCGCTGCCGTGAGCTGAGTCTGTTCCCGGGACGGGAGATCGAAGGCGCCGAGGATGAGGCCTCGGCGCCTTTTTTTTGTCGAAGGCGGTCGGGGTCGCGGTTGTGGTCGCGGTTGTGGTCGTGGTCGTGGTCGTGGTCGTGGTCGCGGTCGCGGTCGCGGTCGCGGACGCGGTCGCGGTCGAGCGTCGCGGTCGCGGTCGAGGTCGAGCGTCGCGGTCGCGGTCGCGGTCGCGGTCGCGGTCGTGGGGCGGGGGGTGCAAGCCCGTGCCAGGCGGGAAGCCTGGCACTTGGGCTTGCGATGCTAGAACACCGATCACGTAACGCGTCAGGCGACAGACATCCGCTGGGTTCGGGCGGCGAGAAGCACAGCGGTTTCGATCCCTTGCGCGAATCGATCGACGCGCGGCTGGCGCGATGATCTTTTCTCGCCCATGGCGAGCA
>JANYHK010000104.1 GCA_025359105.1 Myxococcales bacterium | reverse complement strand
GGCAGCTCGGTCCAGTCCTCTTCGAGCTTGAACAGCATATGGATTCGAAGGAGCGCCTCGCGTGCGTCGGCGTCCTTGGTCGTGACGGCGGCGTCCCAGTACTTGCGCCTCGCGTGCGACCAGCACGCGACTTCTTCTGGGACCTTGTCGCCCTCGCCGTCACGGGCTTCGCCGCGGAAGAGCGCGTCGTAGATGCAGTGGGCATCGGCTTGGATGTAGCCGGAAAAGCCCTTGAACATCGCACAGACCGCGTCGCTCGTGTGCTTACAGTAGGTGGATCGTTGGCCCTTCCGAAGCGAGAACGCGCGGTATCGAGGTCCCATTCGGTCGGTGGGCATGGGCAGCTCGATGACCGTTTGCGCCTGCCGTCCGTTCGGTGTGCGCTGAGTGAAGCGGCGTTTGTCGTGCCGTTACGTGCGCGGGGTGTCTCACGCAGGTGACTCTTCCGCTGCGGTGAGTATCTGCCGTAGCCTGGAACGATGACCTCCTCGTCTGGCCCGCCCAAAGGTGGCGACACGCGCCGCGAGCCCGGGTTCGACGACGAGGATCTCCCTACGGACATCATCCGTCGCGATCCACTCATCACGGCGACGGTGAGGATCCCCAAGCTGCGACTCGGCGTGCCGCGCGTCGACGACGAATCCGACGCCGGCGAGCCGACGGTGATGATCCGGAAGAGCAGCCCCGCCGGGATGGCCACCGCCGCCCTCCCGCGCGAGCTCCGCGCGTGGTTCGACGCCAAGTCCGGACCGGCCGCTACGCTCGGCCGCATCGAGGTCACCATGGTGCGCACGGTGGTCGGCCGCGGGCACCAGGCGGATCTGCGTCTGGACGACACGCTGCTCTCGCGGCAGCACGCCGTCGTGTTCTACACCGGCGACGAGTTCCGGATCCGCGACGAGGAGAGCGCGAACGGCACGCTCCTGAACGGATCGCGCGTCGTCGAGTACGCGCTCCGCGACGGCGACGAGGTCGGCCTTGGCGCGAGCGTGCTCGTCTTCCGGTCGATGCGCTCCGGTTGAGCGCCGCTCGGGGCTACTCGTAGCGCGGCAGCCGCAGGTGCTCGAGATCGATCCACACGGCGCCGTCGGCGTCGAGGACGGCGCGGTCCATGACCCCCTCGAGCTCGCGCGCGTTGCGCGGCCACTCGTGCCGGGTCAGCGCGTTCTTCGCCTGCTCGCTCAGCCTCGGCGTCCGCTCCTGAAGCTGCTTGGCCGAGCGCCCGATGAAGAGCTCCGCGAGCGGCACGATGTCGTCACGGCGCGCGCGCAGCGGCGGCAGGGCTACGGAAAACCCCGCCATCGTCGACGCGAGGCGCAGCCCCTCGGCGCGCGCGGTGAAGAGACGCCGCGGGCCGCCCCGGTGGGGGCCGAGCACCTTCGCGTAGAGCTCGCGCGGCAGCTCGTCGACGCGCTCGAAGAGGAGCGTCCCGGTGCCGGCCTCTTCGCGCGCGGCCTGGAGCTGCGCGAGATCGAGGGTTCCGCTGTCGACCGTGACGAGCGGCTTCTTGGCGCGAGCCGAGCGCGCGACGAGCGCGTGCGCGTAGGTCCGCTTGCCCGTGCCCGTCTCGCCGATGACGAGCACGTCGAGGGTGCTGGGCCCCAGCACGTCGAGGAGCGCGAGCAGGCGCTGGCTATGCGGATCGACGGCGATGGGCCGGGGGCCGCGCGGCGAGCGGAGGGCCTTCGGCTGCGGGAGCTTGCGTCGCTCGTGGACGAGCAGCGTCGTGCTCGCGAGATCGAACACGGCGCCGAGGGGCAGCGGGAACTTCTGCCGCGGGTCGAGCTTGTAGCCGAGTACGCGCGTGCCGTTCGCGCTGCGCAGATCCTCCACGAAGAGCTTGGGCGGGGCGCCCTGTCCGATGTGGAGCGCCGCGTGCTCGCGCGAGACCGACACGTCGCTCAGCGGCACGTCGCAACGCGCCGCGCGGCCGAACGTCAGCCGTCGCCGCGCCGGGAGCGGAATTCGAACGAGCCCCTCATCGGCGCTCACGAGCAAGCAAAGCTGCGCCACCGGGGCCGGACCATAATCCATCCCACCCCCGATCCCAGCCTGATTCGCCCCGATCCGGACCCTCCGCGCCGCCGACTCTGTGGTAGCGTCCCGCCCCGTGAAGATCCACGAGTACCAAGCCAAACAGCTTTTTCTGAAGTACGGCGTCCCCATCCCGAAGGGCTACCCGGCGTTCACCGTCGACGAGGTCGAGGCCCAGGCCAAGCGCCTCGTCGCCGAGACTGGGAGCGAGGTCCTCGTCGTCAAGGCCCAGATCCACGCCGGCGGGCGCGGCAAGGGCGGCGGCGTGAAGGTCGTCAAGGGCGGCGCCGCCGAGGCGCGCAAGGTCGCCGAGAAGATGCTCGGCATGCAGCTCATCACCCACCAGACCGGCCCGGAGGGTCAGAAGGTCCGGCGCCTCTACGTCGAGCAGGGCCTCGTCATGGAGCGCGAGCTGTACCTGGGCGCGGTCGTCGATCGCGACCGCCGGCGCATCGCCTTCATGGCGTCGACGGAGGGCGGCGTCGAGATCGAGAAGGTCGCGGCGGAGACGCCCGAGAAGATCCTCACCGTCCACGTAGATCCGACCGTCGGGCTCTCGCCCTACCAGGCGCGCCAGCTCGGCTTCGGGCTCGGCCTCATGCAGCACGGCAAGGAGACCATCGGTAAGTTCGCCAAGCTGATGGGCGCCGTCTACGAGCTCTTCGTGAAGGAAGACTGCTCGCTCTGCGAGATCAACCCGCTCGTCATCCTGAAGAACGGCGACGTCGTGGCGCTGGACGGCAAAATCAACTTCGACGACAACGCCGACTTCCGCCACAAGGACTGGGAGGGCCTGCGCGACGCCGACGAGGAAGACCCCGTCGAGCTCGAAGCCAAGCACGCGGGCCTCAACTACGTGTCGCTCGACGGCAACGTCGGGTGCCTCGTGAACGGCGCCGGCCTCGCCATGGCCACGATGGACATCATCAAGCACGCCGGCGAAAAGTACGGCGTCGCCCCGGCGAACTTCCTCGACGTCGGCGGCGGCGCGACGCAGGAGCAGGTCACGAAGGCCTTCAAGATGATCCTCCACAGCCCCAAGGTGAAGGCGATCTTCGTCAACATCTTCGGCGGCATCATGAAGTGCGACGTCATCGCGGCCGGCGTCGTCGCGGCGGCGAAGGAGACCGGTCTCAAGGTGCCGCTCGTCGTGCGGCTCGAAGGGACGAACGTGGAGCTCGGTCGCAAGATCCTGAGCGAGAGCGGCCTCGCCATCCAGGCGGCGACGACGATGGTGGACGGCGCCAACAAGATCGTTGCGGCCGTCGGAAACGTGGGAGGTGCGAAGTGAGCGTCCTCGTCGGCAAGAACACGAAGGTGCTCGTCCAGGGCATCACCGGCGGCGCGGGCTCATTCCACGCCAAACAGATGATCGAGTACGGCACCAAGGTCGTCGCCGGCGTCACGCCGACCCGCGGCGGTGAGAAGTTCGAGGGGAAGGTGCCCGTCTTCGACACCGTCGAGCGCGCGGTCAAGGAGAGCGGCGCCGACACGAGCGTCATCTTCGTGCCCCCGCCCGGCGCGGCCGACGCGATCCTCGAGGCGATCGACGCGGGCTGCGCGCTCGTCGTCTGCATCACCGAAGGCATCCCGGCGATGGACATGATCAAGGTGCGCCACGTGCTCGAGGCGACCCAGGCCGAGCAGCGCGCGGCGGGCAAGCCGCTCACGCGCCTCATCGGCCCGAACTGCCCGGGAATCATCACGCCGGGAGCGTGCAAGATAGGCATCATGCCCGGCCACATCCACAAGGAAGGCCACATCGGCGTCGTGTCGCGCTCGGGCACGCTCACCTACGAGGCCGTCGGCCAGCTCACGTCGCTCGGCATCGGCCAGTCGACGTGCGTGGGCATCGGCGGCGATCCGGTCGCCGGCATGGACTTCGTGGACGTGCTGGAGCTCTTCCAGGCCGATCCGGACACGCACGGCGTCATCATGATCGGGGAAATCGGCGGCGGCATGGAGGAGCGCGGCGCGAAGTTCATCAAAGAGAAGATGAACAAGCCGGTCGCGTGCTTCATCGCCGGCACCACCGCGCCGCCCGGCAAGCGCATGGGCCACGCGGGCGCCATCATCGCTGGCGGCAAGGGCACGGCGGCCGAGAAGATGAAGGCGCTCGAAAACGCCGGGGCCAAGATCGCGCCGACGCCGAGCGACATGGCATCGACGCTCAAGTCGATGATGAAATAGCGCCAGCGAAAGTAGGAGGGCGCAAGTCGGGGGGAATCAGGGCGGTGGGGTGGATTGCCCGGAGTCGTTGCGGCCCCAGCACATCAACTTGCGGTCGGAGGATCGGATCGCGCAGGCGAACTGGCTGCCTGACGAGACGCTCCGAAATGCGCCGGCGGGGGGACCCGCGTAGCCGGCGTTCGTGTTGCAGCCCAGCGCGCCGCCCGACAGGAGGCCGCAGATGAGCGAGGAGTTCGCGCTGATCTGCGAGAACACGCCGTTGGGAGGGGCGACGGCGCCCTGGCCCCAGCAGGTGATGCCGGTGGTGCCCGCGGCGCAGCTGTAGTCGAACGACGCGAGGACGTCGGTGTAGACGCCGGTGCCCGGCGCTTCGGTCGCGTGGCCTCCGTTGGAGCCCCAGCAGCTGAGGCTGCCGTCGAGCCGCACGCCGCACGAGTGTCGGTAGCCCGCAGAGACCTTCTTGAACTGGCCACCCGGTGGGCTCGCCTGACCGAAGACGTCGCTCCCCCAGCACGCGAGGGTGCCATCGGTCCGCACGGCGCAGGCGTGGACGTCGCCGATCGAAAGGTCCGTGAAGGTGCCCGACGGCGGGGTCGGGAGAGAGCCGAACCAGCAGGAGAGCGCGCCGCTCGTCAGGATGCCGCACGCGTCGTTGCTGCCTCCTGCGACGCGGGTGAACGTGCCGGACGACGGATTGGCCGTGCTGAAGCCCCAGCACGCGACCGAGCCGTTCATGCGCGCGCCGCAGGCGAAGCTGAAGCCAGCGCCGACGTCGCGCCACCCGCGGCCATCGACGCATTCGGTACCGTCCTGGACGAATCCCGCCGCGCACTTGAGCCCGCACACGTGCGCGGTGCACGTGGCGACGCCGCCGCTCGCCGGGGCCGGGCACGCCTTCGCGCAGCTGCCGCAGTGGTCGGGCGAGGACTCGAGATCGAAGCAGCTGCCGCCGCAATTCGTTTGCCCGGTCGGGCACGAGGAGCCGCACCCGCTGTTCGCGCAGACCTGGGGCGCCGTGCATGCCGTGTCGCAGCGCCCGCAGTGAGCTCGGTCGTTCGTGGTGTCGACCTCGCACCCGTCGGTGGGCGCGCCGTTGCAGTCCGCGTGGCCGGTGTCGCATGTGCCTACCGCGCACGCGCCCGCGCGGCAGGTCGGGCTGCCGTGGGAAATGGCGCATGGCGTACAGGCGGTGGAGCCGCAGCCGTACCCAGGATCGCTGCCATCCACGCAAAGCCCGGCGCACAGGGTCTTGCCGGCTGCGCACTTGCCGTCGACCGGAGGCACGGGCGCCGGAACCGCGGCGACGCTCCCGTCCCCCGAAGGGTCCCCGCCCCCCCCGCCTCCACCACCGCCGTCCGCGTCGCCGCCGGCCCCCGGGCGATCGAAATCGGCGCCAAGAATGGCTCCGCATCCCGAGGCGCCGAGCACCATCAAGGCGAGGCCAAACCGCATGGCGCCGGGATAGCACCGCGCAGCGCTTTCGCAACGCGCCTCCCGAGCAAGCGGCGCGGCCGAACTGGTGTAGAATGCGACCATGCGCGACGGGGGGCACCTGCGGATCACACTTGCGCTCGCGAGCCTCGCGCACCTGGGTGCTTTCGCCGGCGTGCACCTCGCGCCGCGGTCGCCGGCTCGCCCTCCAGTAGCGGCGATCTCGGCGATGGGCGACCTCGACGCGACATTCTTCGAGATACAGCGCGAAGAGCCGCCCGTGCCGCAAGACTCCGAGAGGGCGGTCGCCCCGGCCGCGCCCGACGCCCCGCGGGTCCCGGGCTCTGCCGCCCTCGCGAACGTGCGCGCGACGGCCTCTGCCGGCACGGCAGGCGGCATGCCGGGTGCGGCAAGGGCAGCGGGCGACGGCACCGCCGCGTCGGTCCCCCAGGACGTGCCGCCGAGCGTCGTCACCTCGCCGAACGGGGAGGGGTGGTCCTTCCATTCGACCGCGGTGGACCTCGGCCTCGATCCCCGCAAGCGCCGGCTCTTCGCCGCCGGGCCCGCACCGAGCGCCGCCGACGCGCCTCGGGGCCCTGGTGCGGGTGCTGTGGGCGCGCCGCATGCGTCGACGACCGGTGGCCTCAAAGAGAGCCTGGACGCCGCAGATGTCGCGCGTGGTCTCGGGCGTGGCGGCGTGGTGAGCACCGCCATCCACGACGCCGTACAGGCCTCGAGCGTGATGGGCACCGCCATCTTCGCCGTCACCATCGACGGCGCTGGTGCGATCAGCGTCCGCGTTTCGAGCGCGAGCCAGGACGAGCTCGGCTGGGCGCGCCTCAACGAATCCATCCGGGCCAGCGTCGCCGCGCGCAAGGATCAGATCCGCATGCCGGCGGGCGCGCAGGGCCTCCGCATCGCGGTGCAGGCGGAGGCGAAGGAGCAGTTCCCGAACGGCGTGAAGCCGAAGGATCTGGGCACCAAGGGCGTCGCGAAGGGGCCGAGCGTGACCGAGACGAAGGACAAGGTGGACCTCCACTTGCCTGAGCTCGGGGTGGTGCACCACGGCAAGGTCTGCAGCGTCGGCGTCTCGGTGATCCCGCCGTTCATCGCCGGCGGATGCGATCCGTCGAACATCGGGACGGTCGCGCAGCGCATCGTGACGTCGCGGGTGGTGAGCGAGTCCAGGCTGTAGTCGGAGTCGGCGTCGGCGTCGGAATCCGTGAACCTCAGCGCTTCGTCGGATCGACGAAGCGGGCGATCGTGTCGACGACGAGCGAGTCGACGTTGGCGTCCGCCTCGTACTCGTCGGGCGTGCTCATCGGTCCCGCGCCGGGCGGCGCGGCGGTGAGCGCGTGGCTGATCCCCGGAAGCGTCCGCAGGACCGAGTCTCTTCGGCCGGCGAACGCCCTCTCGTAGCGGGCGAAATCGGCCTGCCGAACCTGGAAGTCGCGCGCCCCCCAGAGCACCAGCGTCGGCTTCTTGAGCGCCGCCGCCGCGGCCGCCGGATCGTAACCGCGCAGATCCAGCCAGTACTTCGCGCCGACACCGAGCGGGAGATCGGCGGCCGGCGTGTCCGGGGAGAGCTTCGGATCTTTCACCCGCTGCACCTGGCGCTCCAGCTTCTCCAGGATCGCCTTGGATTGCTCTTCGGGCACCGCTCCGAGCCCGAGCAAGTAGCGGTGCTGCTCGAGGATGATGTCCTCGAGCGGGCGCGTCGTCCCGGCGACGAGGACGAGGCCCGCGATCTCCGGCGCCGCCGCGACCACGCGCGGGGCGAGAGTCGCGCCCATGCTGTGGCCAAGCACGAACGTGCGCTTCGCATCGACGGCCGCGTCGCCGCCGAGGAGTCGGGCGGCGAGGACGGCGTCGTCGGTGACCTCGTCCTTCGTGGTCAAGTCGGCCGCGGCGGCCCCGAGCGTGGCGGCGTACGCGCGCGTGCGCTTTTCGTACCGGAGCACGGCGATGCCGCGTGACGCGAGCCCCCACGCGAGATCGCGGAACGGCTTCACGCCGCCGATGGTCTCGTCGCGATCGTTCGGCCCGGAGCCGTGCACGAGGACGACGCCGGGCACCTTGCCCTTCGCGCCCTTCGGCAGGGTGAGCGTCCCGGGCAGCGCCCACGGAGCCGCCCCGACGGTGATCTCGCGCTCGGTGAAGGCCGCGCGATCGGCGTAGTTCGGCGGGCTGAACGCGTGCGCGATTTTCGGTCGCATCACGAGCCCCTCGACCGCACGCGAGTCCTTGGCGAGCGCCACGGTCACCTCGAACTGCCCCTTCTCGAAGCGCGCCGTCAGGACGACGACGTCGTTCGTCGTGGTGGAGTGCTCGACGAGATCGCTCGTGCCCTCGAATTTGCCGCTCGCCGCCTCGACCTGCGACCACACGCCCGCGAGCTGGTCTCGCGTTACCGCCTCCTTCATCTTCGGGCCGAACGAAGCGCTGACGCCGTCGAAGTCGTGCGCCGCGAGCTTCTTCAGGATCTCGAGCGTGATGTCCTTGGGCGTCACCGGCGCGGGCTCCGATTGGTGGGGCTGGGCCACGGCGGCGCTCGCGGTGGGCGGCGGCGCGACAGCCGGCTTGGGGGAAGGGGACGGGCCGCCGCCGCACGCCGTCGCGGCGACCGCACCGGCGACGACGAGAGACGCGGCGAACGAGCGTGAGGGCCTTCGCATGGCGGCGCAGTCTACCCTGTCTCGGGGCGTCAGCGCTTCACCTGGGCGAGCGTCTCTTCCAGGCGGACTTCCATGTCCATCATGACCCGCGTGGCCGCGTTGTGGCCGGCCGCGCCGATGACCGCGCCGGCCGGGTGGCACCCGGCGCTGCACGAGTACAGGCCCGCGATGGGCGTCGCGTAGGGGAGTCGGTCGCTGAAGCCCCACCCGTTGTCGACGTGGTGGATGTGCCCGCGGGTGATGCCGAAGTGCTCTTCGATCTTCTTCGGGTGGAGCGCGAAGGTGTCGACGACGAGATCGCTCGTCCCCGGGGCGAAGCGGTCGCAGATGGACAAAAGGTGCTGCACGAAGCCGGCCTCCTCTTGCTCCCACGTCTTGCCGCCGGACAGCTCGTAAGGAACCCACTGCACGAAGAGCGCGGAGTTGTGGTGCCCCTCGGCGTCGCGCAGCGTGGGGTCTGTGGCCGTGTGGATGTACCACTCGATCGTCGGGAACGCCGGGAGCTTGCCCGCCTGCACGTCCGCGAAGCCCTCCTTGAGCGTGCGGATGACGTCTTTCTCGTCGGGCAAGAGGTGGATGGTCGGGCCGTAGACGCGCTTGTCGTCGGGGCAGCACGCGAACTTCGGCAGCCCCTTCATCGCCAGGTTCAGCTTGAAGGTCGAGCCGGGCTTCTTCGCGTACATGTCGAGCCGATCGGTGTACTCCGTCGGCAGACTCTCGTCGCCGAGGAGCGTGCGCATGCGGAAAGGATCGGCGTTGCACACGAGGACGCTCGCATCGATTTCCGAGCCGTCGACGAGCACGACCCCCTTGGCGACGTTGCCCCGAACGACGATCTTCGCGACGCCCCGGCTGGTCTCGATGACCGCGCCCGCGCGCTTCGCCGCCTCGGCCAGGCGCTGGGTGATCGTCCCCATGCCCCCCTCGACGATCATCCACGTTCCGTCGGCGCCCGGCAGGCGGCACATGTTGTGGACGAGGAAATTCATCCCGGTGCCGGGCGTGTCCCACGTGCCGTACACGCCGGAGAAGCCGTCGGTCGTGGCGTACATCGCCTTGACCAGATCGCTCTTGAAGTCGAAGCGATCGAGGTAGTCGCCGATGCTCCCGCGGCACAGAGCGACGAACGCCTCGCGCAGCTCGGGGCGCACGTAGCGGTCGGCGGTCTGCTCGATCGAGACGGGCTCCATGAGCCAGGTCGGCGCGATGTCGTCGCGCATCTTGGCGATCTCGGAGGTCATCGCTTCGTTGGCGCGCCAGTCGGCCTCCGAGAAGAACTCGATGAACTGGTGCTTCGTGCTCGCCGCGTCGGAGCCGAGCATCAGGTAGCGCTTGTCGGTCGTCGGCAGGAAGTAGTGCGGGTCGCGCCTCAGCGTCGGCAGCTCGATTCCCACCCGGCGAAGGAGCTCCGGCGGCATGAGGCCGAGGAGGTACGCTCCGGTCGAGATGCCGAGGCCGGGGGCCTTCTTGAAAGGCCGCTCGGTGCGCACCGCGCCGCCGATGACGGGTTTGTCCTCGACGACGTGCACGCGCAAGCCCTTGCGCGCGAGGAGGACCGCGGCCACGAGGCCGTTGTGGCCCGCGCCGATGACGACGACGTCCGTCTCCGTCTTTGCCATGGTGAGCGAGAGTACCGCCGATTTCGCGCGCTCGCCTTGCACTTTTTGGCGTCCTCCTCTAAGAGAACCGCCAACAAATCATGGCCCTTGAACGCACCCTTTGCATCGTGAAGCCGGACGCCGTCGAGAAGAACAAGGCGGGGCACATCCTCGCCAAGCTCGAGGAGAGCGGCTTCACCGTCGTCGCCCTGAAGCGCACCCACCTGTCCCGGCAGGTCGCCGAGGGCTTTTACGCCGTCCACAAAGCGCGCCCCTTCTTCGGCGAGCTCGTCCAGTTCATGACGCGCTCGCCGGTGGTGATCGCCGTCCTCGAGCGCGACAACGCGGTCGTGCAGTACCGCGGCGTGATGGGCGCCACCGATCCGGCCAAGGCCGACGCAGGCACCATCCGCAAGCTCTACGGCGCCAACGTCGGCGAGAACGCCGTCCACGGGTCCGACTCGCTCGACAACGCGAAGATCGAGATCGCCTACTTCTTCGCCGCCTCAGAGGTCGCGCCGTCCGCCGGATGATGTAGACTGCTGACCTCGGGGGGGAAGCTCGCTTCCCCAGATGAAAAAAAACGAATCGCCGCGTGCGTCTGCATGGGGCCGCACGCGCGACGCGCTCGCGGCCGTCCACAATCTGGAAACGCTGCTGCGCAGCCCCCGCGTAGGGGCGAGCACGCTCGCCGCGCTCCTCCCCGAGCTCGTCGGGAGCTGCGTCGTCTTGCGCGCGGCGTTCGATGGCGCCGAGAGCCTCGCCCGCACCGAGCTCGCGGCGTACGCGAACGAGCGTCTCTTGGTGCTGGAACACGCACTCAACGAAGCCGGCGCCGGTGGCCTCGAGACCCGCGCGCGCCTCGCGCTCGAGCAGGTCGTGAGCAGCGTCCTGTCGGAGCTCGACGCTGCGGTCGATCTGCTCGACCTGTCCGAGCGCGCGCACGGGGCGAGCGTCGGTGAGCTCTCGCTCGCCGAGCTCACGCGCGCGGCGCTCGGCATGGTGGGGAGCTCCCCACCGTCGGCGGAAGGGGTGCTCGTGCGCGTCGACACCGAGGATGCCGCGTGCGTCGTCCTCGCCGATCCGCACGTCGTCGCCCGCGTCCTCGGCGGCGCCATCGTTCGGGTGCGCGCGGCGGGCGTGCGAGACATCGTCGTGCGGGCGCGCTGCGAGGCGCGCGCGGTCACCCTCACGGTGGCCCCCGCCCCCGCCGACGGCGCCACTGGTTCGCCCGTCACCACCCGCGTGATGCGGCGGATCCCGCCGACCGACGCCATCCTCGAGGACGCCGTGACGGCCATCGGTGGACGCCTCGCGGCGGGCGAGCGCTCGGTCGTGCTCTCGTTCCCCGTGGTGCGAGAAAAGTAGGCTAAAGTCCCCCCATGTCGCCGGAGGACGTTCGTTCGCTCGTCGAGGCCGCTTGGACGGATCGCACCAGGCTCGCGGATCCCGCGCACGCGGCGGCCGTCGAGGCCGCGATCGAGCTGCTCGACAAAGGCGCACTGCGCGTCGCATCCCCGCCCTCCAGCGACGCCAGCGACGCCAGCGCAGAGGGCGACGGTGCAGCCGACGGCGAGTGGACTGTGCACGCCTGGGTGAAGCAGGCCATCCTCCTCTATTTCGCCATTCGAAAGATGGAGACGTTCACCGTCGGCCCCTTCGAGTTCCACGACAAGATCCCCATCAAGACCGGCCTCGCCGCCCAGAACATCCGCGTCGTCCCGCCCGGCGTCGTGCGCCGCGGCGCGTTCTGCGAACCCGGCGTCATCGTGATGCCCGGCTACGTGAACATCGGCGCGCACGTCGGCGCCGGCACGATGGTCGACACCTGGGCGACCGTCGGCTCGTGCGCGCAGGTCGGCAAGGACTGCCACCTCTCCGGCGGCGTCGGCCTCGGCGGCGTGCTCGAGCCGCCGGGCGCACGCCCCGTCATCATCGAGGACGGCTGCTTCATCGGCTCGCGCGTGATCGTCGTCGAGGGCGTTCGTGTCGGCCGCGAGTCGGTCCTCGGCGCCGGCGTCGTGCTCACGGCGTCGACCACGATCATCGACGTCACCGGCACCGTGCCCGTCGAATGGAAGGGACACGTCCCTCCTCGCAGCGTCGTCATCCCCGGCATGCGGCCGAAGAAGTTCCCGGCCGGCGAGTTCGCCGTGCCGTGCGCGCTCGTCATCGGCAAGCGCAACGCGTCGACGGATCGCAAGGTGAGCCTCAACGCCGCGCTGCGCGACTTCGGGGTGGCGGTATGAGCGCCGGCGAGCGTCGCACGCAGGATCTCTCCGACGTCCTCGGTCAGGAGCGCGTCGAGGAGACGCTCCTGTGGCTCTGCTCGATCCCTTCACCCATCGGCGAAGAGGAAGCGATCTGCGACTCTGTGCAGGCGCGCCTCTCCAAGCTGCCGAGCGGGGCGGCACGGCGATACGGCAACTCGATCGTCGTTCCGCTCACACGCGCGCGTGGCCCCAAGATCGCGCTGGTCGGTCACCTCGACACCGTTCGGACGGAGAACGGCCCCGCACGCATCGAAGGCGATCGCTGCTTCGGCTCGGGGTCGTCCGACATGAAGAGCGGCCTCGCCGTCATGATCGTCCTCGCCGAGTCCCTCGTCCTCGCAGACCTCCCATGCCAGCTCACGCTGGTCTTCTACGCGCGCGAAGAAGGGCCCTACAAAGAGAACGAGCTGGGCGCGGTGCTCCAGCAAGATCCCGATCTGGCGGGCGTCGATCTCGCCGTGTGCATGGAGCCGTCGGACAACAAGCTCCACCTGGGATGCACCGGCTCGGTGCACGCGCAGGTCACGTTCGAGGGGCGTACCGCCCACAGCGCGCGTCCGTGGGAGGGAGCGAACGCCGTGACCGCCGCCGCGGGGTTTCTGCAGGAGGTCGGTGCGCTGCCCCCGAAGGAGGTGGAGATCGACGGCCTCACCTACCGCACCGTCACCACCGTCACCCAGGCCAAGGACGGCGGACGTGGGCGCAACGTCGTGCCCGACAAGTTCATCGTCAACGTGAACCACCGCTTCGCGCCCACCGGCTCGCTCGAGGAGGCGATGGCCTTCCTGCGCGGCCTCGTGCGCGAGCGCGCGCAGGTCGAGTTCACCGACTTGTCGCCGGCCGCCATGCCGTCTGCGACCCACCCGCTGGTGCAGCACCTCGTGAAGTGCGGCGTCCAGACGATCGAGCCCAAGCAGGCGTGGACCGACGTAGCGCGCTTCTCCGCTCTGGGCGTCCCCGCGGTCAACTTCGGCCCGGGCGAGAACGTGCAGGCGCACCAGAAGAACGAATCGACGAGCATCGCCCTCGTACGCCAGGGGTACTCGCTCATGCGCCGCTGGCTCACCACCGTCCCAGGATCGCCGACGTGAGCTATGGCAGGCGCAGGAGCCGCGTCGGGCGGTCACTTCTGCGCGGGCCGTTCACGCTCGCGTTCCTCGCCGCAGGCGTGCTCAGCGGCTGCTCGTCGTGCCGCCGCAAAGACGAGGAGCCTTCGCGCGATCCGAAGTTCGACCCGACGAGCGACGCCGCGCCCCGTCCGAGCGCCTCCGCGCGCGTTCCCTCGATGTCGCCCACCGAGCTTCGGGACGTCCGAACCCGTCTGGATCCCGATCTGTGCAGTGAGGGGGCCAAGCGCATCAACTCCCTGCACAATCGGACCCCGACCGATCCCATCGCCGTCGACATCCTCTCCACGTGCCTGAAGTACGGAAACAACGCGTGGTACCGCTGCGTCGTATCGGCCCAAGCGCCCGACGTCGCCGACGCGTGCGGGCGCAAGTACCTCCAGCCCCCCGACGAGCCGATGAAGTGAGAAGAAGTAGGAGGAGGCGAGGCGTCTTGCCCCTACGTGCTTGATCTCCACGGCAGAGCATGTGACCGTGACGGCACACGATGCGATCGATGCGGCCCGCTCTGCTGTTCCCGGTTCTGTGCGGTTTGGCCATCCTTCTCGCGGGTTGTCCGAACAAGAAGGGGGACGCTTCGGACGCTGCGGCGGACGCCGGCGCAGTCGACGCGACCATCGCCGCGGCCCCCGAGGCCGCCAACTCCGAAGCGATCGCGCACTTCCCCGACGAGACCGCGATCGATCACCAGGCCGCGACCCTGCAGTGGGCGAAGAACAACGCGCGCAAGGCGCCGCCGTCGGGCGAGATCATCGCCACACTCGCCAAGGGCACGAGCGTGGTCCAGATCGCGACCCACGACAAGTACATGCTCATCACCTTCGACAACCCGAAGAACCCGAGCGAGCGCTTGATGGGCTGGGTGATCAAGGACGCGTTCAACCCCCCCGGCGCCGTCGTGCCGAGAGGACCATGCCCCCCGGGCCAAACGCAGCTCCTCGGCGACGAGATCTTCTGCGGCAAGGTGTGCAAGCTCGACACCGAGTGCCCGGCCGGCCAGGCCTGCACCGGCACCGCGCAAACGGTCCTTCGCGATGGCGGCGGAGGCGGGACCGTCAAGGACTGCTCGGCCATCGTGCGCCCCGCCGGGAGTGACGCGGGCGCACCGGTCGCGACCGACGCGGGGGCGCCCGTCTCCACCGATTCGGGGGCGCCCGGTGTTGCCGATGCCGGGCCGCCTGCCACGACCGACGCAGGTGCCTCGAAGGACGCAGGCGGCGGCGGAGCGACCACCGACGCGGGTGGCGGCGGTGGCGGTGGCGGCGGCGGCGCCATGGTGGTCGAGCCCGGCGCCGGCGGCACGTGCCCGGCCGGGTACAAGATGGGGCAGCCGGACGGCAAGTGCCATCACACCTGCACCCCCGGAAAAGACGGCGATTGCTCGGTCTTCGGCCCCGGCGTGTTCTGCACGCGCGGCGGCTATTGCAAGATGCGTTGAACACGGCGGGAGACCTCGATGCGAAAGAGCTCATATTCGGTGTGCATGGCGTTGGCCCTGGCGCTCGTCGTGACGGGTTGCCCGAAGAAGAAGGCGGACGGGGCCGACGGCGGTGAGGCCGGCGCGAGCGCGTCGGCGAACACGCCGCCGACGAACGCGGACGACATCACCCGCTACCCCTACGAGAAGAAGATCGACAACGAGGCCGCCGCAACGGCGAGGGACGGCGTCGTCGTCCACAAGTCGCCGCCCGACGGCGCGCAGGTCGCGTCTCTGGGCTCTGGCGCGAACGTCATCAAGATCGCGCAGGCCTCGAGCGCGTTCCTCATCACGTTCGACGATCCGTCGTCCGGCAAGCGCATGATGGGCTGGGTGACCGAGGACGCGTTCAGCGCGGCGCCGGTCGTGACGGCGCCAACGGGCGGCGGCAAGTGGACCCCGCCGGTGAAGAAGGACGCGGGCGGCGGCGGCGGCGCGGATCCGGGCGACGCCGGTGGCGGCGGCGGCGGCGGCGGTGGCGGCGGTGGCGGTGGCGGCGGGTCCGACGGTGGCGGTGGTGGCGGCGGTGGCGGCGGTGGCGGTGGCGGCGGGTCCGACGCAGGGGGCGGCGGCGGCGGCGGCGGCGGCGGTGGCGGCAGCGGGCCGATCATCTCGCCGACGGGCGGCGCTTGCCCCGGCAACTACTCGCTCCTCGACGACAAGATGTGCCACATGAAGTGCACGCGTGGCCCCGAGTGCGGGAACAAGCGCTGCACGAAGGGCCTCTGCCGCTAGCCGAACCAGGAGCACCGATGCGCGCGACAACGACTCTGGTCTCGGCTCTCGTCTTCGCCTTCACCGGGGTCGCAGCGCTGGCGGCGCTCGCGGGGTGCCCGAACAGCATGGGCAACGCGAGCCCGACGGCAGACGCGGCGCCGAAGAGCACCGTGCCGATCAACACGAACGACATCACCCGCTACCCGTACGAAAAGAAGCTCAAGGACGTCTCGGCGACGCTGCTCAAGGACGGCGTCGCCCGGAAGTCCCCACCCGACGGTCCTCCGATCACGACGCTCCCCAGCGGAACCGTCGTGACCCAGATCGCGCAGACGAGCGACTCGTTCCTCGTCACGTTCGACGACGCGTCGAGCGGCGCCCGAAAGCTGGGTTGGATCCACGAAAACGCGTTCACGAACGCGCCGCCTCCCGTGGCTGGGGGCGGCGGTGGCGGCGGTGGCGGTGGCGGCGGCGGCGGTGGTCATGCCGGCAGCACGAGCAGCGGTGGCGCCGCGAGCAGCAGCGGCGGCGGTCACGGCGCGAGCAGTAGCAGCGGCGGCACCCCTCCGCCGACCCCCGGCGGCACGACGATCTTCACCCAGCCGGTCAACGGCCTCTGCCCCAGCGGCTTCGCGAAGAGCAACGTCGGCTGCCATCGCACGTGCGGCGCCGATGGCGATTGCCCGACCGGCGTGAAGTGCAAGTCCGGGATGCTCGGTTCCACGAAGATCTGCACGACCGGCTGATGGCCAAGGCGCTGACGCAGTTCGTTTGCCAAGCGTGCGGCGCCTTCTTCCCGAAGTGGTTCGGGCGCTGCACCACCTGCGGCGCCTGGAACACGCTCGTCGAGGAGAGCGCGCCCCGGCGCGGCGTGAGCGGATCGTCGCCCGGTCGCGCGAGCGCGGCGCAGCCGGTGAAGGACATCGACGCCGATCAGGCCGCGCGCATCCCGACCGGCATCGGCGAATTCGATCGCGTCCTCGGCGGCGGCGCGGTGCTCGGCGGCGTCACGCTCCTCGGCGGCGATCCCGGCGTCGGGAAATCCACGCTGCTCTTGCAGGCGCTGGCCGGACTCGCCAACAAGGGCTGCCGCGCGCTCTACGTCTCCGGCGAGGAGAGCGCGGGCCAGACCGCCGCGCGCGCCCGCCGGCTCGGCAGCGTCGCCGACAACCTGCTCGTCCTCGCGGAGAACGATCTCTCCGTCATCGAGACCGTCATCGCCGACGCCAAGCCCACCGCGCTCGTGCTCGACAGCGTCCAGACGGTGCGCGTGCCCGATCTCGACAGCGCCGCCGGCACGGTGAGCCAGCTGCGCGAGGTCGCGGCCCGCCTCGTCGAACGGAGCAAGCGCGACCGCATCGCGACGTTCCTCGTCGGCCACGTCACCAAGGACGGCACGCTGGCAGGACCGAAGGTGCTCGAGCACCTCGTCGACACCGTGCTCGCGTTCGAGGGGGAGCGGGGCCACGCGTTCCGTGCGCTCCGCGCGCTCAAGAACCGCTTCGGCAGCGCCACCGAGGTCGGCGTCTTCGAGATGACGGGCGAGGGGATGCGCGAGGTCCCGAACCCCAGCGCTCTGTTCCTCGCCGAGCGGCCGAAGGACGCCGCCGGCAGCGTCATCGCGTCGACGAGCGAGGGCTCCCGTCCGATGCTCGTCGAGGTGCAGGCCCTCGTCGCCCCCTTCGCCGCCGGCAGCGGACGGCGCACCGCGAACGGGGTCGACGGCGCGCGCCTCGCGATGATCCTCGCCGTCCTCGAACGCAAGGTCGGCCTCGCGCTCACCAACGCCGACGTGTTCATCAACGTCGCCGGCGGAATACGCGTCGACGAGCCCGCGATCGATCTCGCCGTCGCGCTCGCCGTCGCCTCGAGCCTGCGCGATCGCGTCGTCGCGGCGCATACGGTGGTGTTCGGCGAGATCGGCCTCGCCGGCGAGGTGCGTGGCGTCGCCCGCGCCCAGGCCCGCCTCGCCGAGGCGCAGCAGATGGGCTTTCGGCGCGCGATCGTCCCCGCGTCGAGCGAGTCCCGCGCGCCCGCCGGGCTCGAGATCGTCGGCGTGCGCACGCTCGCGGAGGCGGTCGACGCCGCGCTCGATCTCCGCTCATGACGCGCGGCGGCGGCGCGCTCCTCCTCGCCTTGGTCTTGTCGCTCCCGGCGTGCGTCAGGGGCAAGGGCCCCACGTCGGCGGAGCTGAGCCACCCCCTCGTCGGCAAACGTGGGCCGCCCTTCGGAGCTGTGCGCGTCGGCGGCGGCGCCTTCCATCTCGCCGCCGAGCGCGGACACCCCGTCGTCGTCCTCTTTTGGGCGACATGGTGCGAGCCGTGCAAGAAGGCGTTCCCCCAGCTCGCGAACCTCTCCGAGAAGTACCGCGATCAGGTCACGATCGTCGCGATCAGCGAGGACGACGATCCCAACGGGATCGAGGAGTTCGTCGCCACCTATGAAGGAAAGTTCAACGTCGTGTGGGACGAGGGCAAGGCCTTCGCCGGGCAGTGGCAGCCAAAGGCCATGCCGGCGTCGTTCCTCCTCGACGGGGCCGGGATCGTGCGCTCCGTGCACCTCGGGTACGACGACGGCGAGGATGCTGAGATCGAGAAAGACCTGAAGACGCTGCTCTGACGTCCGTCTCTGGAATGGGCGATCCTCTCGCGCTCGCTCGCGGGCGCGGGTGCGAACGTCTCCCACCTTCTGCCGGCGTCTCGAGCGAAGTCTCCATGAGGCCTTGTTCAAAGGTCCCGGGCTTGTAGAGTGTACGGGATCCGTCGCGAGGCGCCCCTCGCCGCTTTCCATGAGTCCTTCCTTCCGCGTAACCGAGGAGCAGTAAAGGGCTCGATGGGTCGCTCGCGCTCGCGAACATGGTTCCAAGTTCTGGCAGGAGCAGCCATCGCGGGCGGTCTCGTCTGCGGTACGGCCAGGATCTCTCCTGCGCAGGACGTGTCGAGCGTGAAGACGGATCTCCTCGCCGGACCCGACTTTCGCGTTCGCGTGAGCGCGGCGCTCTTCCTGGGCAAGACGAAGCCCCCTGACGCGCGCTTCGTTCTCGAGCGCGCGCTCGACGACGCGCACCCCGCCGTCCGCGCCGCTGCCGCTGCCGCGCTCGCGCAGGTCGGCGATGACGGCGCCATCGGCCAGCTCCAGAAGCACCTCGCCAGCGAATCGAGCGGCGCGGTCAAGTCGCAGCTGAAGGCGAGCATCGACACGCTCTCTGGCAAGAGCGCGCCGGCCGCCGCCGTCGCCGCGACGATGGGCAACGCGCGCTACATCGTGCAGCTCGGCAACATGAAGAACGCCACCAACGTCCGCGGCGACTCGCTCGGCGGTGTGATGCGGAGCGCGGCACGCGCCCGCGCGGGGACGCTGAAGGGCGCGCTCCTGGTCGAGGCGGCCGACACGTCGCTCATGAAGCAAGCCGGCGATCGCAAGATCCCCGTCCTGATGCTCGACGGGACGATCACCCGCCTCGCGCAGGGCTCGTCGAACGGCAACGTGATGTTCCAGGCGCAGGTCGAGTTCGCGGTGCGCAAGGTCCCGCAGCAGACGCTGCAAGGCACGTTCTCCGGCGCCGCCACCACGGTCGACAGCGCGCAGGTCCTGTCCAACCAGGGCCGCGTCGCCGAGCTGCAAGATCGCGCGGTGGACGGCGCCGTCGAGAGCGCGATGCGCGGCGCCGATCGCGGCCTGGCGCAGGCGGCGGGGCAGAAGTAACCGCCCCCTCGGAGGCCGCCCGCGTATACGCTCGACAGCGTGAAGACCGGGGGACTTCTGGAGCTCTCGCGCGCCCTGCACGGGGCGAGCACCCTCGCGGACGCAATGGACCACGTCGTCGCGTCCGTCGAGCAGCACACGCGCTACCGGCGCGCCTGGCTCGTTCTGCCCATGTCGGCGACCATCGGACTCGAGGTCGTTGGCTACGCGCTCCCCGACAGCGCGCGCGTCGAGCAACGGATGGCCACGCTCGATCTGGAGAAGGATCCGTGGATCCGGCTGCACCTCACGGGCACCGAGCCGATGGTCTGCAACGATCTGCGCGACGAGCCGCTCGCGGACCAGGCGCAGGTGGCCTACTTCGGGAACCGCACCTTGATCAGCGTGCCCATGCTCGCCCTGGCCGATCGCGTCGGCGCCCTCTGCGTCGGGACGTTCAGCGCCGACGGCGTGATGCCGCCCACGCAGGACGAGATCGACTTCGTGGTGCAGGTCGCCGCCATGGTCTCGGTGGTCGCAGGACGCATCCGCGCAGAGACGGCCCAGCGTGCGCTCGAGGACAAGGTGCGCGGCGCGCAGCGGATGGAGGCGCTGGGCCAGATGGCCGGGGGGGTCGCGCACGACTTCAACAACCTGCTCGTGAGCATCCTCGGCAACGCGGACGGAATGAGGGAGATGCTCGGCGATCACCCGGCGCGCGAGCTGCTCGAGGAGATCGAGGTCGCCGCCGTTCGGGCTGCGCACCTGACCCGTCAGCTCCTCTCGTTCTCGCGGGGACTACCCCTGCAGCGCCGCGACGTCCGCGTCCATGTCGTCGTCGATGGATTGCTCCCGATGCTGCGGAGGCTCCTGCCGGCCGACATCGCGCTCGAAGCCACGCCGAGCAAGGACCTGCCGCCCATCTTCGCCGATCCGGGACAGATCGAGCAGGTGATCGTGAACCTCGTCGTCAATGCCCGGGACGCCCTCGCCGCTGGCGGCCGGATCCTGATTGCGATCGAGCCGGTCACGGTCGGGGCGGGCGACGCCGAGGCGCACCCCGGCAAGCCGCCCGGCGAGTACGTGCTCCTCTCCGTGACCGACAACGGCGTCGGCATGGCGCCCGAAGTGCGAGCCAACATTTTCGAGCCGTTTTTCAGCACCAAGGGGCCCGGCGCAGGAACGGGGCTCGGGCTCGCCGTCGTCGAGACCATCCTCAAGGGACACGGCGGGTTCATCCATTGCTACAGCGAGCAGGGGCTCGGGACGACGTTCCGCGTCTACTTCCCGGCCAGCGACCAGGTTCCGGCCGCGACGCCCGGCGCGGCGACGCCGGAGGACGGTCACAGTACGCGCGGTACCGAGCACGTGCTCGTCGTCGACGACGATCGCCCGGTACGCACCCTCCTCGGACGCGTGCTGTCCGGCGCGGGCTATCGGGTGACGCTGGCGGAGGACGGGCAAGCCGCTCTGGAAGCGCTCGCGGCCCATACCGACGTCGCCGTGATCCTCTCCGATCTGGTGATGCCACGCCTGGGCGGAGCCGCGCTACGCGACCTCCTACGGGAGCGCCCCGCCGCACCGCCGCTGATCCTCATGAGTGGCTACGCCCCAGGTGCCGAGGCGCTGGGCGCGTTCGCGCACGTGCTCTCCAAGCCTTTCGGGCCGCGCGAGCTGCTGCGCAAGGTGCGCGAGGTGATCGACGCCGAGCAGAAGACCGCACGATGCGGCACGTGAGGGCGCTCCCCGGGTGTCCTTCACGGTGGGGCCGGGGGCCCCAACCTAAATCCTTCCGGATCGCCCTAAGGACGACCCCCCAGGGTGCCGTACCCCACTCTGAACCATGAACGCCGACACCCTCTTGCTCGAATCGTCCTTCGTGCCCGACGCGAAGGGGATTTCCACCACGCGGCGCATCGTGGACGATCTGTCGAGCCACGTCCTGGACGATCCCGATCTGGGGTGGCGCCTCGCCATGGCCGCGCACGAGCTGCTCGACAACGCGCGGAAGTACGGTCGGGAGGGGACGGTACGCTTCCGACTCAAGATCGACGCCACCAAGGAGGGGTACATCGCCATGCTCCGCGTGGAGAATCGCGACCACGCGGAGAACCGGGCGAACCTGCTGAGCGTGGTGCGCGAGATCCAGAGCGCGGCAGATCCGTGGGCGCTCTACCTCACGGCGCTCCAGCGCACCGCGTCGCGTGACGACGGCTCGGGGCTCGGGCTCGCCCGTATCTCCGCCGAGGGTGAAATGACGCTGACCGTCTCGGTCGGCGACGACGAGAACATACGCGTCGAGGCGACGCTCGAACGAGGGAGGACGCCATGAGCGAAGGCGACCTGGCGATCCGCGACGTGAATCTGGAGCACTTCTCCGCCCACGCCGAACGGGAGCCCACGAAGATCGTCGCGCGTCTTCGCGGAAACGCCGACCAGCTCGTCCGCGACGAGCTCCAGAGGATCATCTCGGAGCTCCACACGGAAGCGACGAGGCTCGGGGTGCGGGAGGCCGTCCTCGACGTACGCGACCTCTACTTCATGAACTCGTCGTGCCTGTCCGTGATCGTGCGCTGGATAACCGGCCAGATGAAGTGCGCGATCGAGAGCTATCGAATCCGGTTCACGTGCAACGCGAACCTGCGCTGGCAGAAGCGCAGCTTGCAAGCGATGGCCACGCTGGGCGGCGCTCTCGTGGTCATCGACTAGGCGCGCAAGATGGGGAGGACGAGCATCGCCCATCGCCTGCGGCTGGCCTTCCTGGTGATGAGCGTCCTCACCCTGGCGGTCGGTGCGCTATGCATCTCGCGGATGCACGAGCTCAACCAGGCGACAGCCAAGATTGCGGGGCACCACCTCGCCAAGGTGCGGCTCGCGCAGACGGGGGTCCGCAAGGTCCACGAGAACGGGCGCTCGGCGCTGCACCTGTTCCTCATCCGCGATCCGCGCACGTTCGACGAGGAGTTGGCCGAGCAGGGGGCCACCAGTCGGGAAATCTCGGAAATCTACGCACAGTTCGAGCACCTGCTCGACGCCGACGACGAGCGAGCCCTCTTCGGCGCGATCACTGCTGCGCGCGCCCGGTACCGGTCGACGCGCGCGGAAGCCGAAGAGGTGCTGCGCACCGGAGACCGCCAGCGGGCGCTCACGAAATTCGAGCACGAGGTGCTCCCGGCGCTCGACGAGTACATCGACGATTGGGACGTGCTCCTCGAGCTGGAGGGGCGAAGAGCGAACGAAGCCGCCGTCAACGCGGCGACGAGCTATGCGCGCGCGCGGGCAGTGACGCTTGCCCTCACCGGGATCGCCCTCGTCCTTGGGATGGGGGTCGCGTTCTTCGTGACGCGCCTCATCACGAGGCCCATCCTTGCCATCTCGGATGCCGCGACGCGCCTCCAGAGCGGCGACCTCGCGGCGCGCGCGGACGTCTCGTCGAACGACGAGCTCGGTACGCTGGCCGCCGCCTTCAATTCCATGTCCGAAGCGGTCGCCTTCCGCCACGAGCGCCTGGCTCGGGAAATGAACCTCGCCCAGCACATCCAGACGGCGCTCTTGCCGCGGACCTTCTGCGTCGCGGGGCTCGACGTCACCGCGGCGATGAACCCGGCCACCGAGGTCGGCGGCGACTACTACGACGTCCTACCCGTGCACGACGGATGCTGGATCGGCATCGGCGACGTCGCCGGCCACGGGCTCAACGCGGGCCTCATCATGCTCATGATCCAGAGCAGCGTCGCGGCGCTCGTCCGCGAAGACCCCGACCGTACGCCGCGCGCGCTCGTGACCACGGTCAACAAGGTCATTTTCGAGAACCTGCACGAACGCCTGGTGCTGGACGAGCACGCGACGATGACGCTCCTGCGCTTTCACGACGACGGGTTCGTCGCCTTCGCTGGCGCTCACGAGGAGGTGCTCGTCTGCCGCGCCGAGACGGGTCGTTGCGAGGCGATCGACACGCCCGGTACGTGGATCGGTGCCATCGACGACATCGCCGCCATGACGAGCGATTCGTCGCTTCGGCTCGCGCAGGACGACGTCATGATCCTCTTTACCGACGGCGTCACCGAAGCGCGGAACGCCGAGGGGGTCCCCTTCGGCATCGAGCGACTGTTCGGGGCCATCGAGGGGGCGCGCGGTCTCGCGGTCGAGACGATTCGCGATCGGGTGCTCGACGCGATCGCGGCGTGGGCGCCGCAGCCCGACGACGACGTGAGCCTCGTCGTCGCGCGATACACGGGACCCGTGGTCTAGGCCCAACGTCCTCACGAGAAAAATCTTGGGCGGCCCCTGTAACGAATCGTCCTGGCGCGAGACCAAGGGGCAAAAGGAGCGATTCTCATGAATTTAAGCCGTGGCGGAACATCTTCTTCGGCCTCGGCGCGGTGACGACGCTGGTGCTCATCGGGTTCATCGTCCGCGCGCTCGCCTTCGTCGGCTCCGTGGGGGGCGCGGAGGAGGTCGTGCAGGACACCTGGATGACCGTCATCGCCGGCATCGATCGGTTCGAGGAGCGATCGAGCCTGCGCACGTGGATCGGCGGCATTCTGGTGAACCGCGCCAAGACGCGCGGCGTGGCGGACCGGCGCGCCGCCTCCTTCTCCTCGCCGCCGCCCGACGACGCGGAGGCGGCCGAGTCCGAGCGCTTCGGACCGCGAGGCTACTGGTCGGCGCCGCCCACGGCGTGGGACACGGCGCCCGAAGCGCTGACGCTCCGCAAAGAGGCGTGCGAGCAGATCGACCATGAGCTGTCGAACCTTCCGCCACAGCGCGACCTCCCGCCATGAGCGCGCGCGGATCGAGGAGAGGCATAAGAAGGAAACGGACTGAGGGCGAACACAGCTGGCCAACGTCGGCCGGCCGCTGACGCGATCCTGCCGCGCGTGCTCGAATCGGGGCGCATGGAGGACGTCCGGGCGCTCCTGGCGCTCTACGGCACCGAGCGCATCCACCGATTCTTCCGGGACGTCGCGCACCCCCTCATCACCGCGCGAACGCGAACATTCTGGCGCGCCTTCTTCGAGGCGGAGAACGAGCCATGGGCGACACCCCCCAGCCTTTCGAACGAGCAACGCCGCGCCCTGGATAGACTGAGCAAGCTGCCGCTCATGTCGGGGTTCTACCTGGCTGGGGGCACCGCGCTCGGTCTTCCGCGGAGAGGCTCCGAAGCTCGTGCGACTTGGGCCCGGCGAATAGAAACGGAGCTACGCCGGCGCGGCCTCGCTGGCCGCCGTCGTCGTCTCGAGCCCGCGGCTCACCCACCAGCCGAACGCCGCCGCCGTGAAGAACATGATGACGCTGTAGATCGCCGGCGGGATAGCCATCGTCGGGCTGCCCAGGAGGCCCGACGCGATCGCGATCGCCAAGGTTCCGTTGTGGATCCCAATCTCCATGCCGATGGCGACCGACTGGCGCTTCGACAGGCGCGCCAACCGCGGCACGAAGTACCCCACGGCGAGGCTCGTGAGGTTGAAGAGGAGCGCCGCCGCGCCGACCGCCGGGAAGTGCGTCGCGAGCGTCTGCCGATCCTTGAGGACGGCGGCGACGACGATGAGGAGGAGGAACACCGCCGAGAGGATCTTCACCGGCTTGCCCATGCGCACCGAGAGCGCCGGGGCGCGCGCGCGGATCGCCATGCCGATGAGCACCGGCACGAGGACGATCGCGAAGACCTGCATCACCTTGCCGAGCTGCAGCGGGATCACCGCGCTCTGCCCGGCGAGGGCCGCGAGCGACAGGTTCACGATGAGCGGGAGCGTCACGATCGAGAGCACGCTGTTCACCGCGGTCAACGTGATGTTGAGCGCGACGTCCCCCTTGGCGAGGTGGCTGTACAGGTTCGCGGTGGCACCCCCCGGCGACGCCGCGAGGAGCATCATCCCGACCGCCAGCTCGCTGGGTAGCGCGAGGAGCTTCACGAGCGCGAAGCAAGCTAGCGGCAGGAGGACCATCTGGCAGAGGAGGCCGACCGCGACCGCCTTGGGGTACACGATGACGCGCTTGAAGTCGGCCAGCGTCAAGCCGAGGCCGAGGCCCAGCATGATGATGGCGAGCGCGATCGGCAGGAAGACGGCGGTGATGACGTTCGGTTGCATGAGCTCCCCTCCAGCGCGGACGTTTAGTGCAAAAGCTCTAGCATAGGCAAGCCCCCGCTGCCGCCGGTCCGGTCCGGTGCGGCGATGAGCCTGATCCGCTCGCCGGCCGATGAGCGGGCGGTGCTAGAGTCGCGGCCCTCGTGGCGCCTCGCGTTCTCTTCGTCTCCAAGCCCATCGCCCCTCCGTGGCACGACGGGTCGAAGAACCTCGTCCGCGACGTCGCCGCCAACCTGACGCGCGCCCTGCCCACCGTCATGACGACACCCGGCGCGCCGCGCATCGGCGCGCGCGTCACCCAGGAGGCCGTGTACACGGACGCGGGCCGCTTCTCGCCGGCGCTCCTCTCCAACGCGCGCGTCCTTCGTCGCCTCGCCCTCGGCGATCCGCACGATCTCTGGCACTTCGTCTTCGCGCCGAACCCCGCCTCCTCCACCGCGGCGCAGATCGCCAGGCGCGTGCGCGCGGCGGCGGGTTGGGACGGCCCGGTGGTGCAGACCGTCGCGAGCGCGCCGCGCAGCTTCGCGACCATCCGCCGCTGGCTCTTCGGCGACGTCGTCGTCGTGCTCAGCGAGTGGACGCGCGGCCGCCTCGTAGGCTCCGGCGTCCGCGCCGCCCAGCTTCGGGTCATTCCCCCCTGCGCCGCCGCCCCCGACCCGCCCGACGAAGCCCGCATCGCCGTGACGCGCGCGAAGTACGATCTCACCGGGCCCGTCGTCCTCTACCCCGGGGATCTCGAGGTGTCGCGCGGCGCCGAGACCGTCGCCGACGCCGTGCCGCGCATCTTGAAAGCGGTGCCCGAGGCCACGATCGTCTTCGCGTGCCGCCCCAAGACGAAGGACGCCGCCGCCGCGAAGGACGCGCTCGTGCGCACGCTCACGGCGTCGCACGTCGAAGCGCGCACGCGCCACGTGGGCGAGATCGACGACATGCCCGCCCTCCTCGCCGCGTCGAGCGTCGTCGCCTTCCCGGTCGACGATCTCTACGGCAAGGTGGACCTCCCGCTCGTCCTCCTGGAAGCGATGAGCCTCGGGGTACCCGTCATTGCGTGCAAGGACGGACCTCTCGAGGCCCTCGTGCCGCTCCGCATGGTCCCGCCCGGCGATCCCGAAGCCCTCGCGGACGAGGTCCTCCGCCTGCTCCTGGCCAAGGGGGACGCCGCCGAGGCCGGCCAGCAAGGACGCGCGCTCTACCACGAGAAATTCCGCCCTTCCGTGGTCGCCGCCGCCTACGACGAGCTGTACGAGGATGTGCTAAACGTACGTTCCTCAAAATGACCAAGACCGCCTCGGACGTCCGCGCGGCGTTCCTCGATTTCTTCAAGTCCAAGGGCCACGAAGTGGTCCCGAGCGCGCCGATCGTCCCCCAGAACGATCCGACGCTGATGTTCACGAACGCCGGCATGGTCCAGTTCAAGGACGTGTTCACCGGCAAGGACGTCCGCCCCTACACGCGCGCGACGAGCAGCCAGAAGTGCATCCGCATCAGCGGCAAGCACAACGATCTCGAGAACGTCGGCGTTACGGCGCGCCACCACACGTTCTTCGAGATGCTCGGCAACTTCTCGTTCGGCGACTACTTCAAGGAGGAGGCGATCGCCTACGCGTGGGAGCTCCTCACCAAGACGTACGGTCTGCCCGCCGAGAAGATGTGCGTCACCGTCTTCGGGGGCGAGGCCGGCTTGCCTGCGGACGACGAGGCGCGCGCCATCTGGAAGAAGGTCACCGGCTATCCCGACGAGAAGATCATCTCGATGGGAATGAAGGACAACTTCTGGTCGATGGGCGAGACAGGCCCGTGCGGCCCATGCACCGAGATCCACTGGTACCACGGCGACGGCTGTGACCTCTCCACGTTCGACCAGGAGCCGGGCACCGACGGTAAGGGTTGGATGGAGATCTGGAACAACGTCTTCATGCAGTTCGACCGCAGCATGGTCGACGGGCAGCCCACGCTCGTGCCTCTGCCCAAGCCGTGTGTCGACACCGGCGCCGGCCTCGAGCGCGTGAGCGCGGTCCTGCAAGGGGTCACCAGCAACTACGACACCGATCTGCTGCGCGCGCTCGTCGACAAGGCCGCGCAGATCGCCGGCAAGCCGTACCACGGCTCCGGCGGCGACGACGACGTCAGCATGCGCGTCATCGCCGACCACGCGCGCACCACGGCGTTCCTCGTCGCCGAAGGCGTCTTCCCCGATCGCGCAGGGCGCCCCTACGTGCTTCGCCGCGTGATGCGCCGCGCGATCCGCCACGGCCACCGCCTCGGCATCCCGCGCCCGTTCCTCCACGAGGTCGCCGCCGAGGTCGTTGCGCTCATGAGCGACCAGTACCCCGAGCTCGCGGCGCGGAAGGAGCTGATCCTCAGCGTCACCGAGCAGGAGGAGGTGCGCTTCCGCCAGACGATCGATCGCGGCCTCAAGATCCTCGACGAAGAGGTCTCGCAGATGCGCGTCTCGAACCGCACGGTCATCGGCGGCGAGATGGCGTTCAAGCTCTACGACACCTACGGCTTCCCGCTCGATCTCACCGAGGTCATCGCCAAGGAGCGCGATCTCGGCGTCGACACGGCCGGCTACGACAAGGCGCTCGAAGAGCAGCGCGCGCGCAGCGAGGGCTCGAAGGTCGGCGAAGAGGCGGTGGAGGACGTGTGGCACAAGGCGCTCGCGAAGGTGAGCGCGGTCCGCTTCACCGGCTACGAGCGCGAAGAAGGGGAGGGGACGGTCCTCGCTCTCACGCGCGGCGCAGAGCTCGTGGAGTCCGCGGAGGACGGCCAGGAGATCGGCGTCATCCTCGACGCGACGCCGTTCTACGGCGAAGCGGGCGGCCAGGTCGGCGATCGCGGCGTCCTCGCGTCGGCGTCTTCGCTGGCGAAGGTCGACGTCCACGACACGCAGAAGCCGGTCACTGGCCTCATCGTGCACTTCGGCAAGCTCTCGGGCGGCGAGATCAGGGTGGGCGACAAGTTGCGCCTCACCGTCGACCACGTTCGCCGCACCGCGACGCGCCGCAACCACTCGGCGACGCACCTCCTCCACTGGGCGCTGCGCACCGTGCTCGGCGAGTCGGCGCAGCAGAAGGGCTCGCTCGTCGGCCCCGATCGCCTGCGCTTCGACTTCTCGCACGGCAAGGCCGTCACGCACGAGGAGCTCACGCGGATCGAAGACCTCGTGAACGCGAAGATCCTCACCGACGCGCCGGTCGAAACGCAGGTGCTCCCGATCGACGAAGCGAAGAAGAAAGGCGCGGTGGCCATCTTCGAGGAGAAGTACGGCGACGTCGTCCGCGTCCTGACGATGACCCGCGACTCCGTCGAGCTCTGCGGCGGCACCCACGCGCGCGCGCTCGGGGAGCTCGGTCTGTTCAAGATTTTGAGCGAAGGCGGCGTCGCGGCCGGCGTCCGCCGCATCGAGGCGGCGACGGGCCTGAACGCGCTCGCGTACGTGCGGCAGCTCGAGACCGGCCTCCGCACCGCGGCGAAGGCGGCCAAGAGCGGTCCGCTGGATCTCACCGAGAAGATCGAGAAGCTCCTCGAGCACGATCGCGCGCTCGAGAAGGAGGTCGCCGATCTGAAGCGCAAGCTCGCGATGGGCGGCTCCAGCGGCGGCGGCATCGACGACATGCTCAAGTCCGCGCGCGACATCCCCGGGGGCAAAGCGCTGGCCATCAAGGTCGACGCGATGGACCCGGCGACCCAGCGCGAGCTCGCCGAGAAGCTCCGCGACAAGCTCGGCGACGCGGTGGTCCTCGTCGGCACGGTGAACGGCCCGAAGGCGTCACTCGTGCTCACCGTCAGCAAATCGCTCACCGATCGCTACAAGGCGGGTGAGCTGATCAAGACCGTAGCCGGCCACGTCGGCGGCTCGGGCGGCGGCCGCCCGGACATGGCGCAAGCGGGTGGCGCGAACGTCGACAAGATCGACGACGCGATCGCGAGCCTCTACAGCGCGATCACCTGACGTCGACCCGACCCCGACTCCGACCCACTCAGAGCCGCAGGTCAACGTAGACGAACACCTGATCCGTCCCCCGCTGCGCGGTCGCGAGCGATCCGTCGTCTCCGCGAGGCCCCGCGAACAGCGCGGCGCCCGCGCCGACCACGAGCGCATCGGTCAGCTTGTACCCGTACCGCGGGATGAGCGAGAACGACGGTCCGCTCGTCGTCGCGAGGGCCGCCGCGTCGAGTACGTGGTGACCGAGCTCGTCGTGGACTGCGACGAACGCGATCCCGATGCGGCGATGCGGACCGAGAACGAAATACGTCGCGCCGCTGCCTTGCGTCGCGGTGAGGACGCTCGCCTCCGCGCTGATCGCGAACGTCTCCTCTTTGGCGTACGTGGCCTTGAGCCCGGCCTGCGCGACCGGCGTGCGCACGGCAGACGGCAGGCCGGTGTCGGCATCGCGGACGAAGAGCGTGCGCTGCGGGGAGACGCCGACCTCGCCGGCGACGGTGAACGGACCGGCGGTGCCCTCGAGATCGAGCGCGATCTGGTGGTAGCGATCGTAGCTCGCGGAGAGGAGGTGCTCGCCGTTCTGGAGCTTCGCGTTGACCTGCCCGGCCGCGGTCAGGTTCGTCGCGTTGCCGCTGCCGAGGAGCGCGACGAGCTCCGGCGCGAGGGTGAGCGTGGGGATCTTCGAGCGCACGAAGCCGTAGGTTAGCGCCAGATCGTACGGCCCGGTCCGCCACGTCGCGCGCGAGCCGAGCTCGCCGTTGTCGGGCCGAGCGTCGGGCGCGTTCACGCGGGCGAAGTCGGCGGTGATGGCCGCGTAGCTCGACGGATCGAGCTGCCCGCGGAGCTTCTGGAACGCCGCGGCCACCGCGGCGGGCGCGTTGGGGCCGATGATCGCGTAGTTGGTGCCGGCGACGTCGAAGCGGTGCGGCGTGAAGAAGGGGGTGTAGCCGACGTCGAGCTGGAACGCGTCCACGGGGAACCACGTGGCGGTCGCGGTCGGCGTCGGAATGCGGAGCGCGTCGAGGTCGATCGCCGGGCCTTCGCGCAAATCGTAGGCGCCGAGCACGTCGGCTGCGCTCCCGACGTCGAGCCGTCCCCACGAGAGGATCTGGTTGCCGACCTTGAGGCGCAAGCGCTCGGCAGGGGCGACGTCGAGGTACGCTTCCCAGGGGCGCGCCTCGAAGGTGATCGCCGGATCACCGCGGCGCTGCGCGCGGGCGAGCGCGTCGAAGCGGACGCCGATCTCCCACTTCAGCCAGGCGGACGGCTTGTCACCGGCCGAAAGGAGTGCGCGCGAGCGCCACTCGACGATGTCCTTGGGGCCGCCGGGGAGATCGTCCCACGAGGTCTGGGTGCTGCCGCGGGAGAAGACCGAGAGGCGCCAGAGCTGCGGCGTCGAGGTCGAGGTCGAGGTCGGGGTCGGGGTCGCGGTCGGGGTCGAGGTCGAGGTCGAGGTCGAGGTCGGGGTCGGATGTAGCAGCGGATCGTCGATCACCTCGTCCTCTGTCGCGCGCGCGGGGGCGGCGAGGAGGAGGGCGGCGAGGAACGCTGCGCGGCGCATGCCCGCCGACGATATCAGTGCGACAGCGCGGCCGGCGTGAAGAGCGCGTCGGAGAGATCGGGCTTGAACTGGATCTCGTCGATCACCAGATCCGTCTTGTGGTTCGTCTGCGCGTTCTCGGTGTGCGTCTCGGTCACGACCGGCTTGCCGTCGACGTCCTTGATGCGCCGCGTGAACGTCGTCTTGAGGAGCTTGCCGTCCTTGTCGAACATCTGCACGCGGAGCGGGATGAAATCGCGCTGGCGGATCCAGAGCGAGAGCTTGGCGTACGCGCTCTGCGTCTTCGGCGTCGCCTCGAGGTGGAAGCACGGGTCCTTGCCGACGGGCTCGTCGGGCAGGCGCGCGTAGGTCGCCTCGCGCAGATCCTTGCGCTCCAGATCGGCGTAGCTGAAGTCGCTCCCCATGAAGCTCCCCTCGCGCTCGCCCGTGCCGCCGATGCGCCGCGTCGTCTTCATGCGCGGCAGGTAGATGTGCTGCTCGTCGGGCGCCCCTTGGTGCTGCACCATGAGGAAGCTCGTCCCCGCGATGGTGGCGGGGCCGGTGAAGCGGATGACACTCCGGATGAGGTTGTCCGCGCCCTTCTTGCTGATCCCTTCGAACGCCCTCTCCTGGGTGCGCCCGTCGGCCTCGAACAGGACCAGGCGCGCCTTGATCTGCGAGCCCTCGAAGCCGAACGTGTCGTGCTCGAGCGTCTTCTTCGCGATCTCGTCGGCGCTCGGGCCCTCGGCGCGCGCGGCGCCAGGCGTCACGAGCGCGGCGACGGCGAGGGCGAAGGCGGCGAGGCGTGGGGCGTGGGAGATCATGTTCGAGGGCTCCTGCAGGTTTCCTTCCAGCCTTCGGGCGGACGGCCCGTCGCCTGGAAATGTTCAAAGAAGCGGCAGACAAACGAGCACCAGTCCGGATCCGGACCGATCCGCGTCGCTCCCTCTTCATAGGGCTTCTGCACCGCGCAACCACCTGATTTGCGCGGTCGGGCCCCGGCGGCACAGCCGTCGCAGTAGATCCACTGGGTAACGCAGTTGGGGCCGCGAATGCAGGCACGGTGGAGGTTCCTCGTGACAACGGACTCGGAAAAAGGCACCCGAAACCATGGTCGCGCGGCCCGTTCCGTGGGGGACCGCGTATCCACCCTGGGTGGAATTCGACTCCAACTGGGTAACCAAGGCGTGGCTCGCGGGATGGTTCCGAAGGCGATCACGGTCATCATCCCGGCGCGCAACGAAGAGGCGCTGATCACGCGCACGGTCGAGGCCGCCCTCGCCTCGGCGCGGAGGCTCGCAGGTGGACCTGGCGCGCACCTCGACGAGACCGGCGTAGAGATCATCGTGATCGACAACGCGAGCACCGATCGTACCTCCGCGGTCCTCGCGCCGCTGGTCGCAGACGCCGGCGTGCGCATCGTCGGCTGCGGTGAGCCGAAGGCGGCGTGCGCGCGAAACCTCGGCGCCGAGCTGGCGCAGGGCAGGGTACTGGTGTTCGTCGACGCGGACACGCTCATGCCGCCCGAGGCGCTCTCGCGCATCGCGTCGCTCTGCGACGATCAAGGATACGAAGGCGGCTTCACGGGCCTGTCGTCGCTCGAAGGCGGCGTCCGCGCGCAGCTGTGCTGGGCGTTCTGGGAGCACGTCCTTCGGCTACGCGCGCGTGCTCCTGCAGTACGTGCGCATCGTCCTCTCGCCAGGCGCCGACGTGCAGTACTCGGACGCGGTGCGCGGTCAGGCTGCCTAGCGGCGTTGCATGCGGGGAAATCTGTGCAAGGCGAGCGACGGCGCTGCCTCCTTCAAGTATGGGTAGCTCGCTCCAGTCAGGCACCGCGGCCACTGCACTCCGGCTGCACTTCGGCTGCACATCGGCTTCACGATCTGTGCAGGCGGCGGTCGTCGCAGCGCTCCGACCGCAGCTGTCTCGCGCAAAAAAGCTGGCACGCCCCCTGCTCCTACGACGTGCATGGGTAGAGTCGCTGCTGCGGTGGTCGTGCGATGACCAGGCGCTCTTCCGCCGGCCTCTCGTTCGAGACACCTGAGCGCTGGGCCGACCGCTCGATGGTGATCGTCGTCGCGCCTCCACGCGCGGACGGCGCCATGGCCGCCAACATCGTCGTCACCCGCGAGGAGCGGACGCCGGGCGAGACGCTCGAGGCCCACGCGCGGCGTCAGCTCGAGCCGATCTCGGCGCGCTTCGGGCACGTCACCGTCCTCGACAGCGGGGTCGCCGAGGTGGCAGGCCGCCCCGCGTTCAAGGTCCGTTACCATGCCAAGACCCCCGCCGGCCCTCTCGAGCAGACGACGGTCTACGTCGACCTTCGCGATCCGAAGTGGCTCACGACGATGACCGCGAGCGGCCCGGTCGGCGGCGCGTCGGCGGCCGAGCTCGAACGCATGATGCGCGGCGCGCGCATCGACGCGGCGACGCTGGCGGCCGAGACGCGAACGCTCCGCGCGCTCGCCCCCTCGACGTCGACGCCGCCCGCGGCGTTTCTGCCCGGCCCCGCGGCGTTTCCGCCTGACCCGGCGGCGCCGTGGATCCCGATGCCCGGCGAGCGCTCGCCTCGCAGCAGGTAGTCCCGCCAGCAAAGGAGGCGATCATGACGATGTCGATGGCAGGTGCAGGCAGTGTCCTCGGCGGTGCGATGGGTCTCGCGTCGGCGGCCGGCGTGCCCGGCGCCGCGCAAGCGGCGAGCGTCGTCTCGAAAGGGCTCTCTGCGGCGAACGCGGCGTCGAGCATCGCCAGCGGCAACATCCTCGGCGGCGCGATGGCCCTCGGCGGCGCGATCGGCGGGCCCGCGGCGGCGAAGGCGATGAGCGCGTTGTCGACGGGCATGTCGGTCGCGAGCATGGCGAGCAGCGTCGCGAGCGGCCTCGTCTCGCCAGCCGGCCTCATGGGACTGGGCGGATCGGTGCTGAGCGCGCTCGGCGCCGGAAAAGCCGCGGCGATGGTCGGTCAGGCCGCGGGCGTGGTCGGCTCCGCGGCGGGGGTGATGGGCGGGCTGCAGTCCGGCAACGTCGCCGGCGCGCTGATGGGCGGCGCGTCGGGGCTCGCGGGCCTCATCCCAGGCGCGGGCGCCGCCGGTCTCGCGCTCGGAATGGCCGGCAGGCTCGCGAGCGCGGCGAACGACGTCCTCCCCCACGCGCCGGCGTCGCCCGCGCCCGCGCAGCACAAGAAGAAGTCCAACTGCCGCGCGTGCGCGCCCGAAGCAGACGATCACTGCGACCACTGCGGCGGCGACCTCTGACCGCCGGCATCGACGCGCCCCTCCCATGTCTCGGCATGGGCCTTTTGCACGATCAAAGTACCAGCAGCCGCGGAGGAAGCACGATGGCCCATGTTCAGTACGCACCGTACGTTTTCGAGGCTCCGGAGGGCTGGGAGGACCGCACAATCGCGGTGTTCTTCGCGCCGGCCCAGCCGGGAGAGGTCATCGTCCCGAACGTCGTCGTGACGCGCGAGCCGCGACGCGACGGCGACCGCCTCCGTACGCACGTGCAGCGCCAGCTCCTCGTGCTGGCGGCGGCGCTCGAGGGCTTCGATCTCCTCGAGAGCGAGGACATCGTCGTGGCCGGGCGTCACGCGATGCAGACGCGCTGCGTGTGGACGGCGCAGAGCTCGACGATCGAGCAGTCGATGGTCCACCTCGAGCCCGGCGACGACGAGACGAGTGTGATGACGGTGACGTGCACGTCGAGCCTCGACGCCGCGGCGAGCACCTGGCCGGTGTTCGAGCGTCTCGTCGCGTCGCTCCAGCCGGTGGCGCAGCGCGCGCCCTCCGGCAGCTACGCGCAAGCGGAGTGGACGAAGCGATGACGGAGGGCGCGGCGGTCTCCGGGCCAGCGTTCGGATTGGGCACGGCCGTCGGCGGCGCGAGCAGCCCGAGCGCGGCCGACGTCTCGCGTGGCCTCTCGATCTCGAGCGCGGCCGCAGGAGGCGCTGCCGCGCCGACGGGCGCGCCGACGGATGCAAGGGTCTGCGCGCATTGCGAGACTGCTCCCCGCGTGACGTACTCGACCCAGGTCATCGGGCAGGTCGGCCCCGTCATCGGCGGGTATGCGGTGCAGGACGACGGCAGCCGCCACCTGATCCTCGGTGGGGGGACGCCGGGCGTCGGGGTCGTCGCGATGGCGTGCCGCACGACCGGCGACGGAGGGATCGACGGCTGGGCGGGCGGCGTGCAGGGAGGTGTGCCCGGGCTGGGGCCCGCAGCGTCCTACGCCACCGACGGCACCAACGCGACTGTGTGCGTGGGGGCGGGCGCCGGCGAGGTCAACGGCGCGGCGTACACGGTGACGGTGCCCGTGCCGAGCCTCTTCGGGCCGACCGGGAACCCGGGTGACACGTACGTTCCCGCGAGCATGAATCCCGACGGCACCATTGCGCCGGCGCGCTTCGTCCCCGGACCGCCACCGCCGCCGCCCGCGCCCGTCGCGCCATCGACGACGCTCCCGCCCGGCGCGAGCACGTGGGGGGGCCGGCCTGGCGACACGTACGTGCCTGCCCACCTGAACGGCGACGGCTCGATCACGCCGGCCCACTCCATTCCTGCGCGACGCTGATACCCGCGAGCTTCGAGCGCATAGCGGCGGCCGTCAGCTCGCCGCGGGCGGCCGTCGCAGGATCTGGCTTGTAAAAATCGTCGTGGAGCTCGCGGCTCGGCCCGGTGGATCGACGGCCCCGTGAGGTCGAGCGGTCGCGGGGCGCCGGCGAGTGGTCGCAGCAACGGTGGCCCTCGCACGTCGAACCGTCATGCGAAAAGCCAGGACGGCTCTCTCGGTCGTGGCGCTCGTGCTCGGCGTCGTGCTCCTCCCGTCGCGCCTCGCCGCGACCGGCGCGGCCGCGCTCTACGCGGGCGACGTCGCCGCGCAGACCGCCCTGGCCCGCGGCGTCTCCGAGGCGGCGCCGGCCGCGACGGGCGACGAATTCGCCACAGGCTCGGCGCTCTTCGACGGCGAGTGGCTCTTCGGCGCGGAGATGATGGCGGCGATGGGCCTCGGCCAGGTCGCGCGCGAGCACCCGGCGCTCGGCGCCGAGTACGGGCTGCGCGTGGGCGCGAGCATCGATCGCATGCTCGCTCCCAGCGGCGCGGCGTTCGACACGCGCTCCTGGGGCGAGGACGCGGTGCGGTCGCTCGACAAGGACCGCGGGCACGTCGCGTACCTCGGCTACCTGAACCTCGCGATCGGTATGCACCGGGTGCTCGACCCCCGGTCCCGCCACGCCGCGGTCGGCGAGCGCATCACCCGCGCTCTCGCCCGCCGTCTCGACGCGTCGCCCCTCGCGCTCGTGGAGACGTACCCCGGCGAGATCTACCCGGTCGACAACGCCGCGGCGATAGCTTCGCTCTCCTTGCGCGACGCTGCGACGGGCGATGATGCCCACGCCGCCACGGTGGCGCGCGCGCTCGATACGATGCGTGCAAGGTACATTGATCCCGCGACTGGCCTCCTCGTCCAGGCGGTCGAGCCAGGCTCCGGCGCGCCGCGTGACGCCGCGCGCGGTTCGGGGACACTGCTCGCGGTCTACTTTCTCTCGTTCGCGGACCTGACGCTGTCGCGGGCGCTGTGGGACGCCGCCACGCGCGAGCTCGACGACACCGTCCTCGGCTTCGGCGTCATGCGCGAGTACCCGCGCGAGGTCATCGGGCGCGGCGACATCGACTCGGGGCCCGTGGTCCTTGGATACGGCGTCTCCGCGACGGGCTTCGCGCTCGCCGGCGCGCGCATCCACGGCGACGACGCGCGCTTCCGCCGCCTCTTCGCGACGGCGCAGCTGTTCGGTGCGCCGATCACGCAGCACGGGGCCCAGCGCTTCGTCACCGGGGGCCCGCTAGGCGACGCGATCCTCCTCGCCATGACCACCGCGCGCGTCGCGGGAGGTCGGCCGTGAAGCGCCTCGCGGTCGCGCTGGGAGCGCTCTTCGCCTCCGAGATGGCGCTCGGTCACCTCCTCGCGGCGTGGGGCTTCGGCGGGAAGCTCCTGGCGATGGGGCCCCACACGCCGGCGTGGGCGCTCGCCGCCGGCGCCCTGTTCGTCGTGATGCGCGTGCTGCTCGTCGTGGTCGGCCCCGGTGCCGTGCTCTTCCTCGCGACGTGGTGGTGCGCCCTCGCGGCTCAGCGCCGCGTCAATTGACCGCGCACGGCGGGCGCCCGTTGCACGAGTTGCTGCCGTCCTTCGGATTGGTCAGCTTGCATCCCGCGACGTCGTCGAACGTGTTCGTCGCCGAAAAGTCGATCTGCGTGCCGCTCCAACCGCTGATGATGCCGACGGGCGAGTGGATGATCTTCGAGTTGGTGATGAACGCGTGATCCGGCTCTGCGATGCCGGAGATGAGGATGGCGCCGACCCGGAGGCCGGTCGCGCACGAGCCGGTGCCGCCGCTGTCCTGCATTCCGGCGTACTCGACCCAGACGTTGTCGAGCGCGTTCGTCGGATCGGCCTTCGAGCCGAACGTGAGCCCGATCCAATCACCGATCGCCGGAGCGGCCTCGGCGGAGGTGAAGCGAATCGGCTTGGCCGCAGTGCCATTGGCGATGAGCGCGCCGGTCGCCGGCGTGGCGCTGGAGAACTCTTCGATCTTGAAGTAGCCGCCCTTCTTGAAGCGGACGACGACGCCCGGCTCGATCGTCAGCGTCGCCAAGGGCGCGCCCGTCGTCGAGGACCCGACGCGAAGCTCGCCCGCCGAGGTCGCGTGCCCGACGTGGTAAGGGACGCCGCGCTCGTGCATCGTCGTGCTTTCGACGATGACCTCGCCTTGCCCGCCGCCGGGCAGGAGGATCTCGTCCGACGCGTTGCCGGTATAGGTGCCGGTCGGAAGGGTGCCGACGACGCGCGGGTAGATGCTCACCGGATACTCCGCGGAGCCGGTCACGGTGAGCGCGGCAGAGTCGTCCGAGAAGCGCGCCACGTTGTTCATCACGACGCCGTTGCTCGCCGAGCCCTTGAGCGTCACGTTCTTCAGCGCGAAGGCGTAGGGCGAGCTCGTGACAGGATCGCTGCCGGGCTGCCCGTAGAGCATGCCCGCGAGGACCTTCGAGGTGTTCAGCGGGTCTCCTCCCCCTTCGATCGTCACGTACGCGAGCTGCGCGCTTCCGCCGATCGCGCGAATCACCGCCCACGGCTTACCCGCGTCGCGCGCGCCGATGAGGATTGGCTTCGTCGCCGTGCCTGCCCCGACGAGGGCTCCCTTGGTGGGGATCGTCACCGTGACCCTAGGCGCGATCTGCACCACGGCGCACGGCTCCAGCGTCACCTTGGCGTAGATGCTCGTGTCGTACGGCAGGACGTGAGGGCTCGTGTTGGCGGTCCACGTCTCGTCTGCCGAGATGCTGCCCGGGTGGACCGTCGGCCCTCCGGTCGGCGCAGGGCAACCCGGCGGCACGACGCCGCCGTCGGAAGGGGGCGCGCCCGTGTCCGGCGCGGGGGCTGCGGTATCGGCTCCGGCATCGGCCGCCGGCCCCGCGTCGGGGCCTGGAGCGTCGGAGCTGTGCGTGCAGCCGACGGCAGCGAGAGTAAGGGCCAGCGCAAAGGCGGGGGTGACGATCAAGAGCGACGGGTTCGGGCGCATTCGCCCTGCTAGAGCAAGGTGCGGGCCGTCGCGAGATTCTTCGAGTTAATGCCCGGCACGACGTAACTCATCGGCAGATCGCGCGGCGCTTGCGCAAGGTTGAGCGGAATCGGCTCAACCTCACGTCACGTGATGGATCGGCGGGTCGGGGGCCATCGGCTCCGTGAGGTGGACCCATGGCAGGGGTTGATGGATTGCGTGCGGTCTCTTTCGTCTCGCTCGCGCTCGCGGCTGTGGGCGCGGTTGCGGGCGCGGGGTGCGGCGGCAAGGTGACGACGGAGGCGGCCGCCGGCGCGGCGGCGGCGATTCCTCTACCTGTCTCGCATACCCGGCCTTTCGCCGGCGCCGGCTCCGCTCGTCGAGGCGCTCCGCCGCGTCGAGGCAGACAGGCTCGCCGAGTTTCCCGTGTGCACGGTCGCCCAACTCCGAGCGGCCCCGCTGCCCGCCGGGACGTGCACAGGCGTGGCCGAGGCCGGCTGGTGCTACGTGGAGGGTGCGGCGGCGGGGTTCGCCTGCCCGCAGGCGCTCCGCTTCTCGCCGACTGGAAGCCCGCAGGCGGGGGCCATGATGTGGCTCGCCTGCCCTTGATCGCTCACCTTGGCGTCACTCGTACGCGAGAGCCGTCGTGATCTTCAGCCGCGCTGCCCGCCATCCCGGCAAGAACCCCGACGCGATCGAGAACAGCACCACCGCCGACACCACGCGGACCACGGCGAGCGTCGGGAACCTGAACGGCACGCTCCACCCCGTCGCCTGGAACCCCACCGTGTCGACGAACAAGAGCGCCGACGGGATCGCCGCCGCGGTGCCGACCAGCGCCGCGCACACGCCGAGGAAGCCGGCCTCCGCCATCACGGCGAACAGGATCTGACGCCGCGTCGCGCCGATGGCGCGGAGGACGCCGATCTCGCGGATGCGGTCGATCACCGCCGCCAGCATCGTCCCGATGACGCCGAGCACGGCGACGAAGAGCGCGACGAACTCGCTCGCCTTCGAGATCTCGAACGTCTGCCGAATCACGTGGCGCACCTCGTCCTTCAGCGCGGCGTTGGTCGTGACGAACATCCCGCCTTCGCCCGTCGCTGCCAGCCGCGTCCGCACCGCCGCGGCGACCGCGTAGGGATCGGCGCCCGGCGCGGTGTACAGATCGATGGCTTCGACGCGCGAGTCCTTCCAAAACTCGATCATGTATTTGCGATCGATCATCATCCATCCCTGGTCGCTCGAGTAGTCGACGACCACGGCGACGATCTTGAAGCGGTGCGCGCCGGTGGGGGAGGGGAGCTCCACGGTGTCGCCGGCGCGAAGGCCCGTGCGCGCGTGGAAATTCTCGCTGATGAGGACGCTCGGCTCGTGCTCGAGCGCGTCGACGGGCACGGGCCTGGGGCCGTCGAGCACGAGCTGCACCGGGTTTTTCAGGTACGTGCGGGTCTCGAGCGAGGTGAGCTCGATGTGCCATTGCCCATAAGGGACCGTCAGGGAGCGGAGGAGGTCGACCTCGCGCACGCCGGGGATGTCCCGCACCTTGTCGGCGAGCTCGGCGGCGAAGGCCACCGCGTTGCGATCGGCGAGCGGAGACCCGGCGGTCACCACCACGTCGGCGGGGACGGCCTGCTCCACCCACGCCATGCAGCTCGCCTCGTAGGAGTGGGCGTAGCAGGCGACGGTGACGCTCATCGACGTCGCCAGGACCAGCGCGCACGCCGTGAGCGCGCTGCGCCCGAGCTCGCGCGACACGTTGTCGACCCCGAGGCGCGCCGACAGGCCGAGCGTGCGCTGCGCGAGGGCCGCGGCGGGGCGCGCGAGGAGGACGACCGAGATCGGCGTCGCCAGCGCGGCCGCCACCGTCAGCAGGAAAATGGAGGCGAAGCCAATGTAGAGTACAGGCAGCCGCGTGATGGCCAGCGCCACGCCGGCGGCCACCACCGCGAGGCCGAACATCAGCTTGACCGGCGGGCGCGCCGCGGCCTGCGCGTGCAGATCGCGGCGTAGCGTCTCGACCGGGCTCGTGTGGGCTGCGCGCCGCGCCGGCACGAACGCGGCGAAGAGCGTTGCGACGAGCCCGACGCCGATGCCCGCGAGCGCCAGGCGCAGCGTCACGTGCGGCACCGGTGTGGGGATGTTCTGGTAGAAGCGCGACACGGCCGGCGCGAACTGGGCGACGACGACCTTCGCGAGACCGTCCCCGAGCCCGACCCCGATCGCGCCGCCGATGATCCCGAGGACGAGCGCCTCGACGAGGAAGACGCGCGTGATCGCCCATCGCGTGACGCCGAGGCTCCGCAGGATGCCGATCTCGCGCCGCCGCTGCGCGACCGAGACGCTCACCGCGTTGTAGATGAGGAACATCCCGACCAGCAGCGCGAGCAGCGCTTGCGCCTGGAGGCCGAGGCGGAAGCTCGTCGTCATGCCGGCGATGGTGGTGCCTCGCGCCTCGGGCCGGGCGACCACGCCGCGCGTCCCGACCAGCTTCTGCAGCGCCGGGATCGCGGCGTCGACGACGACGCCTTTCTGGAGCTGGATGTCGATGCGGTCGACATGCCCCTCGCGCGCGAACGCCAGCTGCGCGGCGTCGAGGAAGAGGATGACGAGCTGCCCGCCGAACGCCTGGCTCTTGCCGGTCTCGGCGAGGACGCTCTCGACGTGGAACTCGTTCATCCCCTGCGCGGTCCGCAGCTTCAGCGTCGAGCCGGCCTTGAGCCCGCGTGATTTCGCCAGCGTTTCGCTGACGAGGATCGCCTGCGGATCGTTCAGGAACGCCAGCGGATCGGCGATGGCATCGGCGCCGCTCTCGGTCTTGAACGGAAGGAACTCCTTGTCCCCGAGAAAGTCGACCCCCAGGACGAGCACGCGCTCACCGGGCTCGCCATTCGCCCCTTCGAGGAAGGAGGTCTGCTCGATGCGTCCCGCGACGTGGGCCAGGAGCTCGGTGTGGCCGCCGAGCTCGTCGACGAGCTGCTGGTCGACCCCCGACTCGTCGCCTGTCACCTCGAGGTCCGCCTTGCCGGACGCCCGGTCGACCATCTCCTCGAACGACGAGAGGACCGCCCCGTTCGCCGCGGTCATGCCGACGAGCATGGCGACACCGAGCGCCACCCCCAGGAGCGTCAGGAGCGAGCGAAGCTTCGCGGCCGCGATGTGGCGGAGCGAGACGAATCGGACGAGAGGCCACATGGGGGATGCTGCGGCTTGACTCTACCAAGATTACGAATCGCGCATACGGGCCAGCGGCAGCCGCAAAGGGTCCGATTCCGAGCTCTTGGCCGCGAGGAATGCAGGGAAAAAGCGCGCCGACCAGGGCGGGGTCGGCCCTCGCGCTTGGGCGTTGCCTTGGGGGCCGGGATGGGTGACGCTCATCCTTGGTGACCACGGGCTGGGAGGGCGGTAGCATCGAGGACTACACGTTCCGTCCGCGCGGCTACATGACATGACCGACACGTCGCGAAGCAACATTCCCCCGATTGGTCACGGCACGGTCATCAACGACCGGTACGAGATCCGCCAGAGCCTCGGCAAGGGGGGCATGGGTGAGGTGTTCCTCGCGTACGATCGGACGACGCAGCAGCCGGTGGCCCTCAAGATCGTCCGCGAAGAATCGCGCATGCCCGGGGACGACGAAGCGCTGCGGCAAGAGCTCCTGCACGCGCGCTCGGTGAGCCATCCGAACGTCTGCCGCGTCCATGACCTGGCACCGAGCATCTATGGGCCCATCCTGGTGATGGAGCACATCACCGGGCAGACCCTCCACACGCACATCCGTCGGAAGAAGGCGCAGGGCGGGTACACGTCCGACGAGTTCCGCCGGATCGCGAGCGACGTATGTGGCGGCGTCGCGGCGATCCACGCGCAGGGCCTCGTGCACGGCGATCTCAAGCCGGGCAACGTCATGGTCACGAGCGATCCGAACGGCGGGCTCGGCAAGGCCATCGTGCTGGACTTCGGCTTCGCGAAGGAGCGCGCCCGCGCCAGCGCGCGTCGGCCCGGCGCGCCGCCCGACGGCGGTACCCCGAACTACATGGCGCCCGAGCGCATCCGCTCCGGCGGCGCTTCGCAGGACGACGATGTCTACGCCCTCGGCCTGACGCTCTGGGAGATGTGGACCTGCCGCGTCCCCGAGCCCGGCGCCAAGCCGCGCGCGAAGCCGATGCGCCAGCAGATCATGTTCGACGTTCCCGCCGGGCTGTCGATCGACGAGATCAAGCAGATCTTCCGGTGCCTGGCCGACGAGCCGGCCCAGCGCCTCCCGGCGCGCCACCTCCGCTTCTTCAACCCCGCGACGCTCACGACGAATCCGGTGCAGGTCGCGCGCGAGCGGCTCGACCCCGGACCGCCGCCCGGCCGCAGCACCGCGACGACGTTCACCCCCTCGAGCCAGGCGCTGCTCGCGACCTTTGCGACGAACGCGCCCGAGTACGTCGGTGAGCTCATCAGCCTCGACAAGCCGTCCCTCACGATCGGCCGCCGCACCGACAACGACATCTGCGTCCCCGAGGCGACCGCCAGCGGGCAGCACGTGCAGTGCCGCTGGCAGAGCGGCACGTGGATCATCGAGGACACCGGCTCGACCAACGGCACCTACGTCGATCACACCTACGAGCGCCGCAAGACCGTCAATCTGATGCACGGCGGCGAGGTGCAACTCGGCGAGCTCCGCTACAAGATGGTGACCTTCGCGCGCGACAGCGCAGGGCACAAGCGCGCCAAGGCGTACCTCTCGAAGCGCGACGGCTTGACCGGCCTCCTTCTCCGCGACCACACGCTCAAGGCGCTCGAGGAAGAAGCCCAGTTCGCCGAGTGGGTCGACGCGCCGTTCACGATGGCGCGCTACGAGCTTCGCGGCCCCAACCGCCTCGTCTCCGACCGCCCCACCATCCTCGAGATGCTGGCCTTTCGCCGCGCCGCCACCCGCGTCGTCGAGCTGACGGACATGCTCCTCTTGAGCCTCATCGCCGCCACCGCCGGAAAGACGGGCCCGCTGCGCTTCGTCGTCGGGATGGTGGGACCCGGCGCCCAGGAGGCCCGCAACCTGGTCGAGCAGATCGTCGGCCAGGTGCAGGGCATGCTCCCCGACGGTCTGGATCTCGTGGCCTCCATCGCCCGGTACGAGCCCGGCGCGAGCGTGCGCGCCCTCATCGATCCGTGATAATGCGGGCGGGCAGAGATGCCCGACCCTCGCAAGTCCGACCCCTCGAGCGGAGGCACCGGCCACCCGCCGTCGGAGCCGCGCCCCGCCCGGCGCGCGCGCGACTTCGGTCTGGGCTACGACCGCCCGGCGCGCCTGCAGATGCTCGTCGCGCTCGTGCTCGGCCTCGTGCTGGTCGCCATCCCGCTCTACTTGTGGAGGAGACCGCGGGTCGACAGCCCGATCCTCTCGGCGCAGGCGGATGCCGAGGCCGCGCCGCTCGCAGCCAACGTCGATCCCGATGCCGGCGCGGGTGACGACGGCGGTGGTCCCGTCGGGCTCTCCGAGCTCCGGGTGCTCGAGTGCCACGATCCCGGCAGCAGGCACACGCCGGCGGAGCAGTGCGACCGCCTGGTGGATTTCGAGAAGCTCTTCGTGAAGGCCATCCAGGACGGAGCGTCCTGCGCGGCCGGCGGCGGCGGCGGGGCGCTCCCGTACGTGGCCGACGTGAGCTTCGGCCGCAAGAAGCAGCCGATCTATCTCGCGAGCTCCAAGGACGGCCGTACGCTGAAGAGCGCGAAGGCGGCCGCGGCCTGCGTCGCCGTCGTCAAGAAGGGCCTCGGCGCCGCGAACCTCGAGGGGATGAAGCACGAACACTCGCGCTACAAGATCACGATCACCGCGACCTACGCGGTCAAGTAGCTCTGGCGTTCACGGGCCCCCTTGCGCCGTGGCTGCCGACCGTCCAAGCTTACGGGTATGAAGCTCGTCCGCGCCGCCGCTGCTGCCGCCGCCGCCTCGCTCGTCCCCGCCGTCGCGCTGGCGTGCCCGGCCTCCGCGAACGCCTGCGGATCGGGCTCGGGCGGCCTCGCCCCGTACCTCGCCGCCCTCGGCGTCGGTCTCCTGGTCGGCGTGGGCAGCATCCGCTTCGAGAGCTTCTTCCGGCGCAAGTAGCCGGGGGGGCCATCCCAAGCCCTGGAGGCGAGCAGCCCCGGCATGTCCTCCGCTGGACCCACAAAAGAAGGCCATAGCAACCGTTCCATCCACGGGACGGGTGCTATAGGTTCGCGGCAATGATCCGTCGCCCCCTCGTCGTCCTCGATCCGGTGCGATCCCGCCTGGAGGGGAGCGCGCCCACGGTGCTGGGCGAGGCAGACGACGCGGACGACCACTTCCACGACCAGTGCGGCGTCTTCGCCGTCTACGGCCACGGCGAGGCCGCGAACATCACCTACCTGGGCTTGCACGCGCTGCAGCACCGCGGGCAGGAGTCGGCCGGCATCGTCACCAGCGACGGCGAGCAGCTCTTCGCCCACCGCTCGATGGGCCTCGTGCAGGACGCCTTCAGCCAGGAGCACCTCGCGAAGCTCCCCGGGCGCATCGCCATCGGCCACGTGCGCTACTCGACGGCCGGCGGCTCGCACATCCGCAACGCCCAGCCCTTCGCCGTCGACTACGCGCGCGGCTCGCTCGCCGTCTGCCACAACGGAAACCTCACCAACGCCGACGAGATCCGCGCCGAGCTCGAGCAGCGTGGCTCGATCTTCCAGTCGACCGCGGACACCGAGGTGCTCGTCCACCTCGTGGCGCTGAGCTCGCAGATTTCGATCGAGGACCGCATCGGCGAGGCGCTGGCGAAGGTGAAGGGCGCCTATTCGCTCCTCTTCATGACCGAGGAGTCGATCGTCGCTGTCCGCGACCCCCGCGGCATCCGCCCGCTCTGCCTCGGCATCCTGCCGGGCAACAAGGACGCGCACGTCATCGCCAGCGAGCCGACCGCGTTCGATCTCATCGGCGCCGAGTTCGTCCGCGACGTCGAGCCGGGCGAGATGCTCATCATCGACGCCAGCGGCATGCGCTCGATCCGGCTCGAGGACAAGGCGCAGGTCCAGAAGTGCGTCTTCGAATACGTGTACTTTGCACGCCCCGACTCGCGCCTCGACGGCCGCAGCGTCTACGAGGTGCGGAAGGCCCTCGGTGCGTCGCTCGCGCGCGAGCACCCGATCGACGCGGACGTGGTCATCCCCGTGCCCGACTCCGGCGTCCCGGCGGCGATCGGCTTCGCCAGCGAGCGCAAGATCCCGTTCGAGATGGGCCTCATCCGCTCGCACTACGTGGGACGAACCTTCATCGAGCCGCAGCAGAGCATTCGCCACTTCGGCGTGAGGTTGAAGCTCAACCCCGTGGCGCCCATCCTCCGCGGCAAGCGCGTCGTCGTGGTCGACGACTCGATCGTCCGCGGCACGACGTCACGCAAGATCGTGAAGATGGTCCGCGACGCCGGCGCGCGTGAGGTGCACCTGCGCATCTCGAGCCCGCCCACGCAGTGGCCTTGCTACTACGGCATCGACACGCCGACCCGCCGCGAGCTCATCGCGTCGAGCCACTCGGTCGAGGAGATCGCGCGCTACGTGACGGCGGACACGCTCGGTTACCTCTCGCTCGAGGGCATGCTCGCCGCGGTGGGCGGGCCGAGCGGCGATCCGAAGGCGTACTGCCACGCGTGCTTCTCCGGGCAGTACGCGATCCCGTTCGTGCCGACGCCGGGAAAGCGTCAGATGCGACTCGTGGGAGTGTGAGAGGCGAGGGGCGAGACCGAACCGATGAGCGATCTCTTCGACAAGCTGCCTCAGGAGGTCTCGGTCTACGAGGTCTCGCCGCGCGACGGGCTCCAGAACGAGCGGGTGATGGTGCCGTTCGGCGACAAGCTGCGCCTCATCGACGCCATCGTGGCGGCGGGCGTGAAGCGGGTCGAGATCACGAGCTTCGTGTCGCCGAAATGGATCCCCCAGCTCGCCGACGCCGACGAGGTCGCCCACCACGCGCACGCGCCGGCGGGGGTGCAGTTCAGCGCGCTCGTCCCCAACGCGCACGGCCTCGAGCGCGCGCGAGCGGCAGGCCTCGAGGAGATCGCCGTCTTCATCAGCGCGAGCGAGACGCACAACCGGAAGAACGTGAATAAATCGATCGACCTCACGCTGAGGGCGTTCGCCGAGACGATTGGCCCCGCGCTCGCGCTCGGGATGCGCGTGCGCGGCTACGTGTCCACGGTGTGGGGTTGCCCCTACGAAGGGGCGGTCGATCCGCGCCGCTCACTCGAGATCGCCACGCGTCTGCACGCGATGGGCTGCTACCAGATCTCGATCAGCGACACGATCGGCGCCGGTACCCCGCGCCAGACCAACGATATTCTGAAGCTCATGCTCGCCGAGCTCCCGTCGGCGTCGCTCGCCATGCACATGCACGACACGCGAGGCACCGCCCTCGCCAACATCGTCGTGGGTCTTGAGATGGGCATCCGCGACTTCGACGCGTCGCTCGGCGGCCTGGGCGGCTGCCCGTATGCGCCCGGCGCCGCCGGAAATGTGGCAACGGAGGACCTCGTCTACATGCTCCAGGGGATGGGCATCGCCACCGGGATTGACCTCGAGCGTCTCGTCGAGGCGGGCCGGGTGGCGGCCAGCATCGTCGGCCACGCCCTGCCGAGCAAGGTGCAGACCGCCGGCGTCCGCAGCTTGCGCAGCTGAGCCGGCATCGACGATGCGGGGTCGTCGCACCCTGTCCCAGACGCGCCCTCGCGACATTGAAAAACGGTCTTTCGATCTTGAAACGAATTCCGCGGAACGATCCTGGCAAATGCGCGAAACGGTTGAACGGGGATGGCTGGCATGACCCTCGCTAAGTGGAGTGCGGCGCTGCGCAGGAAGGTCCTCCCCCCCCGGACCCCTGTACGGCGCCGTTTTCTTTTGTCGGCCGTGTCGCTGGCGTCGCTGGCGTCGCTGGCGTCCGTCGCGCCGGTCGCACTCGCGGCGCTCGTGGGCGGGTGCCAGAAGACGCCGGAGGAGCCCTCTGCGGCGACGACGAGCGCCCCCACCGTCTTCGCGGTCCCGCCCCGCACGGCCACGGCCGCGGCGGCGAGCGTGGCGCCGCCGAAGGTGAGCGCACCTGCGTGCCCCTCCGATCCGGAGCCGAACGCCTCGCTCCCTACGGCCCTGCTGCGCTTTCCTGCCGGGCCCACCTTGACCGTCGAGCTGGCCAGGACGGCGCACGACACCGAGCGCGGCCTCATGTACCGCACCAGCATGGGCGAGGACCGCGGGATGCTTTTCTACCTCACGGCCCGCGAAGACCACGCGTTCTGGATGCGTAATACATGCATCCCTCTCGACATGCTCTTCGTCGACGAGCTGGGGACGATCGTGGGCATCCTCGAGGACGTCCCGATCCTCAACGAGGAGCCGCGGAGCGTGGGCCGATTGTCGTCGTACGTCCTCGAGGTCAACGGGGGCTGGTGCCGGCGCCACGGGGTGCGGGCTGGACAGAAGCTTCTTTTCCCGACCCTCCCGAAGTAAAGGATAAGGACACCATGCGATCCCTCCAGATGCTCCCGGTCCTCGCCCTCGCCGCGTTCGTGCTCCCCCTCGCCGGCTGCCCGCGCGAAGCCCCTCCGGAGCCGTCGCGACCCGATCCGCAGGCCAACACCGGCACCGGCATCCCTGCCGCCGCGACGAACGCTGCCGCGACACCCCCCGCGATGCCTGCCGCGCCGACACCTACCCCGACGCCCGCGGCCGCGGCCGGCGGTGACCCCACCGGTGGCAAGTGGACACTCGAGGACGCGCTCAAGGACGTGAAGGGCACGGGCTCCCTCCTCGCGAAGATCGACACGAGCAAGGGGCTCATCACCTGCAAGCTCTTCGACGACAAGGCGCCGGTCACCGTCGCCAGCTTCGTCGGCCTCGCGCGCGGGATTCGCCCGTTCAAAGATCCGAAGACGAAGGAGTGGGTAAAGCGCCCCTGGTACGACGGCACCGGCTTTCACCGGATCATCAAGGGCTTCATGATCCAGGGCGGCGATCCGCTCGGCAACGGCCAGGGCGAGCCCGGCTTCGTCTTGAAGGACGAGCTCTGGGACGGCAGCAAGCACGACCACGCCGGCCAGCTCTGCATGGCCAACCGCGGCCACAACACCAACGGCGGCCAGTTCTTCATCACCGACGCTGCGGCCGCGTGGCTCGACGGCAACTACACGATCTTCGGCGAGTGCACGCCGGAGCAGACTGTCCACGACATCGCCAACGTCGAGATCGCGGGCGAGAAGCCCAAGACGCCGGTCGCGATCAAGACCGTCACGATCGTGCGCGAGAAGCCTGCCAAGTAGCCCCGCCGAGGAGGAGCAGCGCGAGGCCGGTGCAGATCGCGACGTCGGCGACGTTGAACGTAGGCCAGTGGTGCTCGGCGCCGCGGAACGTCGCCGAGACGTCGATGAAGTCGACGACGTAGCCGAGGCGGACACGATCGGCGAGGTTGCCGAGCGCGCCGCCGGCGACGAGGGCGACGCCGAGGCGGCCGACGGTGCTGCTCGTCCGCGCGTAGAGAACCGCCAGGACGGCGAGCGCGACGACCGATGCCCCGAGCAGGACCGGCACGCGCACGCTCTCGGGCGCGTCGCGCAGGAAGCTCCCCGCACCGCCCGGGTTGTGCGCGAGCGCGAAGCGGGCCACCCCGTCGATGGCCGCGCGCGGCCCGGTGAGCGCCTCGGCCCACCTCTTGGTCGCGAGGTCCAGAACGAGCGTCAACGTCGCGACGAACGCAAACAGCGCAGCCGCGCGCAGCGGCGATCGAATCGGCATCACCCCTCAAGCCATCTCATCCACAGTTCCATTCCCAACACGCCATTCCGGCGCGTCGGGTCCGCCAGCGCGACCCGACCTCCTCTCCCCCCGTGCTCCGCACGGGCTGCCGAAGGCAAGTCGGGTGGTTCCGACGCGAAGCGGCGGAGGGGCGGAGCCCCACAGGACGAAGAACTAAACCGGGGAGCACTCCTGTGCTCCCCCGATTTAGTGCGAGAAAATCCCGTACAAGAAGCCCTCGCCGAGCACGTGGCCGCTCATCGCCGTGTCGACCTGCCCGCGATCGGCGCCGTCCTTGAGCTCGACCGGCGCGTTCAAGGCGTACAGGTGGAAGCGGTAGCGGTGGATCTGCATCTTCGGCGGGCAGGGGCCCGAGTAGCGCACGCTCTCGAAGTCGTTCAGGCCGAGCTTGGCGCCGATCGCCGACGGGTCGACGCCCTCGGGGAGCGACGTCGCGTCGGCGCCGATGTTGTAGAGGAGCCAGTGGGTGAAGCTTCCGCTCGCGGCGTCGGGATCGTCGACGACGAGCGCGAGCGCTTTGGTCCCCTCGGGCGGCGAGCTCCAGGTCACCTGGGGGGACACCTCCTTGCCGTCGCAGGTGTAGTCGATGGGGATAGCGCCGTTCGACGCGAACGACTTGCTCGTCACGGTGATGGACGCGACGGTCACCCCCGGCGCGGCGGCCGGTGGCGGGATCGTCGGCTTGCACGCGCCGAGCGCGATGAGCGCGATGAGCGCGGTCAGGATGAGCGGGTTTCGCATCTTCGGCCTGGTTCAGTCGGGCTGGTAGAGCTCGCGTTGGGTCGCTTCGCGGAAGTAGAACTTGTCGAACTGGCCGCGATCGAACGTCACGGCCCCGAAGAGATTCCACGCCACGGCCCACACCGCGAGCGATTTGAACGCGCGCCCGAGCGGACGGCCCCCGATGGCGAGGAGCACGAAGAGGTACACCGCGTAGTCATTGGAGAAGCGGTAGCCGAACTGCCGCCATCCGCTGTTCTGGTAGAGGAGGTTCACGGCGAGCGGCACGAGCGCCGTGGCGAGGATGCACGCGTGGAAGAGGCCCTTGTTCTTCGGCCGGAAGAGCCAGAAATAGAAGGGGCACGTGAACCACAGCGCGAGACCGTGCTCGTTGATCTTGAAGGGGACGCAGTCGGAAAACTTCGTGATCGCCTCGAGCAAGCCGCCGTTGCCGACGAAGCACATGTTGCCCTTCGGTGGCGTGAACGGGAGCACGGTGAGCATCACCCCGAGGTTCTTGGCGAGGTAGTGGTAGCCGAAGAGCCCCCACTGGCTCATGCGGTTGTGCCAAACGACCGTCAGGTGCTCGTGCCCGAATGCGGTCGGGCTCATCTCGCCGAAGCGCGCGTAGTTCATCCACGACGCCAGGGCGAGCGTCGCGAGGATGGGCACCACGAACGGGACGAGGCGGCGCAGGAGCGCGGCGACGTCGAGCTCCGCCCAGGTCATCCGCGCGCGTTCGAGCAGCGTGCCCTCCTCGGGAATGTGCTTGCAGGATACACGTATTGCCTCGAGCCCGAAGAACAGGCCGGTGAGGAGCACAGTCGGCCGCGTCATGAATATGCAGCCGAGCAGCACCCCCGCCAGGAACGGGCGCTCGGCGTCGAGCGCGCACAGGATGTACAGCGCCGACAGGAACACGCAGACGACGTGCGCCGCGTACCAGACCGTCCCCTCGACGGCGGTGAAGAAGTACAGCGTGCCGAAGCCGAAGAGCGCCGAGAGGAAGATGTTCTCCCCCTCCGACCGCAGCGAGCGCCCGGTGCGGCGCAGCTTCTCGAGGACCAGGAAGAGGAACGTCGGCCCCAGACCCGCAAGCCACACCATGAACTGCCCGTCCTGGAAGTTCTCGGGCGAGCCGGCGAGCTTCACGAATGGGAGCATCAGCACGGCGGGGAAGGGGGGGAAGCTGATGTACGTCTTGCCCTGGAACTCCGCGAAGTCGTTCCCCATGGCGTAGCTGGGGCCGCCGTGGACGATGTACTGCCGTCCGTGCGCCCACGCGTCGGCGAGGTGCGCGTAATGGTTGAACGACGTGTGCTCGCCGAGCCGCTGCGGTCCAGCGACGAGCGCGAACACGGCCGTCGTCACGACGTACACGAGCAACCCGAAGGCCAGGCGGCGCCTGACGTCTGGAGCAATGCGATCGAGCAAGCCCGCCATTGGCGGGGCACGCTACCACCGCTCCTGGCGGGCGAGGGAGCCGCCGTTTCGCCGGCCACCCCGTCCTGGCGCATGCGGACTACACCGCGAATTTCTCTACGCAGTGAACAGGTGACACGTGCATCCCGTTTCGCGCTCCAAGCGGTCGTGAAGCGCGAAATTCTCGGGGAAAACGGGGGTAAGGTCGTCGGCACGGCACTTGTACGTGTCCGGGCCCACGATGGCACTTCCCTTCGATGACACCCGTGGCGCCCGCGATCCCCGAGCCCTCGCGATCCTCGCGAAGACGATCTACCGGGAGCTTCGCTCGAGCGGGTACACCGAGCGCGATGTCGTCGCGTTGACCGGTGAGCTCCTGGGGATGGTCACGACCGAAGTGAAGGGTCGCCGCGCGTCGCAGGACTGAGCGCCCCTTTCTCCGATCGACGTCTCTCTGCGCAGAACATTTGACAAATTCGGCCTCCGGACTCGACAATTCGAGCCGACCGAGTCTCTGATGGCGCGCGGGCTCCAATCCGCTTCGGTAGCGCGCCGCAGAGTCTCTCCCGAGGGACGGTGAATGTTCTCGATCATCATTAGCGAAAAGGGGGGCGCGGAGCGCAAGGAGGGCTTCGACAAGAACGAGATCAACGTTGGCCGCGTTCAGGGCAACGATCTCATGCTGCCGAAGGGCAACGTCTCCAAGCATCACGCTCGGCTTCTCTATCGCGATGGTCGCTTCATCGTCACCGACCTGAAGAGCACGAACGGCACGTACGTCAACGGCCGCAAGATCGCCCAGGCGACGATCGTTCGCGAGGGCGACAAGATCTACATCGGCGACTTCGTGCTCCGGCTCGATGGCGGGCAGGCCGCGGCACCGCAGGCCGATGCGCCGATGCAGGCGGGTGACGAAGAGTCGATACGAACGCTGGCGCGCAACCAGATCCCGCAGCAGGCCGCGCCGCCGCAGCCGGCGGTGACGCTCAAGGCGCCGACGCATCCTCCGAACCCGCAGGCGCAGCCGATGACGCGCCAGCCGCCGACCCCGGCCGTCGTGCAGGGGCTTCAGCCGCGCAGCGACGCGGCGGTCAGCCACTTCCCGCTCGAGCGCGATCCCGACGAGAGCGAGCCGGCGATCGCCAAGGCTCAGGTCGCACCCCCCCGCATGGCCTCGGCGCCCCCGGCCGCTGCTGCTCCGATCCCCATCGCGCCCCGTGGCGGCACGATGCAGCTCCAGCAGAACCCGGCCGCGCCGGCGCCCGCGCCGCTGAACCCGCGTGGACCGACGGCCCAGTCGGCTGGAGGCGTCGCACCTCCGGTGGCCGTCCCCGCGCCGGTGCCGCCCCCGGTGGCGATGCCGGCCCCGGTGCCCGTGGCTGCGCCGTCGCCTGTCCCGGTCGCCGCGCCTGCTCCGGTGGCGCGCCCCGTCCCGGTGGCCTCCCCGCCCGCCCAGCAAGCGCGGCCCGCCGCGCGCGAGACGGCCGCCCAGGCCGGTCGACGCCTCGCGCTGATCACGCTCGTCGATCGCATCGCCGACGCCGTCGACTTGCGGCCGCTGAAGAGCTCGCCGATCGTCGACGACGCGCTGGCGCAGCAGATCGATCGGGCGGCGCGTGAGCAAGCCAACCAGATGCGAGACGAAGGCGAGGCGCCCGAGGGCGTCGACGTCGAGATGCTCGTGCGGGACGCCGTGCGAGAGCTCGTCGGCCTCGGACCCATCGGCCCGCTCCTCGAGGACGACGACGTCAGCGAGATCCACTGCGTGCGTAGCGATCAGGTCCTCGCGATGCGCGGCGGCCAGGTCACGCTCGCGGAGGCGTCGTTCACCAGCGAAGAGGCGCTCTACCGCGTCGTCGCGCGCCTCGCGAACCAGAGCGGAGAGCCCTGGCGTCCCGGTGAGCACATCATCGAGCGCCGCTTGCCACGCGGCGCCCAGATGCTCGCGATCGCGCCGCCCGCCGCCGCCGCCCACGTCCTCGTGGTGCGCAAGAAGCGACGCATCGACATGTCGCTCGAGGATTTGATCCGCGCCGGCTCGCTCTCGCGGCCGATGGCGGTGTTCCTCGAGACGTGTCTGTCGGCGCGCGTGAACATCCTCGTGTGCGGCTCGACGCAGGGCGCGACGTCCCAGGTCCTCGCGGCGCTCGCGTCGTCAGGGCCGGCGGGTGAGCGCATCATCGCGCTGCACGAGGTCGACGAGATCAACGTCGCCCATGCGCACATGGTCAGCCTGCCGCTGCTCGACACCAAGCAGCGCGGCGAAGAAGCCGTTCGCGCCGCCGCGCGCCTGCGCCCCGATCGCCTCGTCGTCGGCTCGCTCGCCGGCGGCGTCGCCGTCGGGACCCTCGAGGCCATCGCCGAGGGAGCCGAGGGCGTCCTCGCGGCGACCAGCGCCCCGACGCTCCGCCAGGGACTCGCGCGCATCGGCGCGCAGCTGGCGATGTCACGCCCCGGCGCGAGCGCCGACGCGATCCGTGAGGCGCTCGGCGAATCGTTCGACGTGGCCCTCGAGCTCGGCGCGCAGTCCGATGGTCGGCCGCGGATCATCCGGCTCTGTGAGCTCGCGGGGTCGGATGGGAAGGCCGTCGCGGTGAGGGACCTGTTCGTGCTCGAACAGAACGGGGAGTACTCGGCGACTGGGACCGTGCCGCGGATGGTGAATGATTTGAGCATTCGCGGGGTGAAGGTCGATCAGGGGATCTTCAAGCGCGGGCGTTAGCGGCTGTAGGGTCGGCCTCGGCGGTCGTGGCGGTGGTTGAGGGTCGAGCGTCGGGGTCGGGGTCGGGGTCGCGGGTTGGGGTTGCGGTCGCGGTCGAGCGTCGTGGTCGGGGTCGCGGTCGCGGACGCGGTCGCGGACGCGGTCGGGGTCGCGGTCGTGGTCGTGGTCGGGGTCGCGGTCGGGGTCGCGGTCGGGGTCGCGGTATCGGTCGTGGTCGCGGTCGCGATCGGGGACGAAATGATTCTTCTACAGCAAGACCAGTACGCCGAAAAACGGTCGGGGTCGCGGGCGCGGGCGGGGTATCGGTCGGGGTCGTTCTCGCGGTCGTGGTCGTGGTCGTGGTCGTTCTCGCGGTCGGGGTCGGGGTCGGGGCCGTGGTCGGCGTCGGTGTCGCGGTCGCGGTCGCTGTCGTGGTCGGTGTCGAAATGATTCTTCTACAGACAGATCAGTACCCCGAAAAACAGTCGGTGTCGGCGTCGCGGTCGGGGTCGTGGTCGCGGTCGCGGTCGTGGTCGCGGTCGGGGTCGGGGTCGTGGTCGGGGTCGGGGTCGTGGGTGCGGTCGTGGTCGGGGTCG